>NZ_JBEYAB010000007.1:0-490642 GCF_040631445.1 Streptosporangium sp. NPDC020072 | reverse complement strand
GGCTGGGCGCGTCAATCCAACCGCCATCACGGTTGCTCCACTGACTCCACCCCGGAAACCGCGAGCCATCAGAGAGATAAACCGCAGTGGACAGCGTATCGCCGCTGTTCCAGGACGCGGCGAGGTCCGCCTTCCCGTTCCGGTTGTGAACGGCCAGGGCGGCGTCGGCACCGGCCTGCGTGATTCGGGAGCCGGTGTCGGCCACGTTGGCAGGGGCGGCAGGTCGTAGCCCTGCGTTAAAGGTCAGCGCCGGAAGGCCGTCCGCTTGCGCGGAGGCGGTGGCCGGGAGCAGAGCGCCGACCATAATCATGCCTATCAAGGCCCCGAATATCGCCGTCCAGCGCCACACGGCTGGTGTCGCTTTTCCTGAACCCGACATGGAGATCTCCTTCTCCGCTCAAGACGAGTCATCAGGGCACTAAAGGGCGCGGTCAGCCTCGCCTTTGTCCTCGTTTTGATCCTGGTCGGGTTCGACCAGATGGGCGCAAGTATTCCACTACTCAATTTCGGCGCATAGGCTATGTTTCGGCGCACAAGTTATACAAAGGCGCGGGGTCATAAAGCGCGGAGATGGGACAGCCCAGGTCTCACAACCCACGATAAGCAATATGGATAAAACGGCATGCGGGAGGCGCCTCGCCTTCGGGGGCACGTCTCGATCGCAGGGAACCGAGCGAAGGATGAGGCTCCCGGTGCCACCATTCCGCCACCGATCGCACCGGCCTCCGACCTCGGCCGCCGACTGGCCCCGCGCCGGGCCCTGCGGGCCGAGCAGATACGTCCCCGCCGACCCGGCCCTCTTCCCAGGATCGTCGCGCGGGTCTTGGGCGCGTTCGCGGCAGCGCATGATGACCGGATGCGCTCGAAACCCTGGCCGAGACGCTGGGGTTCGCCTCCACCGCCGAATCGGCCGACGCACTGCGCCCCTACGGGATCACACCGCTGTCCACGCTGTTCGAAGGAAGACGCCCAACCACACGCTTCAGGGAAGGACACCGGGAAGGGTGACGTGCAGGCGGATGATCGTGCCCGTCTCCGGGGCCGAGCGGACCTGCACCAGGTCGCAGATCTGGTGCACCAGCCACATCCCCCGGCCGCGCAGCGAACGCGGGGAGGGCGCCATGCGGCCGATCATGGGGTCGCTCATCACCCCCGCGTCACGGAACTCGCAGATCAGCGACCCCTGCTGCACCCACGTGCGCAGAGTCCCGTGGCCGCCGCCGTGCGCGATGCTGTTGCCCGCGACCTCGGTCACCGCGACGAGGGTCTCCCGCAGCCGGTCTCCCGTCAGCCCGTGCGGCGCGGCGCAGGCGATCACCTTCTCCCTGACGGCCGCGAGGTCCCCCCTGGCGTAGGGGAACTCCTCGTACGGGTCGCAGGCGGGTTCGAGCTCCGCCCAGGAGAACGGTTCCCTGACGTAGTCGGAGGAGGGCCGCGAACCGTCGTCCGTCAACGTGTACGGATGACAGCGGCTGATCGCCCGCATCGTCTCGGGGTCGATCGTCGCGGTGTCATAGGGGCACAGCAGCCACCAGGCGGGGGAACCGGTGAAGGCGAGGTTCAGCAGCCATTCGTGGTAGCGAAGCTCCTCGATCTCCGCGCCGCCCCGGCCGTGCCAGTCGGTCTCGCCGATGCCGCGCACCGGTCTGCCCTCCGCCGTCCGTTCGCCGATCCAGCGCTGCCAGGCGGGGATGAGCCTGGCGGGGTTGCGGCCGAGCGCCTCGGTGTCCATGAACACCACGCCGGGGTCGGTGCCGGGCAACTCCTCGCGCAGCATCCGTTCGCGGTCCTCGGGTACGGAGATCAGGACGATCTCCCCTGCCGCTAGGGCGTCGTCGATGAAGGAGCGGACCCCGGCGAGGAACTGCTCCTCCCCGGAGTAGGTGTAGAGCTCATGGCGCAGGCCGGCCGTGTCCATCACACCGGTGGTCTCGGTAGTCATGGCGTCAGCTCCACGCGTATCTCGCAGTTGCCGTAGCCGAGCATCTCCCAGCACGACCTCACTGTCGGATTCGCGCCCTCGATCGTGATCCGGTGGACCGAGGTGTCAGCGGCGGCCTCGACGAGCGCGCGCATTCCGGCGGCGTCCATCAGCTCCAGCTCGTCGAGATGGAGCCGTAATGTCGGTGAGAGCGCCGTCGCGGCGGCCAGGGCGGCACCGAACGCCGCGGCTCCGTCGGAGTCGACGACTCCGCACACGGCCCAGTCTCCGGGCCCCGAGCTGAACATCCGAAACGACGGTCCCGCGCGTCCGGTACCCAGTTCGCTGGGGTGCACACACGCCACATGGTCAAGGGTCGCGGCGCCGAAGCTGTCGTGGCCGTACGCGCAGACCATGATGGCCTCGTGGTCGGCCACCAACCGGTCGAGGCGCAGTTCGTGGTCGATCAGCGCCTCGATCCCGATCTCGGGTGGGACGAGCTGATCCATCACGGCCAGTACGCGCAGGGCTCGATATCCCTGTCGTCCCGCCATGTCGGCCTCGCGCCGTACGAGACCGAGCATCGGGCCGAGGTCGGGGGTCGGGCCGTCGCCCAGGACGGAGCGGGGGTCGACGAGGGTGGCGTCCCTGGGGACCTCCGCGGAGGCGATGGGGTCGAGGGGCGAGCCGACGATGACGACCTTGTCGCCGAACAGCTCACCGTCGGCCAGGAAGGCCGAGGTCACGGCCGCGTATCCCTGGTGGGGCTCGACGATCCAGCACACGTGCTCGCCGACGTCGACCAGGTCGAGTGTCGGCGTAGTGCCTGACTTCCGCACCGCGAACCACCCCGCTCTCGCCGCGTCACCCCGGCGTAGCCTACTGCGCCTGGATCAGCCGACTGCCCCACGAAGCCCGCCGGAACCGTACGGCCAGGCGGTCGTGAAGGCCGGGGGAAGGGGTCAGCTCGCCTCGAAGGCCGCCGCGACCGCGGCCCTGACCCGGTCCATGACGCCCGTCGTCGAGGTGATCTCCCTGTCCAGGGAGGTCATGTCCACCTCGGGCATGCCGCAGGCCACCGCCCAGCCCCACGGGGTCAGGTCGCCGTCGACGTTGAGGGCGAAGCCGTGACTGGTCACGCCACGGCTCTGCCGCATGCCGATCGAGACGATCTTCCGCCCGGTTCGCTTCGTCCAGACGCCGGTGAGCAGCGGCGAGCCGGGCGGGGTGTCGCGGCGCTCGGCCGGGACGTCGAGCGCGTCGAGCGCCCGCACCAGCCTGAGCTCCACCTCACGGACGTAGTCGACGATCCCCTCGTCGTCGCCCAGCTTGACGATCAGGTAGCCGACGAGCTGTCCGGGGCCGTGGTAGGTGAGCTGGCCGCCCCTGCCCGTGTTGACGACGGGAATGCCGTGGGAGGGGTCGGGCAGATGCTGCTGCAGGGTTCGTCTGCCCGCGGTGTAGACCTGCGGGTGGCTGAGCAACCAGAGCGTGTCGGAGCGCTCGTCGCGCTGCCGCTGACCGACCAGGTCGGTCATCCGTTCCATCGCCTTCTCGTAGTCGACCAGGTCGTCCTGCAGCAGTGTCAGCGGCCGTTCCCTCATGCCCCCAGATTAGTTGTCAGTAGCGAGTCGCCGGCGCCTTGGGGAGGAAGATCCACATCAGGACGTAGGCGACCCACATGGGGCCGGGCAGCAGGGAGAGCAGCAGCCAGAGGATCCGTACGACGGTGGGTGACCAGCCGAGGCTCTCCGCGATGCCGCCGCAGACTCCAGCGATGATCTTGTGGTTTCTCGAACGGTGCACTTCTTCTCCCCGTGTCGTGGTCTGTTCGTCTGGTTCAACGAGTGGCGGGAGAACCCCCGTTCCCTCGCCGACCCTGAGAAAACCCTGACAGGGTTCGACGGGCGGGCACCCAAGGCGAACCGGCACCCAGGGCGAACCGGCGGCCGAACGGTCGGCGACATGGACGGGCCGCGACCCAGGCGGGTCACGGCCCGCATGGATCACGGCCTTTGTGGGTCACGGCCCTTGTGGGTCACGTCCGGGTGGGAACCTCAGCGGCCGAGGATCCTGCGTACCCAGGTGTCGCGGGTCCGCAGCGCGTCACGGCCGAGCCCGCTGTCCGGGAAGTACATCTCGAAGCCGTGGAAGCCGCCGTTCCACACGTGCAGTTCGGCCTCGCCGCCCGCCGCCCAGATACGGCTGGCGTACTCGACCGACTCGTCGCGGAACAGCTCGGCCGAGCCCAGCTCGATGTACGCCGGGGGCAGGCCGGACAGGTCCGTCGCCCTGGCGGGAGCGGCGTACGGCGAGACGTCGGGGCCGCCGACCCCGTCGCCGAGGACCGACTTCCAGGCGAAGAGGTTGGCGGCCCTGTCCCAGGTGCCGATCCCGTCGTACTGGTGGGTCGAGACGGACTCGTTGCGGTCGTCGAGCATGGGGACCAGCAGCAGCTGCCCGGCCAGCTTGGGACCCTTGCGGTCGCGGGCCATCAGCGACATGGCGGCGGCCAGGTTGCCTCCGGCGCTGCCGCCCATGACGATCAGGCGCTCCGGGTCGTAGCCGAGTTCCTCGGCGTGGTCGGCCGTCCAGAGCAGGCCGGCGTAGCAGTCCTCGGCAGGCCCGGTTCCGGGGTTCTCCGGCGCGAGGCGGTACTCGACGTTGACCACGACGAAGCCGAACTCGACCACCATGTCGACCAGGCGGGGGGTGTCCATGTGCCGGTCGCCCATGACCAGGCCGCCACCGTGCATGTTGTACAGGCCCGGTGCGCCGGGCACGCGCTCCTTGGGCCGCAGGATGGTGACGGCCAGGTCGGGGGCTCCCGGCCTGCCCGGGATCGTGCGTTCCTCGGCCTCGACGGGCCGGTCGCCGATGACCACCGCGGCGGGCTGGGCCATGGCCTCAAGCCCGGCCCGGGAGGCGGCCAGCGTCTCGGCGTTCAACGGCTGGGGCGGGCTGTCGCCGCGCATCGCGGCGAGCAGTTGTCCGAGCTCGGGGTCGAAGGGGACGGGGGAGACAGTCGTCATGGGGACCTCGGTCGTTGTGGAACGGCAGGCAGGGACAGCCTAAATCGCCCTTTTCTCCCCCTTCACCTGGCCCCTCTTCGATATACGATTTTTATATACGATTTCCTGGTCCGGTCCCTGTCCGCCTCTGGAAGGCGGACAGGGGCCGGAGCGCCCGGCCGTCGAACGCCCACTTCGACGCCGGCTAGTCCAGCTGCTGCAGGGCGACGTGCCAGGACCCCGCCTCGGGCCTGAGCCCGGACAGCAGGCGGTCGGCCTCCCCCGAGGCGGCCTGCAGGTCGGAGCCGAGGTCACCCCCGCGCGGCAGCCGGTCGCGCCGTACGACGGCGACCGTGACCTCCGCCGAACCGTTGGCGAAGAACTCCCACATGACGGGCTTGGCGCCGCAGGGTGCGGACCTGGCGAGGACCCCGGTCCTGTCGGCCTTGTCCGCCCAGATGAGAGCGTGCAGATCCTCTCCCTCGCAGCGGACGTACACCCGGCCCTTGCCCTCCACCGCGCCCTGGAAGGCGTGCTTCTCGTTGATCTGGGTGAGGTGACCGCCCGCGACCTGGTGGCTGTTGGGCAGGCCCCCGAGGTTGAACTCGCCCTGGGTCGCGAGGCGGGCTCCGTTGTCCAGGCAGATGTCCGGCGAGCAGGAGGCGGTGGAGACCCCCTGGTCGTGGATCGCGATCTCCCACAGGGCGGGGCCACGAACGGCGTCCGCGAGCGCCCGGTCGTACCCCTGGGGAGACTGCTCCTCGGGAGAGGGATCCTTGGGGGTGTCCTCGACCGTGGTGGGGACGGTGAACACCTCGACCGTGACGGGGACCCCGGCGGTGAGCCCGTCGAGGCTGCCGAACGCCGTCCACTCCTGTCCCCGCTCGTTCTCCCCGCAGGTGCCCACGTCCACCCGGTCGCCGTAGTGCACGAACACCCGGCTCGCGTGGGCGCAGTTGACGCGGTAGGAGGTCTTTTCGCTCTTCGGGACGAACGAGAGCCGCTCCGCCTTCCCCGTCTCCTCCGAGCGGACGCCCGCCAGCCGTACTCCCTCTTCGCCCACCTGTTTGATCGGTTCGCCCACCTGGGCCATGATGCTGCCGCCGCCCCGCGTGCCGCCGTCCCGTGTGCCGCCGGACAGCAGGGTCGGCGTCAGGACGAGCGCGGCGGCGGTCACGGCGGCGACCGTTCCCACCGTGGCCCACCTGCGCCGTCTGATCCTCCTGCCCTCGGTGAGGATGTCCTCAAGCCGGGCGCCGCCCCCGTGGCCGCCCGTGCTGCGTTCGGCGAGCAGTTCCCTCAGGTCGTGCTCGGTGTGGCTCATCGCTGTGCTCCCGTCATCGTCCGAACCCCCTGGTCGACCCGCAGCCGGGCGAGTGCCCTGCCGAGTTGGCTCTTGACCGCCCCGACCGAGCAGCCGAGCACGCCGGCGACCTGGGCCAGGGTCATCTCCTCGAAGTAGTGCAGGACGACCACGGCGCGCTGACGCCCCGACAGCGTGCCGATCGCCGTCCACAGCGCGTCCCGGTCGCCGATCTCCCGGGTGAAGTCCCGTCCGTCGTCCCGGTCGGGCATCACCTCCGTCGGGACCTCGCCCCGCCAGCGTCGCCGCCACCAGGAGGCATGGGTGTTGGCGATGATCCGGTACACGTACGGATCGGGGTCGCCGTCGATCCGGCGCCAGGCGAGCCATGCCCTGGCCAGCGCCGTCTGCACCAGGTCCTCGGCGATCGCCCAGTCTCTGGTGAGGAGGTACGCCGTTCTTCGCAACCGTTCATGACGTTGCGCGACGTACTCCGTGAACTCGGTCATCTTGTCCTCCAGAGTGACGTCCTCATGGAGGACTACCGGTTGGCCCACGGATTCGGATGACACCGGCGTATCGGCCGAATGACCGGGTCACGTCAGGTGCCCGGCTCCGCTAGCCTCGCCTACGTCACGCACGTACTCCGGGACGGAAGGTGCCCAAGTTGATCGGCTGGTTCGAAGCGGTGGTCCTCGGCCTCGTTCAGGGGTTGACGGAGTTTCTGCCGATCTCCTCAAGCGCCCACATCAGAGTCGTCTCCGCGTTGTTCGGTTGGACCGATCCCGGCGCGGCGTTCACCGCCGTGATCCAGATCGGTACCGAGGCGGCGGTCGTCATCTACTTCCGCAAGGAGATCTGGGAGATCATCTCCACCTGGGTCAGGTCCCTGTGGACGCCTGACCTGCGCTCCCACCACGCCGCCAGGATGGGCTGGTACATCATCGTCGGCACGCTGCCGATCGTCGTGCTCGGCCTGCTGTTCAAGGACAGCATCGAGACCGTCTTCCGCGACCTGCGGCTGATCGCCACGACCCTGATCGTCTTCGCCGTGATCCTCTGGTTCGCCGACCGTACGGCCCGCAACAAGCTGACCCTGCAGCGCCACCTCAGCTTCCCGCACGCCCTGATCTACGGCTTCGCCCAGTCGCTGGCCCTCATCCCCGGCGTCTCCCGCTCCGGCGGCACGGTCAGCGCGGGTCTGCTGCTCGACTACCGCAGGGAGGAGGCCGCGAAGTACTCCTTCCTGCTGGCCATCCCGGCGGTGCTCGGCGCGGGCGTGCTGGAACTGTTCAAGATCGGTGAGGCCGACAGCCCCGACTGGGGGCCGACGATCCTGGCCACCGTGATCTCGTTCGTCGTCGGCTACGCGGCGGTCGCGTGGTTCCTGAAGTACATCAGCACCCACAGGTTCACCGGCTTCGTGATCTACCGGATCATCCTGGGCCTGGTCATCATCGCCCTGGTGAGCACGGGCGTCCTCGACCCCATGTCCTGAGGCCCCGTGAGAACCCCGGCAGAGCCCTTCGTGAGGTCCCCGGCGGAGCCTCACGAGAACCCCGTGAGATCCCGGTAGTTCCCCGTGCGCCCCGACTGGTCCGCCCTCCCCGTCCGACACGCCCTGCCCGAGCTGTCCGCCGCCCTCGACGAGTACGGCACGGCCGTGCTGACCGCGCCGCCGGGGACAGGGAAGACCACGCTCGTCCCGCTCGCGCTGGCCGGGCTGGTCGGTGACCCGCCGGTCCGGCCGTTCGTCGCGACGGAGCCGCGCAGGGTGATCGTGGCGGAGCCGCGCAGGATGGCGGTGCGGGCCGCGGCGCGGCGGATGGCGTGGCTGCTCGGGTCCGAGGTCGGCGGGCCGGTCGGCTTCGCCGTACGGGGGGAGCGGCGGGCGGGGCCCGAGACGGTCGTCGAGGTCGTCACCACGGGTGTGCTGCTGCGGCGGCTCCAGCGTGACCCCGAACTCGGCGGTGTGGACGTGGTGCTGCTCGACGAGTGTCACGAACGTCACCTGGACGCCGACACCGCCCTGGCCTTCCTGCTGGACGTCAGGTCCGCGCTCAGGCCCGACCTGCGGATCGTGGCGGCCTCGGCGACGGCGGACGCGGCTCCGCTGGCGGCGCTGCTCGGCCAGGACGGGCCGCCCGCGCCGGTCGTGCGGGCCGAGGGCGTCGCGCACCCGGTCACCCCGGTCTGGGCGCCCGCCCCCGCCACGGTCGCTCCCCCGCACGGCCTGCGGGTCGATCCGGCCTTCCTGGCCCATGTCGCCGCCGTCGTACGGCGGGCGCTGGCCGAGCACGAGGGGGACGTGCTGTGCTTCCTGCCGGGGGTCGGGGAGATCGCCAGGGTGGCCGCGCATCCCCTCGGGGACGTCGAGGTGCTCCAGGTGCACGGCCAGGCCCCGGCCCGGGTCCAGGAGGCCGTGCTCTCGCCGGGCACGCGCAGGCGGGTGGTGCTGGCCACCTCGGTCGCCGAGTCGAGCCTGACCGTTCCCGGGGTCCGGATCGTCGTGGACTCCGGGCTGGCCAGGGAGCCGAGGACCGACCACGCCAGGGGGCTCGGCTCGCTGACCACCGTGCGGCTCTCCCGGGCCTCGGCGACCCAGCGCGCGGGCCGGGCGGGGCGCGAGGCCCCCGGGGTGGTCTACCGGTGCTGGTCGCCGGTCGAGCACGAGCGGCTGCCCGAGCACTCCGCGCCCGAGATCGCACTGGCCGATCTGACGGGTTTCGCCCTACAGGCGGCCTGCTGGGGGGACCCTTCCGCGAGCGGTCTGGCGTTGCTGGATCCCCCTCCGGCCGCCGCGATGGAGGCGGCCCGCCGTACCCTGCACGCGCTCGGCGCCCTCGACTCCCCCGGGGGCCGTGTCACACCGAGGGGGCGGGAGATGGCCGGGGTGGGGGTCCATCCCCGACTGGCCAGGGCCCTGCTGGACGTGGGGCCGGAGGCGGCCGAGGTGGTGGCGCTGCTGTCCGAGCGGCTGCCGGGGGACGCGGGGGACGACCTGGTGGCGTTCTGGCGTGCCGTACGGCGGGGCGGGGACGGTTTCGCCGCCCGCTGGCGTCAGGAGGCGCGGCGGCTGGCCCGCGACGCGGGTCGCGCCTCCCCTTCGGGCATGGGGGACGACGCGGTGGCCGGGCTGGTGGTGGCGCTGGCCTATCCGGAGCGGGTGGCCAGGCGCCGGGGCGGCTCCTATCTGATGGCCTCGGGGACGGCCGCCGAACTGCCCTCCGGGTCGCGGCTGGGGAGCGCGCCGTGGCTCGCGGTCGCGGTCGCCGACCGGCCCGCAGGGTCGGCCGCCGCCCGGGTCAGGCAGGCCGTGGTGATCGACGAGGAGACCGCCAGGCTGGCCGCCTCCCCTCTGTACGACCGTGCGGAGGAGGTGGTGTGGCGGGTCCCGCCGGGTGAGCGGCGCGGTGACGTCTCGGCTCGCCGGGTCGAACGCCTGGGCGCCGTCGAGCTGTCCTCGGTCCCGTTGCCCGACGCCGACGTCAGGCCCGCGCTCCTGTCCGGCCTGCGCGCCGAGGGTCTGTCGATCCTGCGCTGGACCCCCGAGGCCGTCGCCCTGCGGGAACGGCTGGCCTTCTGCCACCGGGCGCTGGGTGAGCCGTGGCCCGCGGTGGACGACGACGCCCTGCTCGACGCGGTCGATCTGTGGCTTGAGCCCGAACTGTCGCGGGCCCGTCGCAGGGCCGACCTCGAACGGCTGGACGTGGCCGGCTCCCTGGGCCGGCTGGTTCCGTGGAGCGCGCGCCTCGACGAGACCGCCCCCGAGCGGGTCGAGGTGCCCAGCGGGTCGCGGATCAGGGTCGACTACTCGGGTGAGCGGCCGGTGCTGGCCGTCAAGCTCCAGGAGTTGTTCGGCTGGGACGAGGCGCCCAGGATCGCGGGGGTCGCGCCGGTCGTCCACCTGCTCTCCCCCGCCGGGCGGCCCGCCGCGGTCACCGACGACCTGGCCTCGTTCTGGCGCGGCGACGGCTACCGCTCGGTCAGGGCGGAGCTGCGCGGGCGCTATCCCCGGCATCCGTGGCCCGAGGACCCGCTGTCCGCGACGGCCACCCGCCGAACCAACCCCCGGCGCTGACCCCTCACCACCGCCCCTCACCACAGATCCCCACCGCGGACCCTCATCGCGGCCCTCGCCCCCGGGCCCTCAGCGCCGGGTGAAGCGCCCCGGGCCGCCCGCCGTACCGGCCACACGCTGGGCGAAGAGTCCCTGGCCGTCCTCTCCGTCACCGAGCGTGCCGAATTCCGGTTCACACATCGATGATCACGCGCTATCTTAGTGATATCACTCCGATAGCAAAGGTGGAGCACATGGAACGACGTGCCTTCCGGATCAACGGTTTCGCCGTTCTCCTCGGACTTCTGGTCCTCCTCGCCGTCCTGGCCGGGATCGCGTTCTCCGGCGGCGACGTCGTCAAGATCGTGGCCGGGGTCGTGGCGGTGCTGACCCTGGTCGTCCTGGGCAGCGGCTTCGTCGTGGTCAACCCCAACGAGGCCCAGGTCGTGCAGTTCCTCGGCCGCTACGTCGGCTCGGTCAACGACGCGGGCCTGCAGTGGGTGCTTCCCTTCACCACCAGGCGCCGCATCACCCTGCGGGTGCGCAACTTCGAGACGGCCAAGCTCAAGGTGAACGACGCCGACGGCAGCCCCGTCGAGATCGCGGCCGTCGTCGTCTACCGGGTGACCGACACCGCCAAGGCGGCCTTCTCCGTGGACGACTACGAGGAGTACATCGCGATCCAGTCGGAGGCGGCCGTGCGGCACCTGGCCACCAGCCACCCCTACGACTCCCACGAGGGCAGCGGCACCAGCCTGCGCGACGGCGCCGAGGTGGCCGCCGAGCTGACCACCGAACTGGTCGACCGCACCGAACTGGCCGGGGTCGAGGTGCTTGAGGCCCGCATCACCCACCTGGCCTACGCCCCCGAGATCGCCCAGGCCATGCTGGTCCGCCAGCAGGCCGCCCAGGTGGTCGCGGCTCGCACGCACATCGTCTCCGGCGCCGTTGGTATGGTCCAGCTTGCACTCAACCGGCTGGCCGAGGAGGGCGTCGTGGAGCTCGACGAGGAGCGAAAGGCCCAGATGGTGTCCAACCTCCTGGTCGTCCTGTGCGGCGACCGGGCTACCCAGCCGGTGGTCAACGCCGGCAGCCTGTATGCCTGAGCGGAAAAAAGTCCTGCTCAGACTCGATCCGGCCGTCTACGAGGCGATCGCCAAGTGGGCGGCCGACGATCTGCGGAGCGTCAACGCCCAACTGGAGTACGCGCTGCGCCTGGCGCTCAAGGGGGCGGGCCGCGATCTGCGGCGCGCCGGGGCGGATAACGCCGATGAGCCGGACAAGTCATCTGATTGAGATGTGATGCGCTTCCCCTGGCGCACTTGCCGGATAACACTCGGTTCATGTCCTGGGTGGGAAGGTCCGCAGCCGAGATAGCCGAGGCCGTACGCCGGGGGGAGGTCACCGCCCCCTCGGTCGTCGAGGACCACCTCCGGGTGATCGCCGAACGCGACGGACGGATCGGGGCCTTCCGCAGGGTCCGCACGGAACGGGCGCTCGCCGAGGCGCGGGCCCTGCAGGAACGCGAGGACCTGGCCACGCTGCCGCTCGCGGGCGTGCCCGTCGCGATCAAGGACGTCGTCGCGGTCAGGGGCGAGTCCATGCGGAACGGCTCCGCGGCCACCTCCTCCGTCGCGGCGGCCGAGGACCACCCGGTGGTGGCCAGGCTCAGGGCGGCGGGGGCGGTGGTCGTCGGGATCACCAACGTGCCCGAACTGTGCCTGGCCGGTTTCTGCGACAGCGTCTACGCCGTCACCCGCAACCCGTGGGATCCCCGGCGCACCCCCGGCGGCTCCTCCGGCGGCAGCGCCGCGGCGGTCGCCGCCGGGATGGTCCCGCTGGCCCACGGAACCGACGGCCTCGGCTCCCTGCGCGTCCCCGCCGCCTGCTGCGGGATCGTCGCCATCAAGCCCGGCCAGAAGGTCGTCCCACCCCCGGAGCACGACTGGTACAGCATGGCGGAGAACGGCCCGCTGGCCACGACCGTGACCGACCTGGCGCTGGCGCTGGCGGTGATGGCGGGCGACATGTCCCTGGCCCTGCCGACCACCTCCCACCGCACGTCCGGCTCCCCCGGCTCTCCCGGCTCCTCTGCCGACGACGGGGCGCTGTGGAGCGACGGAGGACGTGGCGCGCCGATCCCGCCGCGCCCCTCGGGACTGCGGATCGGCGTGGCCCGCCTGCCGGTGCCGCCGGGCTTCGCGATCGACCCCGAGCTGCAGCGGGCGGTCGTCGAGGCGGGCCACACCCTGGCCGCCGCCGGGCACACCGTGGTCGAGCACGAGACGCGGCTGCCGAGCTGGCTGGGCAGCGCCACGATCGCCGCCTGGTTCGCCTGTGCCCTGCGCGAGACCCGGGGACTCGACTCCCGCAGACTTGAGCGCCGTACCCGGGCACTGGCCAGGGCGGGCAGGCTGCTGGCCAGGATCGGCAAGGACGGTTCGCGAGGTAGGGAACGCTGGCGCGCCCGGGGCGCCGACCACTGGTTCGGCAAGGCCGACGTGCTCATCACCCCGACGCTCGCCGCCTCCCCTCCCCCCGCCGAACGCTGGGGCCGCCGGGGGCTGCTGGACAACACCCGCGTCAACCTGACCTACGCCCCGGCGACCGGCGCCTGGAACATGGCCGGCTGGCCCGCCATGAGCGTGCCGTACGGCTGGCACTCGACGGGCATGCCCATCGGCGTGCAGCTCGTCGCCCCGCCGGGAGGTGAGGCCCGCCTGCTCGGCCTGGCCCAGCAGTTGGAGGCCGCCCACCCCTGGCTCCGCCACGCCCCTTCGTGAAGGGGTCCGCCGGTCCGTGGCGGAGGGTTCCGCCACGGACCGGGGCGGTCACACGCCGGTCGGGTGCCAGACCGTCTTGGTCTCCAGGAAGGTGGTCATCCGCCGGGTTCCTGGGTCGGCGTACCAGTCGGTCACGGGCACCGGGCGCAGGACCCGCTTGAGGTTCTCCGCCGCGGCCTCCTCGCACGTGACCGCCAGCTCCGCGTCCGCGACGCCGGTGAGGTCGAGGGCGTTGACGTCCATGTGCGAGGCCAGCCAGGGCGCGATCTCCGCCGTCGAGCCGGTCAGCACGTTGACCACCCCGCCCGGCAGGTCGGAGGTGGCCAGCACCTCCGCCAGCGTGACGGCGGGCAGCGGCGCCCGCTCACCGGCGACCACGACGCAGGTGTTGCCGGTGACGATCACCGGGGCGACGACCGAGACGAGGCCGAGCAGCGGGTCCTCGGGCGCGACGACCGCGACGACCCCGGTCGGCTCGGGCGTGGAGAGGTTGAAGTACGGCCCGGCGACCGGGTTGGCCGCCCCCGCCACCGCGGTGATCTTGTCGGACCATCCGGCGTACCAGACCAGCCGGTCGACGGCCGCGTCCACGTTCCTGCCCGCCTCTGCCCGGCCCGCGCCCGCCGCGACCAGCTCCGCGACGAACTGCGCCCGGCGCCCTTCGAGCATCTCGGCCACCCGGTACAGGATCTGACCCCGGTTGTACGGCGTCGCGCCCGACCAGCCGGGGAAGGCCTTGCGGGCCGCGGAGACCGCGTCCCGGGCGTCCTTGCGGGACGCCTTCGCGGCGTTGGCCAGGAAGTCGCCCTTGGAGGAGGTCACCGGATAGGACCTTCCGCTCTCCGAGCGCGGGAACGCCCCGCCGATGTACAGCTTGTAGGTCTTGCGTACGGCCAGCCGTACGGGATCGGTCTTACTCATCGCCCCGCCCTCTCCACGTGCTCTCCTGCTGCGAGAGCCGGGCGGGCACGAAGACCTGACCGCAGCGGCTCACCCCGCACCGGTGGGCGAACCAGCCGCGCAGCGCGGGACGGCCCGCCCTGGCGAAGCCGTGTCCCCTGGTCGCCTGGCCACGGCGGCGACGGCGCCGGGACTCGCGGTGGTCACACATCGAGATACGCCTCCAGCCCGTGTCGTCCGCCCTCTCTGCCGTATCCCGACTCCTTGTAACCGCCGAACGGCGAGGTCGGGTCGAACCGGTTGAAGGTGTTGGCCCACACGACGCCGGCGCGCAGCCGGTCCGCCATCCACAGGATGCGTGAGCCCTTCTCGGTCCACACCCCCGCGGACAGGCCGTAGGGGGTGTTGTTCGCCTTCTCCACGGCCTCGGCGGGCGTACGGAAGGTCAGCACGGACAGCACAGGCCCGAAGACCTCCTCTCGCGCGATCCGGTGCGACTGCGCCACCCCGGTGAAGATCGTCGGCGGGAACCAGAAGCCCCGTTCCGGCAGCGGGCACACCGGGGACCAGCGTTCGGCCCCCTCTGCCTCCCCGGCGTCGGACAGCTCACGGATCCTGGCGAGCTGGGCGGCGGAGTTGATCGCGCCGATGTCGGTGTTCTTGTCCAGCGGGTCGCCCAGGCGCAGTGTGCTCAGGCGCCGCTTCAGTGCCGTGAGCAGTTCCTCGGCGACCGACTCCTGGACCAGCAGGCGGGAGCCCGCGCAGCACACGTGCCCCTGGTTGAAGAAGATGCCGTTGACGACGCCCTCGACGGCCTGGTCCAGCGCGGCGTCGTCGAAGACGATGTTGGCGGCCTTGCCTCCGAGCTCAAGGGTGAGCCGTTTGCCGGAGCTCGCGGCGGACCTGGCGATCCGGCGCCCCACCTCGGTCGAACCGGTGAAGGCGATCTTGTTCACGTCGGGGTGGTCGACCAGGGCCGCGCCGGTCTCGCCCGCGCCGGTCACGATGTTGACCACGCCCGGCGGCAGGTCGGCCTGCTGACAGATCTCGGCGAACAGCAGCGCGGTCAGCGGGGTCGTCTCGGCGGGCTTCAGCACGACCGTGTTCCCGCAGGCCAGCGCGGGGGCGATCTTCCAGGCCAGCATGAGCAGCGGGAAGTTCCACGGGATGATCTGGCCCGCGACGCCCAGCGGCCTGGGGTCGGAACCGTACCCCGCGTGCCCGAGCTTGTCGGCCCAGCCCGCGTAGTAGAAGAAGTGCGCCGCCACCAGCGGCAGGTCCACGTCACGGGACTCGCGGATCGGCTTGCCGTTGTCGAGCGTCTCCAGTACGGCCAGCTCACGCGAGCGTTCCTGGATGATGCGGGCGATCCTGAACAGGTACTTTGCCCGTTCGGAGCCCGGCATCGCCGACCAGGCGCCGAAGGCCTTGCGTGCGGCGCCGACCGCCCTGTCCACGTCGGTCTCGGTGGCCCACACGACCTCGGACAGGACCTCTTCGGAGGCGGGGTTGACGGTCTTGTGCGCGGTGCCGCCCTGGGAGTCGACCCACTCGCCGCCGACGAACAGCCGGTAGGAGGGCCTGATGTCGACGACGGCGCGGGATTCGGGGGCCGGTGCGTATTCGAACATCGATCAGTCCAGGGTGAAGTAGTCGGGACCGGCGTAGCGGCCCGTGGCCAGCTTCTGACGCTGCATCAGCAGGTCGTTGAGCACGCTTGAGGCGCCGAGCCGGAACCAGGCGGGGTCGAGCCAGCCGTCGCCGACGGTCTCGTTGACGAGCACCAGCATCTTGATCGCGTCCTTGGTGGTCTTGATGCCGCCCGCGGGCTTCACCCCGACCTTGCGGCCCGTGACGGCCAGGAAGTCGCGGACCGCCTCAAGCATCACCAGCGTCACCGGCAGGGTCGCGGCGGGCTGCACCTTGCCCGTCGAGGTCTTGACGAAGTCGCCTCCGGCCAGCATGGCCAGCCAGGCCGCGCGCCGTACGTTGTCGTAGGTCACCAGCTCGCCGGTCTCCAGGATCACCTTCAGGTGCGCCGTACCGCACGCCGCCTTGACCGCGGCTATCTCCTCGAAGACCTTGAGGTAGTCGCCGGACAGGAAGGCGCCTCTGTCGATCACCATGTCGATCTCGTCGGCGCCCGCCGCGACCGCGAAGGCCGTCTCGGCGACCTTGACGTCCAGGGAGGAACGGCCGCTGGGGAAGGCGGTGGCGACGCTGGCGACCCGCACCCCGGAACCGGCGAGCGCCTCGACCGCGCGGGGGACCAGGTCGGGGTAGACGCACACCGCGGCCACCTTCGGCACCGAGGGGTCACCGGGATCGGGGCGGACCGCCTTGGCGCACATCGCGCGCACCTTGCCCGGCGTGTCGGCCCCTTCGAGGGTGGTCAGGTCCACCATGCGGATGGCGAGGTCGATGGCCAGCGCCTTGGACGTGGTCTTGATCGATCGGGTGCCGAGCGTCGCGGCTCGCTGGTCGGCGCCCACACGGTCGACACCGGGTAGGCCGTGGAGGAGGTTTCGCAACGCGACGTTGGACGAGGCCACGTCGGCGAGCGAAGGAGTCATAGTCGACACCTCTCCAGCATGCCGACTGGTGTCTTCAGTTCCAAACCGGGTGTCGGCCAGTCACGGCACCGGTTTTCGTCAACATTCGCCGATTCCTTCGGGAAATCGGATGGATCTTCCCCCTGAGGGGGCGGGCGGGGCTGAAAAAACCCCGCCCGCCCAGGGGTCAGCAGGTGGCCTCACCGGGCTGCGGGCCGACGTTGACGGCGGTCCACGCCGCCTTGGTCGCGGTCACCTCCGCGCAGCCGAAGAGCATCTTGGCCGCGTAAACGGTGGCCTGTCTGCTCCTGCCGTGCGTCCAGGGGTATGTCCTGAGCCTCAGCCCCGAGTAGAAGATCTGCCCGGCCTTGACGATCCCGATGCCGGTCAGCGTCGAGGGACCCCCGCAGACCGGGCTCGTCGGCTTGCCCACCGGGTTGGTGCCCTCGGCCAGCAGGTAGAACCAGTGGTTCTGCGGCCCCGCCGCCCTGTGCGGATCGACGTTCCAGGGCACCGGGTAGCAGTTCGGGTCGCCCGCGAGGGACGGGTTGAACATGTAACGGATCGGGCCGGTGCCGACCATGTTCACCTCCTCACCGACCAGGTAGTCCGGCTCGTCCAGGGCGACCGGGTGGTTGACGTAGTGCTCGTTCAGCGCGCCGAAGATGTCCCCGGTCGACTCGGCCAGCGCTTTCTCCTCGTCGTCTATCGGGGGTCCGCCGACTCCCACGGTCTCGAAGACGGCGTGGCCGTACTCGTGGGCGACCATGTCCAGCGAGACGAGTTGCTCGCGGTTCGCCCGGTTGTGGCCGAAAGAGACTGTGCTGCCGTTCCAGTGGCTGTCGACCTCGTTCAGCCCGACCCGTGCCGGATAGCTATTTCCCGCGCCGTTGACACCGTTGCGGTTCAGCCACTGTTTGAGCATGTCCGAGAACTTCTGCGCTCCGAACAGGACGTCGACACAGGCCGTCTCCAGGTTGGTGCCCTGCCCGTTGCCCCAGTTGTCGGTCGACTTGGTGTAGGCGGTGCCCGACAGGCCCCCGCACTGTAGATGGAGGCGGTCGGGGTCGATCATGGAATAGCGTCCTCCGGACCCAAGGGTCCGGATGGTCACCGGGTTGCCGTTGAAGCGGCTGTTGCCGAGGCCGTGGGCGATCTGGTCGACGGACTCGACGACGGTCCCGTCGAGGGCGTCCACGAAGACACGCCGTGAGACGGGAGCCGCCTGCGTCCCTCCTGTGACGACGACCTCCCAGGTCAGCCTGGGGTGGTCGGTCGTCGCATGGATCAGCAATCTGGGCGTGCCGGCCTTCTCCCCCGTCCCCGCGGTCTCGCCGAGGGCCTTGGCGGCGGCCTCCGCGGCGCTCACCCGTGGCGTCACGCCCGCCGCGCCGAGGTTCAGCGTGGCCCGCTGGCCGGTGACGACGGCGTTGACCACGGTGCCCGTCCTGTCGGTGGCGACGATCACCTCACCGCCGTGCACCGGCAGCCCGTGGTGGGTCCGCCGGTAGAGCAGGTAACGCAGGCCGCCCGGCCCCGAGGTGATCGTGGGAGGGGTGAGGGCGTCTCCCGGCGCGAGACGGAGTTCCTCCGCGTGCTCGCGGATGCTCCTGTCCGCGCCGGCGACCGCGCGCTGGTCCGGTGTTCCCGGGGAGGCTCCGGCGCTTCCCGTCAGCCCGGACACCCCCATCACGGCCACGGCCACGACGGCGCCCAACTTCGTTCTGGGGTTCATCCTTGAAGACTCCTTCGGTCAGGAGCCACAGCCGGCCGGGCTGCCTCAAACATGGCACCGGAAACAACCCGGAAGAACCCCATAAACATCCATATTTCCGACGTATGGATGCTTTCTCAGGAAGCCTCGCTCTTGATCGGAAATCCCGGAACGGCGATGCTGACATCGATTCCCATGCACGACCGGTTAGGCGGAGGAGTTTCATCCGGTTAGTGAGGTGTCATGACCGAGCGGACAGTCCTGATCTCCGGAGCCGGTGTCGGCGGGCCGACGGCGGCCTACTGGCTGGCCAGGCACGGCTTCCAGGTCACCGTCGTCGAACGCGCCGGAACGCCGCGCTCCAGCGGGAACCCGGTGGACGTCAGAGGCCCCGCCGTACGCGTCGCGGAACGGATGGGCGTCCTGTCCCGGCTGCGCGAGGCCGCCACCGGCACGACGGGCCTCACCTTCGTCGACGCGGCGGGCAGGCGGGTCGGCCGGATGGACATGCGCGCCTTCCAGCAGCCGGACGAGGTCGAGGTACCGCGCGGTGATCTCGCGGCGATCCTGTACGAGGCGAGCCGCGACCACGCCGAGTTCCTCTTCGACGACTCCGTCGTGACCCTCGACCGTGACGGGCGCGGGGTCGAGGTCACCTTCGAGCGCGCCGGGCCCCGCCGCTTCGACGTGGTGATCGGCGCCGACGGCCTGCATTCGCTGACCCGTCGGCTGACGTTCGGCACGGGGGACGGACTCATGCGCCACATGGGTCTCTACGTCGCGACGCTGCCGTTCCCCGGCCGGTCCGGGCCTGACCGGGACATCCTCATGCACAACGTCCCCGGCAAGGCGGTCGCCGTCAGCTCCACGCCCAGCGGCGCGTTCTTCCTGTACCGCAGCCCGGCGGAACCCGGCTTCGACCACCGCGACGTCGAGCAGCACAAGCGGCTGCTGACACGCGCGTACGCGGACGTCTCCTGGCGCGTGCCCGAACTCCTGGAGCGGGTGCGCGCCGCCGACGACCTCTACTTCGACTCGGTGAGCCGGGTGAGCCTGCCGCGCTGGTGGAACGGCCGGGTCGTCCTCCTCGGTGACGCCGCGTCCTGCGTCTCCCTGTTCGGAGACGGCTCCACCATGGCCATGGCCGGGGCGTTCACCCTCGCCGAGAAGCTCGCCGCGAGTCCGGACGACCCCCAGGCGGCCTTCCGCCGGTACGAGGCCACCCACCGGCGCCTGGTCGAGCCCAGGCAGCGGGCCGTCGGGCAGGCGTCGGCGCTCATGGTGCCCGCGACGCGGGGCGGCATCCTGGCGCGGAACCTCGCCACCCGCCTGTGGCCCGCCGTGGCCGCCGCCGCCCGGCTGAAGCGCTCCCTGCGCGCGGGATAGGCCTCTGCGGGGCCGAACCCGTGGGGGCCTAAGGCGGCCCCGCCCCGGCCTAGGTATGCCCCCGACCGCCGGGGCCGTGGAGATAAGGCATCCGTCCGATGTGGCGACGGGGGCCTTAGGAGGAGTCTCGAAGGTGTAAGGAAATCGCACCACCGGGGGCAGTCGCCCCGTGAGGAGGAAGCCGAAATGGCTCCCGAGTTCCACCACCAGCTGATCGAGCAGCGCGCCGCCGACCTTCGCAGAGAGGCCGTCGAGTACCGCCGCGCCCGTGAGGCCACCCGGCGGCAGGAGGCGGAGCAGAAGCGACAGTCCTCCGGTGAGCGCCGCAGGGGTCTGTTCCGCAAGCCCGCTTCCGCATGACCACGTCACGAGGGCCCGGCCACCGGTATTCACCCGGCCGGGCCCTCCACCCCCCGTAGGTCGTCACCTCTTCCGCCGAGAGATAAATGGGAAGAAGAGTTCGTATAAGGCATGACATGCTGGAAGACATGGTGGGTCGGGCGGCAAGCCCCGTCTTCGTAGGGCGGGAGATAGAACTCGCCGCTTTGTCCGAGTCGTTCGAGCAGGCCCGGAGCACCGCGGCCGCGACGGTGCTGCTCGGGGGCGAGGCGGGGGTCGGCAAGTCACGGTTGATCGGGTTCTTCGCCGAGCGCGCCGCGAGCCGGGGGGCTCACGTGCTCATCGGCGGCTGCGTCGAACTGTCGACGGAGGGCCTGGCCTACGCGCCGTTCACCGCGGCGATCCGCCAGCTCGTGCGTGAGACGAGTGCCGAGGAGGTCGCGGCGCTGCTGCCGGTCGGCGGGGCGCGCGACCTCGCCAGACTGCTGCCCGAGTTCGGCGAGCCGAGCGGTGAGGTCGAGACCGACACCGCGAGGGGGCGGCTCTTCGAGCAGATCCTCACCCTTCTGGAACGGCTGGCCGAGCGCAACCCGGTGATCCTGGTCATCGAGGACATCCACTGGGCCGACCGGTCGAGCCGTGACCTGATCGCCTTCCTCAGCCGGAACCTCCGTACCGCCCCGGTCCTGATGGTCATGACCTACCGCTCGGACGAGTTGCACCGCCAGCACCCGCTCCGTCCCGTCCTGGCCGAGCTCGGCCGGGTCGAGGGGGTCGCCAGGCTGGAGCTGCCCAGGCTCACCCGTGACGAGGTCGCCGCCCAGATGGCCGGCATCCTCGGCACGACCCCGGAGTTCTCCCAGGTCGGACAGGTCTTCGAACGCAGCGAGGGCATCCCCCTGTTCGTCGAGGCGCTGCTCGAATGCGGCGTCGACTCCTCCTACCCCGACTCCTTGCACGACCTGATCCTCGGCGCCGTCGAACAGCTGCCCGACGAGACCCAGCGGCTGCTGCGCATCGCCGCCGCGGGCGGCATCCGGGTCGGCCACGACCTGCTGGCCGCCGTCAGCGGCCTGTCCGACGTCGATCTTGAGGACACCCTGCGGCCCGCCATCGCGGCCAACGTGCTCCAGGTCGCCGACGGCCGCGCCTACGCCTTCCGGCACGCCCTGATCCGCGAAGCCGTACACGACGAGCTGCTGCCCGGCGAGCACGTACGGCTGCACGCCCGATTCGCCGAGGAGATCGGCAGGGACCGCACCCTGGTCCCCATGGGCCGGGCCGCCATCGAGATCGCCCACCACTGGTACTCCGCCCGTGACGACCTGTGGGCCCTCATCTCGGCCTGGGAGGCCGCGGCCAAGGCGTCCAGGACCTTCGCCTACAACGAGAAGATGCAGCTGCTCGAACGGGTGCTCACGCTGTGGAACAAGGTTCCCGACGCCTCCTCGCGCATCGGCGTCGACCACACGACGGTCCTCGAAGAGGCCTCCGAGGCCGCCCACTCCTGCGGTGAGATCGACCGCGGCATGAAGTTCGTCAAGGCCGCGCTGGACGAACTCGACGAGCAGACCCAGCCAGGCCGGGTCGCCGAGCTCCTCGTACGGCTTGCCCAGTTCAAGATGTCGAAGCGCAGGCCGGGAGCTCTCGACCACTTCCGCTACGCGGCGCGCCTGGTCCCCGACCCGAGTCCGGAACGCGCCGTGGTGCTGTCCAAGCTGGGGTCCTACCTGATCTTCAGCGGTGAGGTGACGGAGGGGACCGCGCTCACCGAGGAGGCGCTGCGCATCGCCCGCGAGCACAACGACGAGTGCCTCGAAGCCGACCTGCTGCTCAACCTGGCCCTCGGCCCCTCCATCGAAGGCCGGCTTGAGGAGACGGTCGCCATCAACGAGACCGCCCAGGCCATCGGCCTGCGCAAGGCCTCCGGCCGTATCGTCCTGCGGGCGCTCAGCAACACCGTGGACGCCCTCAACAACATGGGCCGCTCCGCCGAGGCGGTCGAGCTGGCGCTCGAAGGCGAGCAACTGGCCAGGAAGTACGGCCGTTACCGCGTCTCGGGGACGTTCCTGGCCAACAACCGGGCCGAGGCCCTTGAGTCGCTCGGCCGGTTCGAGGAGGCCGCCCAGCTCGCCGAGCAGGCGCTCACCATGGACCCCACCCTGCGCACCCGCCACCACCTGCGCCGCATCAGGGCCGACGTGGCGGTCGCCCGGGGTGAGACCGAGGTGGTCAGGTCCGTGCTGAACGAGGTCGAGGCGTTCACCGTCCTGGACGAGTTCACCCAGGAGCGTTCGGCCAACTCCCGGCTCAGGATCGGCCTGCACCTGCTGGACGGCGAACCCCTGGCCGCGCTCGACGTCGCCGAACGGGTGGTCGGGGAGGCGCAGATCACCAGCAAGCCCATGCTCGGCTGGCGGGTGCTCTCCCTGCTGGCCGCGGTCGCCGAGGCCGCCGAGCCCATCGCTCCTGAGCGCGCGACGGCGCTGCGCGCCCAGGTCCAGGGGGTCGGGGCCACGATGGGCGTGCACAGCCCGGTCGCCGAGGCCTACCGGCTCAGCGTCAACGGTGACCACGACGCCGCCGCCATCACCTGGGAACGGCTCGACCGGCCCCACCCCCGTGCCAAGTCGCTGCTCCACGCGGGGCGGGCGGCGGCGGGCGCGGGTGATCGTGAGGGCGCCGCCGTACGGCTGCGCACGGCGCACCCCATCGCCGTCGCGCTGTCGGCCCGGCCCCTGCAGGCGGAGATCGAGGCGCTGGCCCGCAGGATCGGGGTTTCCCTCACCGGGGAAGGCGTCCCGGCCGCGACGGCGCCGGCAACGGCTTCCGCGACGGCGCCGCTGACCCCTCGTGAGCAGGAGGTGCTCCGTCTGGTCGCCCAGGGACGGTCGAACCGCGACATCGCGGCCGAGCTGTTCATCTCGGCCAAGACCGTCAGCGTGCACGTCTCCAACATCCTGGGCAAGCTCGGTGTCTCCACCAGGGGCGAGGCCGCCGCCGCGGCCCATCGCCTCGCCCTCATCGGCTGACATCCTGCATCATGTGATGCGTACGGGCAGCCATGTGAGGGGGAGCCATGCGGAGCGAGAACGGCGCCGCCTTCGACGTGACCGGTTCTCTCGCGGCCGCCTTCGCGGCTCCCGCCGTACGTGACGCCCCCGCCGAGGCGGCCGGGGTGCGTGAGGCGATCGCCGCCAACCTGCGCCGTGTCCGCCTGGCACGCGGTCTCAGCGTCCGTGAGCTGGCCGAGCTGACGGGGGTGAGCAAGGCGTTGATCTCCCAGGTCGAGCGGGGCGTCGCCAACCCCACGGTCGAGGTGCTCTCCCGGCTGGCCACCGCCCTCGAACTGACCTTCGGCGAGCTGACCCGCGTCAACCTGGTGGGGCCCGAGGTCGTCCGGCGTGGGGAGAACGCCCCCCTGCTGGTCGGTGACAGCGCGGTCCGCACCCTGTTCGCCGCCCCCGACCGCCGCCGTTTCGAACTGGCCGAGGGTGACATCCCGGCCGGGACCCGCAGTGCCAAGAGCTCACACGGCCGGGGGTCGGTCGAGCACGCCTACGTGGTCTCCGGGGAGGTGACGGTCGAGACGGCGGAGTGGTCGGTCACCCTGGCCGCGGGGGACGCCCTGCGGTTCGCCTCCGAGTCCGACCACCTCTACGTCACCGGCGCCCTCCCTTGCCGCGTCCTGACCCTGATCTCCTTCTCCGAGGACTGAGCCCCGTTCAGGGGGTCTCCCGCGCGGGACCCGTCCTGAGCAGGGGAACGGCGAGCAGGGCGATGGTCAGGATCGTGGCCAGCCCGGCCACCAGTATGGGAACCCGCAACGTGGTGGCGGCGGCCAGCACTCCCGCCAGCCCGCTGCCCACGGGCATGAGGCCCCAGGCCATCATCCGGTAGGCGCCAGAGACGCGGCCCATCGCGCCCGGCGGGGTGAGGCGCTGGCGGCGCGTCGCGGAGAGCACGTTCCACAGCCCCACGCCCGCGCCCATCATCGCCACACCCGTCCAGGCCGCGGCGACGGTGCCCACCAGGCCGACCAGCGTGATCCCGCCGCCGGAAACGACCATCCCCGTGATCATCACCGGGCCGTCGGAGACCCGCCTGGCCAGGCGCGGGGCCAGCCAGGTTCCCGCCAGGGTGGCGACGCCGAACGCCATGACCAGCGACCCGACCGTACGGGGGCCCATGCCCAGGCTGTCGACGGCGTAGAGCGGCAGCAGGGTGTCGAAGGCGGTCGAGGCGACACCGGCGACCATCACCATGGTGGCGAGCGTGCGCAGCCCGGGGTGTCCCAGCAGGAGACGGACGCTCTCCCCGACCCCCGCCACCAGCCGGGTACCCGTCGCCCCGGCGTCGGCGGGGAAGGCGGGGAGGGTGGCCACGAGCAGCGCGGCCGCCACGAAGCTGAGCCCGTCGACGGTGAAGGCCAACACGGGGTTGACGGCGATCACCAGGCCACCGGCGAGGGGACCGATGACGGTCATGGCCACCGTGTTGACGGCGTAGAAGCGGGAGTTCGCCTCCTGGAGATCATCCGGTCCGGCCAGGTGCACCATCATGACCTGGGAGGCGGGGTCGGCGAAGGTCTCGGCGAGCGTCAGCAGGAAGGCGAAGACGCACAGCAACGCCACCGAGTCCGCGCCCGCCGCCATGGCCGTCACCAGCACGGCCGTCAGTACGGCCCGCACCCCGTGCGCGGCGACCAGCACGGTCCGCGGCGGCGACCGGTCCACGACGGCCCCGGCGGGCAACGCGCCCAGCAGCCACGGCAACGTCTCCGCGAAGGCCACCGCGCTCGTCGCCAGCGGATCCCTGCTGCGCAGCGCGACATAGAGGGGAAGGGCCAGAAACCGCACCCCGTCCCCGCACAACGAGATCGTCCACGACCACCAGAGCCGCCGGAACCGCGGAGTCCGCACACCCACCGGCGGATTTCCCTCGGTGGCGCCGTCGGCCCGGGCGTCCGCCATCGTCCACCTCCGTGTCATGGAAACTGAACGAGGCGGTCCCGATGCTATCGAAAAACAATCTTCTTACTAAGGGATTTTCTTCCGCCGGAGACGGCCTACCGCGGTTTCCCTACGATTCGGAAATGGCGGCCACGGCTTCGATCTCGATGAGGATGTCAGGCCGGAACAGGCCCGCGACCTGGACGAGGGAACTCGTCGGAGGACGCTCCAGGTTGATGAACTCGTCCCGTACGGCCCGCACGGTCGCCAGCGCCGAGGTGTCCACCACGAAGATCGTCAACTTGAAGACGTCGTCCCAGGTCGCCCCGCCCGCTTCGAGGGCGGCTCCCACGTTCCGCATGACCTGGCGGGTCTGCGCCTCCCAGTCACCCGCCGTCGCGACCGTCCCCTCGGCGTCGATCGGGACCTGCCCCGAGGTCCACACGATCCTGCTACCAGGGGGAATGCTCGCCACGTGGCTGTAGCCGTTGGTCGGCGGCAGGGTCGAGGGCGTTCCGAACTCGATGGATGTCATGGTCCCGTTCCTTGTGCTGTGTCACCCGTAACACCCGAAACTCTGCCAGGCCCTCCCGTTCACACGACCACGGGGTCGGGGCGTGAGGGCCTCCGTATCCGCCGACCCAGGACCGGAGAAGTGGAATTCTTTCCGCCCGGCCATGGAAATGGGATTTGTGTAGCGTGGCCATATGGATTTCTTCACCGCGCCGCCGCCTCCCGAGCGGAAACCGATGAAGCGGGAAAAGAGACCACCCTGGCTCGGCCCTCCCGAGGATTTCGTCGGTGCCGTCGTGCCCGTCGACCGAACGCTGTTCCGCACGGAGACACTGGCCATCGTGCTCACCGACGCCCTCGCCTTTCCCGAAGGGGTGACGCTCAACGTGCGAATGGCGTTCCGCCGGTTGGAGGGAGTCAACGACGACGTCTGGTGGGACCGCCACGACCGGCTGTTCGATTTTCACGGCCATCACGGCTCCCGCCTCTCGGATGAGGTCATGCGGCTCGGCGTCCGTTTCTCCGACGGGTCGAAGGCGACGACCGTGGACGGCGCACTGGACGCCGAGGAATGGCCTCCCCCTCGTCCGGACGGTCCGGTCCTGCACTGCCGACGGTCGGGCAACAGATCGGGGAGCGACGACTTCGCCACCGGGCACTGGCCGTTGTGGTTGTGGCCGTTGCCGCCGCCGGAGCCGTTCGAGGTCGCCGTCGAGTGGCCCGCCTTCGAGGTGCCGCTGACGTTCACCGAGATCGACGGCGCACCGCTCGTCGCCGCCGCGAGGCGCGCGCACTCCTACTGGCCCTGACCCTCCCCTGGCCGGCGAACCGCGCGGGTGCGCCAGCCGTATAGAAAAAGGATTTTTCAGGATAAATCCGTCTATATGGGTGCGCCGTATCGATCGGGACACCGCACTTATGGGGTGCTATGTGGTGAAAAAACACCCGGACGGGCCGTGGGGTTGCGTACTTTGACCGCATGGATTTCTTCACCCCCCCTCCACGACTCGGCCGGGACCTGGCCTCGGAGGAGAGAGATCAGCCCCCGTGGGCAGGCCCCCCGAAGGATCTGCTCGGCGGCACCGTGGCCGTCGAGCAGACGCTGTTCCAGAGCGACTCGATCACGATCGTCCTCGCCAGTGCCGTCGCCTTCCCCGAGAACGTGAAGTTCCACGTACGGCTGGCGGCACGACGACTCCTCGACGAGGACGAGGACAGCTGGTGGGAACGGCGTGGCCTGATGTTCGAGGGACGCCGCAACCGGACCCGCCCCAGCCGCCTCCTTGAGGACGAGGTCCTGCGCTTCGGCGTGCGCCTGCCCGACGGCTCCAAGGCGACGACCGTGGACGGCAGGACGAACTCCGACGAGTGGCCGCCGCCGCGTCCCAAGGGACCCGTCCTGCGTCAGGGCGGCGGAGGCGGCGGAGGCGGTGGAGGCCGCCTGGCCACCGGCCACTGGAACCTGTGGATGTGGCCGCTGCCGCCGCCGGAGCCGTTCGAGTTCGTGGTCCAGTGGCCCGCGTTCGACGTGCCGCTGACCTTCACCAAGATCGACGGCGAGGCCCTCACCACCGCCGCGGAACGGGCCCGCTCCTACTGGTCCTGATCACTCGCCGCCCGGGCCCGGCCGCCTCCGGCGCCCACACGACCACCGGTCACCCGGCGAAGAACACCGAGAACGCCGCCGGTCCCAGGAAACACACGGCCAGGACCGGCGGCTCCCTCGACCCGGCCCGGCTCAGGGATCGGCGAGAGGGCGCATCAGGGCCTGCAGGGTGGACAGGTCGGGAGTGGCTCCGAAGAAGGCCGCGTCGGCGGCCTCCACGACGCCGATGGCCCGCCGTGCCAGTTCGGCGCCCTCGTCGGTGGTCCTCAGCAACTTGGCCCGGGTGTCCGCCGGATCGACCTCCCGCCTGAGGAGGCCCTTGTCCTCCAGCCTGCGCAGCACCTGCGAGGTCATCTTCACGTCGGTGCCCGCGCGTCTGGCCAGGCTGAGCTGGTTGGGACTCTCGCCGTGGGAGTTCATCCACCAGGCGGTCGCCAGCAGCACGAACTGCACGTGGGTGAGGTCCAGCGGGGCGAGGGCGGCGACGATCTCCCGCTGCCAGCGCAGCGTGACGTGCCACAGCAGGAACCCCGGGCTCTCGTCCGGATGGGCGACCACGGCCTAACCCTCCTCCGCCCGCTTCACCAGCGCGGCCACCACGTCGGGGAAGTCCGCGGTGATCGCCGGACCGAGCTGGGGCCCGACCTCGTCCGCGGCCTGTCCGACGATCTCCGTACGGTAGGTCACCCGGGTCCGTCCCGCGTCGAGCCGCTCCAGCCGGTGCACGGTGCGCACGACGAACCCACCGGCGTCCATCTCGTCGGTGAACACCTCACCCGGCACGATCTCCACCAGGCGCAACTCGACGGGGTCCTCCCCCGGCGGGGTCATCCTGAACGCCGTGCCCACGGCGAACGGGCCGTCGACCTCGATCTTCTCGATCCCGTCGTTCCACTGTGGCCACGTCTCCATGTCGGACCAGCGACGCCACAGCGCCTCAGGAGCGGCGGTGGTCTCGACGCTGTGCTCGTACTCCCACATGGGTCTCCCCTTCGACATTTAGGATGCGCGCAGACTATCTTCGCGGCGACTAACCCGTCAAACCCTCCCGAACCCGTCAGGCGACGTCCACGTGCAGGAATGTCGAGAACCCGGCCAACGGGCCCGTCCTCACCCACGGCCCGACGGACCACCACCAGGCCGTTCCCGCCGAGGGCGGCCCATGACCACCGGCACCGACACGACGCCGAACTCGGCCACCACAAGGACTGGCAGGAGTCAGAACGCCGGTACCTGCGTTCGGCCGGGAGCGGCGGGGGCCCGGCCGCGATGTTCGCGGGCAAGCTGAAGGCGCGGCGCGTACGCCGAGGCGGTGCCGCCGCTGCGCGTCGCCGCCGAACGCCGGCGCGAGGTCAGGCGGCGCTACGACCCGGACGACCTTGAGCTGCTGACCAGGATGGTGGACCCGGCGAGGGAGTTCGCCGAGGCGGAGGCCGCCCTGACCCCCGGGTGACCCGGGCAGGCCACTGCGGCGTTAACCGAGCCAGCCCGGGGAGCCGTCGGGGACGCTGGCCAGCAACGTCCGCGTGTAGGGGTGGGAGGGGGCGTCGAGGACCTGGTCGACGGGGCCCGTCTCCACGCACCGGCCCGCCTCAAGCACGTAGAGCCGGTCGGCGACCTGACGGACGACCGCCAGGTCATGGGTGATGAACAGCATCGCCATGGACAGCCGTTCCCGCAGTTCGGCCAGGAGGGCGAGGATCTGCGCCTGCACCGAGACGTCGAGCGCGGAGACCGGTTCGTCGCAGATCAGCAGCCGGGGCTCACCCGCCACCGCACGGGCGATCGCGACCCGCTGACGTTCGCCGCCGGACAGCCCGGCGGGGCGCGTCCCGGCCGTGTCGCGGCTCAGGCCGACCGATTCGAGCAGCCGGGCGACGTCTCCCGGGGTGGCCGGGCGGCCGTCGGCGCGCAGGGCCTCGGCCAGGGTCGCCCCGATCGTGCGGGCGGGGTTGAGCGTCGAATAGGGGTCCTGGAAGATCATCTGCGCGGTGCGCCGGGCCTGGCGCACCGCCGTACGGCTCAGCCTGCCGTAGTCGGAGCAGTCGATCCCGTCGAGCAGGACCGTGCCCGCGTCGGGGCGTTCCAGCCCGGCGACGCAGCGGGCGAGCGTGGTCTTGCCCGACCCCGACTCACCGACCACGCCGACCACCTCGCCGGGCGCGACGGTGAGGCTCACCCCGGCGAGGGCGGGCCGGGCGGATCCGGCGAAGGTTCTGCGCAGGTCACGCAGGTCGAGCACCGGGGCGGCCGTGACCGGGGCGCCAGGCGCGACCCCCGGTGCGGGCGCGGGCCTGGCGGGCAGCTCGGCGGCGCGCAGGCAGGCCGACTCCCGGCCAGGCCGTACCGGCAGAGCCGAGGGCCGTACGGCCAGGCACCCGGGCACGGCCAGGGAGCAGCGGGCGGCGAAGGCGCACCGGTCGGCGACCGCGTCGTGGGCCGGCACGGAGCCGGGGACGGCCGGGATGACGGCCAGACGCCGATCGGCGGGCGGTTCGGCCGCCAGCAGGGCCCGGGTGTAGGGGTGGAGCTGCTCGTCCCGTACGGCCGCCGCCCCACCGCTCTCCATGATCCGCCCGGCGTACATCACCATGACCCGGTCGCAGGTGGAGAAGGCCAGCCGCAGGTCGTGGGTGATGAGCACGAACGCCATGCCCCGGTCCCGCTGGATGCGCCGGACCAGGGCGAGCACCTCACGCTGGGTGGTCGCGTCGAGCGCGGTCGTCGGCTCGTCGGCGACCAGCACGCGGGGCCCGCCCGCGAGCGCGGCGGCCAGGCCGACACGCTGCCGCATACCGCCGGACAGCTGGAACGGGTAGCGCCCGGCCACGTCCCCGGGCAGCCCGACCTCGGCCAGCAGCCTGGGCACCTCGGTCGCGGCGTCGGCCCCCTTCGGCAGCCCGTCGGCGATCTGCCTCCCCACCCGGCGCAGCGGGTTGAGCAGCGTGAACGGGTCCTGCATGAGGAGGGAGACCACGCCGCCGCGCTGCCGGGCGCGGGTTCGGGGGTCGTCGTCGACCCGCACGCCGTCGACGCTCACCCGGCCGGAGGCGTCGAGTCCCCTGGGCAGCAGGCCGAGCGTCGCCCTGACCGTGAGCGACTTGCCGGAACCGGACTCACCGACGATCGCGAGGGACTCCCCCGGCGCGACGTCGAAGGAGACCTCGGACAACAGGGTCCTGCCGGTCGCGGGCTGCCGTACGGTCAGCCCCTCGACCGTGATCCCACCCTCTTGTGCCATCCTCAGCGCGCCCTTCCCCGCGCGTCCACGCGTTCGTAGAGCCAGTCACCCACGATGTTGAGCGCGGCGGCGACGGCGATGATCGCCAGGCCGGGGGCGATCACCGTCCAGGGGTTGGCCAGGAACTGGGTGCGGTTGTCCGACAGCGTCCGCCCCCAGTCGGGTGAGCCCGCCGCGACACCGAGACCGAGGAAGGACAGCGAGGCCAGCGAGACCAGGGCGTAGGCGAAGTTGAGGAACACGTTGGCCAGTGCGACGGGCGCGATGTTCGGCCACACGTGCCGCGTCATGATCCGCCAGGAGGAGAGGTTCTTCATCTGGGCGGCCTCGACGTAGGGACGGTGCCGCTGTTCGAGTACGGCTCCGCGCACCACCCGTGTGTCGGTCGGCGAGAACAGCACGACCAGTACGGCGATGGCCAGGCCGTACCCGCCGCCGAGCACACCCGCCACGACGATGGCGACCAGCAGGGCGGGCAGCGAGAACACCAGGTCGGCCCAGCGCATGACCAGCGCGTCCACCCAGCCGCCGAGGTATCCGGCGGGCAGCCCGGCCAGGTTGCCGACGACCATCGAGCCGAGGGCCACGCACAGTGCCCCCGGCACGGCCGTACGGGCTCCGGCGACCAGCAGGTCCAGCACGTCGCGGCCCAGGTCGTCGGTGCCGAGCGGGTGGCCGGGGCCGGGGCCGCTGATGCCCAGCATCAGGTCCTGGGCGGTGGCGTCCGGCACGATCCAGGGGGAGAAGGCGGCGGCGACGGCCGCCAGGACAAGCACCAGGAGCGCGACGGCCACACTCACCGGGGCGCGCAGCCACGCGGGCCGCGCCACGCCTCTCCTGCGGACCTCCACGGCCTCCCGCGGACGACGGCCGGTGAACGGGCGCCTCACGAGGCCCTCCCGCCGAACCTGACCCTGGGGTCGGCCAGGGAGTAGCCGACGTCGACCAGGAGGTTGACGGCGGCGATGAGCAGGGTGAGCAGCAACGCGAGCGCCTGGACCACGGGCACGTCCTTGAAGGTGACCGAGTCGACCAGCAGGGAGCCGAGGCCGGGCAGCGCGAAGGTCACCTCGACCAGTACGGTCCCGGCCAGCATGCCGGTCACGACCAGCCCGGCGGCGGTGAGGATCGGCACGAGCGAGTTGCGCAGCGCGTAGGCCAGGACCCCGGCGCCGCCCAGGCCGCGTGCCCTGGCGAAGACCACGTAGTCCTGGTCGAGTTCGCGGATGAGCGCGGCCCTGCTGAAACGGACGAGCATGCCCACGGCGCCCACGGCCAGCGCGGCGGCGGGCAGCGTCAGATGCCAGATCCGGTCGGCCAGGCCCTCGCCGGTGCCGTACACGGGGAACCAGCCGAGCCAGGCGGCGAAGACCACGAGCAGCAGCAGTCCCACGGCGAACGGCGGGGCGCTCAGCCCTACCACTCCGGCCGTGACCGTGAACCGGTCGGTCGCCCTGCCCCGCCGTACGGCTCCCGCGACGCCGAGGGGGACGCCGACGAGCACCGCGAGCAGCGTGCCGTACCCGGTGAGCGCCAAGGTGAGCGGCAGCCGTTCGCCGATCATGTCCGCGACCGGGGAGCCGGTCCTGATGGAGACGCCGAGGTCGCCGCGCAGGACGCCGCCGAGCCAGGTGAGGTACCGCACCGGCAGCGGGTCGTCGAGGTGGTAGCGGGCCTGGATGGCGGCGATGGTCTCCGGCGTGGCGGGACGGGTGCCGAGCAGGGTCTGCTGGACCGAGCCCGGGGCGAGGTAGAGCAGGCCGAACACCCCGACGGAGACCAGCGCGACGACGACGGCGGTCCCCGCCAGCCTGCGCGCCAGAAAGGCGCCCCAGCCCCGCCCGGCACGCCGGACACGGTGACCGCCCTCTCCCGGAGCGGCCTCCCGGACGCCCCCGTGAGAGCCGTCCCCCGTGGCGTCCTCGCGCGAGCCGTTCTCCCGGACGCCCTCGTAAGCGCCGCCTCCCACGGCGGCCTCCCGGACGTCCCCGTGAGAGCCGTCGTCCCCGTCCGGCGGGAGGCCGTCCCGGCTCCGCCCGTCCATCACAGCACCCCGTTCTCCGTCAACCAGGCGAGCACGCGGCCGGCCGCGTCGTGACGGTGTCCCGGCTCGGTCAGCTCGTGGCCCTCCCGAGGGTAGACGACGAGCTGAGTCCTCACTCCGGCCGCTGACCAGGCGCGATAGAGCTGGTCCGCCTGCCCGGCGGGGGTGGTTCTGTCCTCGGCGCCGTGCAGGATCAGCGTCGGGGTGGTCACGGCTCCGGCGTGACAGACCGGGGAACGCGCGGCGAGGAACTCCCTGCCCTCCGGGGTGGTCGCGTCGGCGCCCCGGTGGTACAGCGGGTCGAAGCCGCCCGCGAGGTTGCTCGCGGTGGTGAAGCTGAGCCAGTCGGCGACGCCGGACATCACGACCGCCGCCCTGAACCTCCTGGTCCGCGTCACCGCCCACGCGCTGAGATAGCCGCCGTAGCTCAGCCCGAGCACCGCCATCCGCCCGGGGTCGGCGATCCCGGCCGCCACGAGGTGGTCGGTCCCGGCGAGCACGTCCCCGAGGTCCTCCTCGCCGACGTGCCCGATGACCCGGCGGGCGTAGTCCTGCCCGCGTCCGCTGCTGCCCCGGGGGTTGGGCAGCAGTACGGCGGCGCCCGCGTGCGCCAGCGGCAGCGCGAGCTGGTTGGACTCGGCGGGGGCGAAGGCGCTCGACCACAGCCAGGTCGGCCCGCCGTGCGCGATCACCACCAGCGGCCTCGGCCCCGGCGCCTCCCCCGAGGTCAGCAGCAGCCCCTGGACCGTGAGCCCGTCGGGCCCGGTCCAGCTCACCTCCTCCTGCCGTACGGCCAGCCGCGCGAGGTCGGTGTTGAGGGCGGTGACCTGGTGCCACGCACCCTCGGTGAGGACGGAGAGCGCGATCTCCGGCGGTCGCCCGGCCGTCTCCCAGACGGCGGCGGCACGGGTGCCGGTGCGGTCCGGCGACAGCGACGGCTGACCGTCGCGCCCGCCGAGGGTGCCCCAGGCCGTCCAGCGGCTCAGCACCCGCCCTTCGGCGGTCATGGTGCCGCCGTGCGTGCCGGTTCCCGACCACCCGGTGAACCACAGGGTGTGCTCGTCGAGCCAGCCCAGGTCGGTGACGTCGTCCACGGTGGTCAGCCGGGTCACCGTACCGCTCTCCAGGTCGAGGTGGACGACCCGTCCCGAGACGATGGACAGCCCCTCGACCACGACGGCGGCGCGTCCACCGGGGGCCAGCCTGGGGCGGCTGAGCTGCCAGGAGGTGGTCAGCAGGGTCCGGGTCCCCCCGGTGGCCGGGTCGATCAGGACGAGGCCGGGCCGGTAGTACCCGCCGGGGGTCTCATCCGCCGAGGTCACGGCCAGGGCGAGGCCGTCGCGCCAGTCGGCCTCCCAGACGGTCAGACCGGGGGTGGGGACGGGCCTCGGGGCCGGGTCCCCGACCCTGAGCAGGGCGAGCCGCCGCAGCCGTCCGCCCGGGGTCCTGACGAACGGGTCGGCGGCCGGGTCGGCCACCCGGAGCCCGAGGTGGCTGCCGTCGCGTTCGCTTCCGGGGTCGGCGAGCCGTACGAGGACGGTGCCGTCGGCGTCGGCGACCAGGTCCTCGATCTCCCCGTCGACCCCGGCCCGCCAGACGGTGACGAGGTCGTCGCCCGCGCGGACCTCGACGTGGTCGAGGGCCTGCCCGTCGCCCGAGGCGAGCAGCAGCCGCCCGTCGGGCAGCCAGCGGGTCAGCGCGTGCCCGCGTCCCGCGACCTCGGGAACCGGGGTGGGGACGGCGTCCGCACGGGTGAGGTCGAGCACGTGGGCGACGGGTTCGGCCTCGGACGGGGGCAGGACGCAGGCGACGCGGGTGCCCTCGGGGTGCAGCGCGACGGCGTCGGGCACCCGGAGGGTCGCCAGGGCCGCGTGCGCCCGCAGTCCCGCGTCCCGCGAGAGGTCCACGACGGTCATGGGCGGGTGGTGAGCTTGGCGGCCCAGGGGCCGACGAAGAAGTAGGGGCCGAACTCCCCGGCGCCGATCTTCGGCCCGAACGCGGTGGCCGCCTCTCCCCACCACAGCGGCTGGTAGGGAACGTCGGCCGCGGCCCTGACCAGCGCGTCGCCCAGCAGCTTGCCCCTGGCGGCGTCGTCGGTGCTCTTCTTGGCGTCGTCGAGCAGCCCGGTCACCTCGGCGTTGGCGTACTCGGCGATGTTGGAGCCGTTCTCCCCGGCGTAGGCGCCGTTGAGCAGTTGCTGGACGTACTCGGAGGGGTCACCGGTCGTGGCGAAGTACCACCCGAGGTAGACGCCGGAGTCGTGCTTGCCCAGCTCGGAGATCCACTGTTCGAGGGGGATCTCCTTGACCTCCAGCGTGATGCCGATGGTCTTGAGGTTCTCGGCGAGGGTGAGGGCCGCCCTGCCGAGCTGGGGGCCGCTGCTTGGGTAGGTCAGCACGTCGGAGAAGCCACCCGGCACCGAGGAGAGAGCCAGCTCCTCCTTGGCCTTGGCGAGGTCGAAGCCGTACTGCGGGATGCGCGCGTAGAGGTCCTTGACCTGGGCCTCGTCGAGCACGCCGCCCCACTGGGCCGGGTCGGGGACGGTCGTCGCGACCTGGCCGTGGCCGCGCAGCACGCTGCGCACGATGCCCTCGCGGTCCACGGCGTGGGCGACCGCCTTACGGACGTGGACGTCGTTCCAGGGCTTCTTGGCGGTGTTGAAGGCCAGGGTGACCAGGGACCGGTCGCTGGCCGTGCGGACCTCGACGCCGGAGATCGCCTTCCACTGGTCGATCTGCTCGGCGGGGACGTTCAGCGCGACGTCGACGGAGCCGCCGCGCATGGCCAGCAGCCGGGTCGACTCCTCGGGGACGAAGTCCAGCCTGATCTGCCGGTAGGGGACCTTGCCGCCCCACCAGGCGTCGTTGCGCTCCAGCGTCACGTGCGAGTCGGGCGCGAACTCGGTCACCTTGTACGGCCCGGTGCCGAGGATCTTCCCGGCCGGGGTGCCGATGTTCTCGCCGGTCGTCTCGACGAACTTCCTGCTCGTGATCTGCAGGGTGCCCGGGGAGGGGGTCCAGGCGAAGGAGGCGTCCGGCTCCTTCAGGGTGATCGTGACCGTGGAGCCGTCGGCCTTGATCTCGTCCACGTTGGCGTAGGCGTAGGCGTAGGCCGAGGTGGAGCCCTTCCTGGCGTGCAGGTCGAGGCTGGCCACGACGTCGTCGGCGGTCAGCGGGGTGCCGTCGGTGAAGGTCACCCCGGAGCGGATCCGGTAGAGGTAGGTCTTCGGGTCCTTGCGCTCCCACGACTCGGCGAGGGCGGGCTGGAGGCCGCCGTCCTGCCCGACGCCGACGAGCGCCTCCTGGCAGAGGAGGGCGACGACGTAGTTCATGATGCCCGCCTCCTTGCTCGCGTCGAGTGAGCCGATCGAGGAGGGCAGCGCGACCCTGAGCAGGTCGGTCTTCCCGGCGGCGGGAGGGGGAGGGGTCGAGCCGCAGGCGGCGAGACCGGGGATCGCGGCCAGGCCGCCCACGATGGCGAGGGATCTCAGGAGGGAACGCCGGGTGAGGGCGACGTCGGGGAGACCGGTCACGGAGACCTACTTTCTGCGACCAGCCAGCCTGTCTAGCTGCTGCGTCTACCATTACTATCCACTTGGCTCTGGAGAGTATTCGCCCGACGGCGCCCCGGTCAAACCCACCTTCCGAATGGGAAATGCATGGACTCCCTCACCGTTTACAGCGCCCCCTGGTGCGGCCACTGCCAACGCCTGAAGTCCCAGCTCACCCGGGCCGGCATCCCCTTCACGGAGGTGGACGTCGACCACACCCCGGGGGCGATCGAGCGCATCACCGAGATCGGCGGTGGCTCCTGGCTCATCCCGACCGTGGTCATGCCCGACGGCACCGGCCTGGTCAACCCGAGCCTGCGGGAGATCCGCGAACGGCTCGGGTCAGCAGAAGGCGGGGCACCGGCCGCCCCGTGAGCCCCGGCTCAGGCGAACAGCGGCTCGACCAGCAGCACGACGCCGAAGACGGCGAACGCGGCGGCGGCGCCGTACTTGATGACCTTCTCCGGCAGGTGCTTGCCGAGCATGCGGCCGACCAGGATGGCCAGCGCGTCCGCGGCGACCATGCCGACCGTCGAGCCGAGCCAGGTGCCGAACCAGCCGTACTGCGTGGCCAGCGTGATGGTGGCCAGCATGGTCTTGTCGCCGAGTTCGGCGAGGAAGAACGCCACGGTCACCGCCACGATCGCCGACCTGGTCGTACGGCTGGCCTTCTGCTCCTCCTCGTCGGTCAGCTCGTCCCCGCGCAGTGTCCACACGGCGAACCCCAGGAACGCCAGGCCCGCCACGATCGTGATGGCCGTGGTGGGGATCAGGTCACCGGCCAGCCTGCCCAGGCCGACGCTGACGAGGTGGACGACCGCGGTGGCCAGGGTGATACCGGCCAGGACCGGCCACGGTTTGAACCTGGTCGCGAAGGTCATCGCCATGAGCTGGCTCTTGTCGCCGAGTTCGGCGACGAAGATCACGGCGAGACTGATCCAGAATGCTTCCAACGAGCTGCCCTTCCGCGCGCGGCCGGGCCGGAAGGGGCACCCGGGGAGTCTCGGGCACGACTTCGGCCCGGCGGCATCGATGTATGCCTGCCAGGCCGAAGGTCTCGTCCGCCTCGGCGTCTCCGCCTCAAGGCCCGCGCGACCGGGCGCCGTGGCGCCAGTATGTCGATCACGCGATTGGGACTACTCCCCCTCGGGTGTTACCGGTCCACGATAACAGGCGCCCGCAAATGCCCTCACAGGCCGGTTCCGACCATCACGGGCTCGTTGACCAGCGTGACCCCGAACTTCTCCAGCACGCCGTCGCGCACCTCGCGGGCCAGGTCGAGCAGTTCCTCGGTGGTCGCAGAAAGCTCGGGGTTGGTCATGGCCAGGGTGTGCTTGGTCGAGATGCGTGCCGGGCCGCGCCGGTAGCCCTTGGGGAAGCCCGCGTTCTCGATCAGCCAGGCCGCGGGGACCTTGACGGAGCCCCCGGGCATGTCCCAGCGGGGGAAACCGGGCACGCGCAGGTCGAGTTCGGCCGCCTCGGCCGCGCTGAGGACCGGGTTGGTGAAGAACGAGCCCGCGCTGTGGGTGTCCGGGTCCGCCGGGTCGAGCACCATGCCCTTGCCCGCGCGCAGGGCGAGCACGGCCTCACGGGCCCGCCCGAGCGGCACCCGCTCCCCCAGCTCGACACCCAGCCTGAGGGCCAGCTCCTTGTAGGCGACCGGCCCGGACAGGTCGTCGGCGGCCAGCTCGTAGGTGACCGAGAGCACGACGTGCCTGCCGAGTTCCTCCTTGAACGCGCTGTCGCGGTAGGCGAAGCCGCACTCCGCCGCGTCCATGTCCCTGACCTCGCCCGTCCCGCGGTCGTAGACCCGCACCCCGGTGATCGTCTGTGACACGTCCTGCCCGTAGGCGCCGACGTTCTGGATCGGCGTCGAGCCGACCAGCCCGGGAATGCCGGACAGGCACTCCACCCCGGACCACCCCTCGGCGACGGTCAGGGCGACCAGGGCGTCCCAGTCCTCCCCCGCCTGCGCGGTGACCCGGACCCTCCCACCCTCGGCCTCGGTCCGCACACCCCTGGACGCCACCCGCACCACCAGGCCGTCGAAGCCCTCGTCGGCCACCACCAGGTTGCTGCCGCCACCGAGCACGAGCACCGGCTCCCCCGCCGCGTCCGCCGCCGCGACCAGCTCGACGATCTCCTCCGCCGACCCGGCCTCGGCGAACGCCCTCGCGGCCCCGCCCAGCCCCAACGTCGTGTACGGCGCCAGCCGTACCCCTGCGACCCGCTCAGTCATGCGCTTCCCCACGCCCGGTGCGACAATCCGGCGACCAGCCTACGGGGAGCCGCTATGTGGAGCGGAGCAGGCCGAGCACCCGGTCGTAGGTCCTGCGCGACTCCCTGTCCCGGTAGGCCGGATCGACGTCGTGGTAGCCGCGGTGCCGTTCCTGGTGGACGGGCAGGTCCCGGTCGAGGGCGACGACCGTGCCGGGCAGCAGCAGGGAGAACTCCAGGTCGGCGTTGCGGTAGTAACGCGCGTCACGGGAGAAACCGCCCGCCGCGAGCGCGGCGTCGCGGCGTACGGCGAACAGGTGGCCGAGCACCCCCTTGACCTCCCCGGGCCCCGCCTCGTGCCAGTCGTGGCCGTCCTCCCCCGGGTCGACGCCCTTCCAGCCTGCCGCGACCACGTCGTCCTCAAGCACCTTGATCAGGGGGGTGATCGCGTCGCCGTCCAGGATGGTGGAGGTCTCCATCACCACGTGCACGTCCGCGCCGTCGAGCTTCAGCAGTTTCGTACGGCTCTCGCCCCACCCCGCCGTGCCTCCCCGCCAGTGCGCGATCTCGGCCACATGCCAGGCCTCGACCCGGTGGGGGTACTCCTTGACCAGTTCCTCAAGGACCTCGCCTGCCCCGTCGACGTTGCCCAGGTCGAGGGCGATGATCCTGGCCTCGGTGCGGGCGACCACGGCCCTGACGCACTCAAGCAGGTCCTCCGGCCAGCCGTCCACCACGAGCGCGACCGTCACGCTCGGCGGCGCGACCGGCTCCTCGGGCTCGACCGGGGTGACCTCCTCGTCCAGCCGGGAGACCGACAGGCTGGCGTCCCACAGCAGCTGGGATTCGATCATCCGCTCGGGGTCCCCGCGGTCCTCCCCGGTCCTGTCGCGGCCACCGGCTCCGGAGGCGTTCCCCGGCCCACGGTTCTTCCCGGCTCTGCCGGTGAGTTCGACGCCCTCGGGCTCCTGGGCGGGAGCGGCCTCGGTCCCGGCGACCCGTTCGGCCTCCAGGTCACCGAGCCGTTCCGGGCGGGCGCCGGGTGCCGCGGCCTCCCGCACCCGCTCGGCCTCCGAGGTGCCCTCCTCAAGCGGTACGGTGCCGGTCACCCGGCCCGCTTTCACCGATCCCTCGGCATTCTCCGGATTCATCGGCTTTTCGGGTACCGGTACGGCGCTGACCGTCGGCCACACCTCGAAAGACGGCCGGGGAACCAGGTCGAAACCCTCGCCGAGCGCGCGGACGAGCCAGCCCTCGGCCTCGATCTCCCCGCGCAGCGTCTCCGCCCCCGCGAGATCGTCACCGGTCCTGGCCCTGACCCACCGCTCGGCGAGAGCGGTCACGTGAGGTGGTACTTCGCTCATTCCAGGACGCTACCCACGCACGGAAGGAGAAATCAGGCGAAACAAATCCCGCCGGGCACGACACTCCACCCCCGGACCCCGGGGCCCGGGGAGGCCGTACCGTCAGGCCAGCTGGACCACCGCGCGGGCCTTGGAGAGCACCCTGGAGTCGGCGGAACGGGCGGTCAGCGCGACCACCACGCGCTTGTCCTCAAGCTTCTGCTCGATGAGGCCGCTGACCGTGATGACCGCCCCCTGCTCGTCGTCCGGGACGACCACCATGGAGGAGAAGCGCACGCCGTAGTCGACGACGGCTCCGGGGTCGCCCGCCCAGTCGGTGACGAACCGGCCGCCCTGGGCCATGGTGAACATGCCGTGCGCGATGACGTCGGGCAGGCCGACGGCCTTGGCGAAGCGCTCGTTCCAGTGGATGGGGTTGAAGTCGCCGGAGGCCCCGGCGTACATCACCAGGTTGACGCGGCGGACCGGGTAGTCGACCGCGGGGATCTCCTGCCCCGTCTCGACGTCGTCGTACTTGACCGTCGCGGCCATCAGCCCGCCCCTCCGCGCTCGACGATGGTGTTGTAGGTCGTGCAGACAGGCTCGCCCTCGACCGTGGAGACGTCGCTCCTGACGGTGATGAGCTCGTTGCGGCCCACGCTGCGGATGTCGGTCACCGTCGAGACGGTGACCAGCTCGTCGCCGGCGTGGATCGGCCGCTGGTACTCGAAACGCTGCTCACCGTGGACGACCATGGCGAAGTTGAGCCCCAGCTCCGGGTCGGCCAGGATCGAGCCGCCCGCCAGGCTGAACACGATGGGGAAGGTCGGAGGGGCGATCACGTCCGGGTGACCGACGGCCCGCGCGGCCTCGGCGTCCCGGTAGACCGGGTTGTCGTCCCCGATCGCCGCCGCGAACTCCCTGATCTTCACACGGCTGACCTCGTAGGGCGGAGAGGGCGTGGACGCCCGCCCGACGAAATCGCGGTTCAGAGCCATCGTGCTCCTTTACGGATATCGAGCTGGTTGGGGGCCGCCGGTACGGCCACCAGGAAACCGTAGCCCTCCCCGGCCCCCGCGCGGCTGTCGGTCATGGTCAACACCCGGACAGGAAAGCTGTGCGAACGCGACAAACCGGCGCCCTCTCGAAGAGGACGCCGGTTCGCGTTGAGTTTGCGGGTGCTACCGAGGCAGCCGTCTCCCGAAGAGATGCGGGAGTCCTCGCGAGAACTAGCGGGTCTCGCGGTGCGCCCGGTGCGTCTTGCAGTTGGGGCAGTACTTCTTCAGCTCAAGCCGATCCGGGTCGTTGCGCCGGTTCTTCCGCGTGATGTAGTTGCGGTGCTTGCACTCCTGGCAGGCCAGCGTGATCTTCGGCCTAACGTCGGTGGCAGCCACTTGGGAGTGCCTTTCTACGTTCGGGACTGGGACAACCCGCACCGGTGCCCCGTAAGGGAGACCGGGAGGGTAGTAGCGGAGGCCGGACTTGAACCGGCGACACAACGATTATGAGCCGTTTGCTCTGCCTGACTGAGCTACTCCGCCTTGGAGCCATCTGAGTGACGGCCCCCGCAAGGATACCCGACCTGTGGACTGACTGCGTACTTGCGCAGGTCAGGGCCATCTTCCGGGTTTCCCCGGTTATGCCCCGTCCACTCGCCGGGTCCTTGAGCGTCTTGCGGTGGGCCTCAACGTCCACCCAAGCCGAAAGCCCCAACCGATTGGTCAGGGCCTGGAGGCTGTCGAGCCCCTTTACGGAATCGAACCGTAGACCTTCTCCTTACCATGGAGACGCTCTGCCGACTGAGCTAAAGGGGCCTGCCCGCTCTGACTTGGCGTCTTTTCTTCGCCTCGTCGCTGCGGACAGGTGTAACCATACACGGCTCGGCGGCGTGATGCGAAATCAATCCGGATCATCACGGGACCGGGGCCCGCGCCCACGCCAAGTGGTCACCAAGTGCCACATAAGCGGCCTCTCGCATCGTGGTCTCACCACGAGACACACCACCGAGGAGAGAGCCGTGACGACCCCCGAACTTCTGGGTTTCCAGATCACCCATCGCGCCATGCGAGGGGAGACCCGCCGCCTGTCCGTACTCGCCACCGAGCTGGCCGAGGGAAGGCAGACGGCCGACGTGGCCCGCGCGGCGGCCGTCGGCGCCTACGTCACCCGGCTGTGCGCGGGTATCCACCACCATCACGTGTCGGAGGACGAGGTGCTCTGGCCCGTCATCGAACGGTCCGCGGGGGCCGAGGTCGACCTTCGGGACCTGAGCGACGACCACTCGGAACTCGACCCGCTGCTCGCGGAGGTCGTCGGCCAGGCCGCCGCCTTCGCCTCGACCGTCTCGGCCGGGGACGCCTCCCGCCTCGCGGCCCTGCTCACCAGGCTCGCCGACATGCTCGACGAGCACATCGAGGAGGAGGAACGGCTGCTCTTCCCGATCATCATGAAGTACGTGTCCGTCGCCGACTGGGAGAAGGTCGAGAAGGCCGTCCGCAAGGGCGGTGACATCAGGACCGAGCTGCCCAGGATCGAGGAGTACGCCAGGCCCGAGGAGCTGGTCCGGCTGCGCAGGATGGCGGGTCCCGTGCTGACGGTGCTGCTCTCCCTGCTGCGCGGCGGCCACCGCCGCCGCAGGCGGATGATCTACGGCCCCCTCGCGGACGGCTGAGCGCTCTCAGGTCTCGCGCGCCGAGGCCAGGGCTCGGGCCGCCTCACGCGCCCAGTGCGGGGAACCGATCCGTTCCGCGACCCGTACGGCCCTGGCGTAATGGCCTGCCCCGTCCTCGCCGAGGAGCTCCGCGAGGTCCCCGAGGACGTGTGCGACCGGCCCCAGGGTCACCGAGCCCGACGACAGCCCGGCCAGCTCGTCGTCCCACGGCAGCAGGTCCTCGTAACACCGCCGGGCGACCTCCCGATCGCCCAGGGTCACGGCGTTACGGGCCCGCAGCGTCAGCCGGATCAGCCAGTAGTAGTCCTGCCTGGCCCGCCAGTACGGCTCCCAGACCGCCCTGGCCTCCTCGTGCCTCCCCTCGGCGGCCAGCGCCGCGACCAGCAGTTCCGAGGTGTCGGGCGGGAGCAGCTCGTAGACGGCCCTGATCTCCTCGACGTCCTGGGGCAGCCCACCGGCCAGGCGGGTCACGAACCGGCCGAAGACACCGACGGCCAGGGCCTGCGGCCCCCCGGCCGCCGCCATCCGCTCCGCCGTACGCGTGTAGGAGCGCTCGGCGGCGGCGAAGTCGCCCCTGACCAGCAGGACCAGGGCGTCCAGCATCGCCAGCACGCTCAGCGCCAGCCCCAGCTGGCCGGTGGTCGAGTGTTCGAGCGCCCGGTCGGCGTGGTGACGGGCGGCGGCCAGGTCGTTGCGGCCCAGGCTCACCATGAAGAGCGCGTGGTGGCCCTGCATCCGGTATCCGGGCAGCCCGGCGCGCCCGCCGAGCTCGACCAGCTCCCGCCCCACCGCTTCGAGCTCGGCCCGCCGGTGCGGCGTCAGCAGGACGAAGTAGCGCGCGTTGAGCGCCAGGCAGACCAGTTCGGCGCGGCCCGACTCCCTGGCCAGGCGCAGCGCCTCGGCGCTGTGGACCTCGCACTCCTCCTCCCGGTGCCCTTCGAGCTCGAAGGTGAGCGTGGCCAGCAGCCTGCAGCGGGTCTCGTCGTCGTTCTCGCCGGTCAGGGCCTCCTCGACGGCGGCGACGAACTCCTCGTCCACCCGCCGGGCCGGCTGGATGGACCAGGTCACCGGGGCGTCGTAGGCGGTCAGCGCCCGGGTGAGCCCCGTCCCGAGCCGCCGCGCCACCTCGATGGCCCGCCGCCGGTCCGCCCTGGCGGCCAGCACGTCGCCCACGTGCGCCTCGGCGCCCACCAGGCCGCACAGCAGGTCGAGTCGTTCCCTGTCGTCCTCGACGAGGCCGAGCGCGCCCCGGTAGAGGGCCCCCGCCTCCCGGTGGGCGTGCAGGTCCGCCGCCCGCCGCGCCGCCGCCACCACGTACGGCACCGCCCGCCCGGCCGTGGCCGGGGTCGCGGCGGCCAGCGCGTGGTGTCCCAGGGCCAGGACGTCACCCGGCCTGGCCCGTTCGAGCGCCCCGAGGACCCTGCCGTGCAACCGGGTACGGCGCAGCCCCGGCGTGTCCTCGTAGAGGGTCTCGCGGACCAGGACGTGGGCGAAGCGCACCCGCCCGGGGGCCGGCTCGGTCAGCAGCCCCGTCATGACGCCCGCCTCAAGCCCTTCGAGCACGGTGTCCTCGTCGCACCCTTCGAGCGCGAGCAGCACGTCCACGTCCACGTCCCTGCCGACGACCGCCGCGTCCCGCAGCGTGGTCCGCGCGGTCGCGGGCAGCCTGGCGATCCTGCGCCTGATCAGGTCCCGCACCCCGGGTGGCAGGGCCAGGGCGGCTCCCGTGCCGTCCGTGCTGATCAGCCTGGCCGTCTCGGAGACGAAGAGCGGGTTGCCCCCGGTCCGTTCGGCGACCGCGCGGACGGTCTCCGGATCGACGTCGTGTCCCGAGCGTTCCCGCAGCAGTGTGGCCACGTCCGCGACGTCCAGGCCGCCCAGGGCGAGCCGGTGGGTCTCCCGCCCGGCCAGGGCGGCCCAGGTCGCCTCAAGGTCGTCGGTCGTCTCGGCGCTCCGGTAGGTGGCCAGCACCATGATCTCCACGGTCGCGAGCCGTACGGCCAGGTGGCGCAGCAGGCGCAGTGTCTCGGCGTCGGCGCGGTGGACGTCCTCAAGCACGACCAGCAGCCGGGTCCCGCCGGTCACGACGCGCGTCAGGTAGTCCTCGGCCGCCATGGCGAGCCGGAACCGGCCGGTCGCCGGGGTCTCGTCGGCCAGCAGGGGCGCGAGCCGTACGGCGAGGTCCTCCTGGGGCGGGCGGACGGCGGCCAGGGCGCGCAGGGCCTCGCTCCACGCCCATGCCGGCGGCGCCCCGCCGTCGGTCTCCGGGCACCGTCCGGTGACGGTCAGCCATCCCCTCCCCGCCAGGCGCCGGGCGAAGGCGTTGGCGAGCGTGCTCTTGCCCGCGCCCGCCTCCCCGCCCAGCCAGACCGTGCGCGGCCCACGGCCGTCGGCGACGGCGTCGAGCGCGGCCAGCTCCGCCGTACGGCCGACCATCTCGACGGCCGGTTCCTCGGACGGCATCGGGCGTGGGGACGGCAGGGGACGTTCCGGTACGGCCGAGCGCAACCGGGCCGCGTGGGTGAGGATGTCGCTCTCCAGGGCGCGCAGTTCGGGGCCGGGATCGACGCCGAGCTCCTCGGCGAGGGTCTCGCGGGCCCTCCTGATCGCGGCCAGCGCGTCCGCCTGCCGCCCCGCCCGGTAGTGGGCCAGGGCGAGCAGCCGTACGGCGTTCTCTCTGAGCGGGTGGGCGCGGACGTGCTGTTCGAGCCGTACCTCGGCGTTGCGGCCGAGGGCGAGCAGCGCCTCGGCGCGGTGTTCGACGGCGGCCAGCCGCAGGTCGTCGAGGCGCGCGGCCTCGGCTACGGCCCATTCCTGGTCGGCGAACTCGGCGTAGGCCTGCCCCTGCCACAGCGCCAGCGCCCGGTCCAGCAGGTCGAGCGCCCGTGCCGCCCCGTCCCCGGCGAGCGCCGTGGCGGCCTCCTCGACCGTCGCGGCGAAGGCCCAGGCGTCGACCAGTTCGGGGTCGAGTCGCAGCCGGTAGCCGGGCGCGGCGCTGACCAGCACGGTCGCGGGGGTACGGGGCCGCCGGTCGGGTTCGAGGGTCCGCCGCAGGTTGGACACGTACACCTGGAGCGCGGCCAGCGCCTTGGGCGGGGGTTGTCCACGCCAGAGGTCGTCGATGAAACGATCTGTCGAGACCACGTGGCCGCCCGCGGCGACCAGCCGGGCCAGTACGGCCCGCTGCCGGAAGGCGCCCAGGTCCGCAGGACGACCGTTGACCTCCGCCTGGAGCGGACCAAGAACACGCAACATAACGGAAAGTAGCGTATTTCACATTACGCAAAGGAGCGCGATGTCCCAGGAACCACGCAGGGCGGCGATCCGGGCGCTCGACGAGAGCGACCGGCGGCACTGGTACTGGTACGGCAGGGACGGCGACGGCCACGTGTGGCTGTTCGAGGCCGTCATCGACGACGGCGGCGAGTACTGGCCCGTCAGGCACGCCGAACTCGGCGCCGACGGCGTCGCCCGCCGGTACTCGTGGCGGCACATCTCCGACGAACACGGTTTCCTGGCCGAGGGCCCGCTCTATCCCGACGACTTCGGCCTGAACCCGCTGACCGAGGAGGAGTTCGCCACCCTGTGGGACGCGCTCGGCGGGTGATCCCCTCTCACACGACGAGCGCCGCCTGGATCTCCAGGAAGATCTGCACCTTCTCCCCCAGTGTCAGCCCCTCACCGCCGGGAATGGGGCTGTTGAAACTGACCCCGAAATCCGTGCGGTCGATCTCGCCGCGCGCCGAGAAACCGACCCGGGCACCGGCCCTGGGGTCCGGAAGATAGGGGTCGGGGCCGAAGCCGTTGATCTCGACCCTCAGCGGGACCGGGCGGGTGACCCCCTTGAGCGTGAGTTCGCCGTCCAGGACGAACTCCTCCCCCTCACGCCGCAACGCGTCGGCGTGGTAGGTCAGGGTCGGATACCTGTCGATCTCCAGGAAGTCCGCCGAGCGCAGGTGGTCGTCCCGCTGCGGGTTTCCGGTGTCCACCGAGGCCAGGTCGACCCGCGCGGTGACGCTCGACTCCAGCGGGTCGGCCCCGGTGACGATCCGCCCCTCGAACGCGGTGAACCGCCCGCGCACCTTGCTGATCAGCAGGTGCCGTACGACGAAACCGACCTCGGAATGGGCCGGATCTATCGTCCACGTCCCCGTCACATATCCCGGAATTTCCACGGTCTGTGTCACTGTCGCCTCTTCTGGTATGCCGGATGAGCTACACGACCTCATCCTGGAATGCCGGGAGGAAGGACACAAGAACGCACTTCGGCGCCAATCTGCGACCTGGAGACGACCATGGAGCCCTTCGTGGGCTTTCTGTTTTCCGGCCCCTTCGTGAACACCGTTTTTGAGAAGCCCGGAAATCGGAAAGACCGCATTCTCGAAGTGGTTCCCCGTACGGGAAAGACACCTTTCCCGTACGGCGCATTTCCGTACGGCGGATTTCCCGTACGGCGGGGCCGGGTTTCAGGAGGCGTCGAACAGGGCGCTGACCGACTCGCCGTCGTGGATGCGGCGCATGGCCTCGGCGAGCACGGGGGCGATCGACAGGACGCGGAGCTTGGAGTCCGGCTTGAGATCGGGAAGCGGGACGGTGTTGGTGCAGACGATCTCCTCGACGTCCGGCTGCTCCCCCAGCCTGTCGAGGGCCCCTGCGGCGAACACCCCGTGGGTGCAGGCGATCCGCACCGACCTGACGTCCCGCTCGCGGAGCCGGTCGAGCAGTTCGATCACGGTCGTGCCCTTGGCGATCTCGTCGTCCAGGACGATGACGTCCTTGCCGGTGACGTCGCCGATCACCGAGCCGATCGTGACCCGGTCGTCGCTGAAGCGCTGTTTGGCCCCCATCGCGACCTCGGTGCCCAGCAAGCGGGCGAAGGCCGCGGCCTCCTTGGCGTTGCCCAGGTCGGGAGAGACGACGACGGTGTTGGACAGGTCGTACTGCCGGAAGTGGGCGGCCAGCTCGCGCAGGGCGTGCAGGTGGTCGACCGGCACGCTGAAGAAGCCGTGCACCTGCGGGGAGTGCAGGGTCATGGTGAGCACCCGGTCGGCGCCCGCGGTCGCCAGGATGTCGGCGACCAGCCGCGCCCCGATCGAGATGCGCGGGGCGTCCTTCTTGTCGGAGCGCGCGTAGGAGAAGTGCGGCATCACCACGGTCGTCCTGGCCGCCGACGCCCCTCGCGCGGCGTCCAGCATCAGCAGCAGCTCGACCAGGTTCTCCTGAACCGGCGGGACGAGCGGCTGGATCAGGAACACGTCCCGTTCCCGGCAGTTGGCCTGCAACTGCACCTCAAGACAGTCGTTGGCGAACCGTTTGATCCTTACCGGATGCAGCGGTGTCCCCAGGTGGGAGCAGATCTCCTCCGCCAGTTCAGGGTGGGCGCTTCCGCTGAACACGGTGATGTCTCGCACAGCCGCTCCTCGCTCGGACTGGTGCTGAATCGGTCAGGCGAGACGCATGTTACATGTGCCCTCAAATCGGACTTACCCCCACTCCGTTGGCGCCTTCACCAGGTGGAAACGCCCGGATGTCGACCTGATCGCCGAAGGAGGGACCGAAAGTGTCGGTCCCCCTCCCTACCCTTGGCCGCGACCTACCCTTGGCCGCGACGGCGGCGCGCCACACGTCCCTCACCCGACCTCACGAATCGAGACAGGATCTTGAGCACAGTCATCTCCCAGGACGGCACGGTCGTCGACTACGACCGATACGGTGACGGACCCGCCGTCGTCTTCGTCGGCGGCGCCACCCAGCACCGTGCCATCGACCACAACACCGGCCAGGTCGCGCGACTGCTCGCCGCCGAGGGCTTCACCGCCGTCGACTACGACCGGCGCGGCCGTGGGCGCTCCGGCGACACCGCGCCGTGGGCGCTTGAGCGCGAGGTCGAGGATCTCGCCGCGCTGGTCAAGGCCGTCGGAGGGACCGCCACCCTCTACAGCAGTTCCTCAGGGGCCACCGTGGCCCTGGCCGCCGCGGAGGCCGGGATCGGCGTCACCGCACTGGCGCTCTACGAACCGCCGCTGTTCGCCGGTGCCGACCACACCGAGCACCTGGCCGCGCTACGCGCCCTGCTGGCCAAGGGCGAGAACGACGAGGCGATGCGTTACAACCTGACCTCGGTCATCGGGGTTCCGGCCGAGGTCGTCGACGGGATGGCCCAGTCTCCCGGCTGGGCGGAGATGGTCTCCGTCGCCCCGACGCTCGTCTACGACCTCGCCGGCGTCCACGAGATCAACGTCGACCCCGACTGGGCCGGTCGTTGGTCCTCGGTCACCGTGCCGACGGTGGTCTACTCCGGTGACCAGACCTTCCCCGGCCTTCCCGAGGCCGCCGACGCGGTGGCCGCGGCCCTGCCCAACGCGACCCGCCGCGTCCTTCCCGGCCAGGGCCACGGCCCCGCCCCCGAGGCCATCACCCCGGTGCTCCTGGAGTTCCTTCGCTGAGTCCCGGTTCTGTCGGACCTCCCTGGCATGATCCCTGTCGTCCGAGGCGACATGCCGCGTTCGAGGGGAGCATGGGCGATGAGCGTTGACGATGTCCGAGAGCGTGCCGTCCAACCGGAGGATCTCAGCCGGTTCGTCGTGGAGCGCCTCAACGCGGGCGACGTCGAGGGGCTGGTGGCGCTCTACGAGCCGGACGCGGTGCTGGCGCTGCCCGGCGGCCTGCTCGCCCGGGGGGCCGACGAGATCCGCCAGGCCTACACACGGCTGGTCGGCGACCGGCCCGTCTTCACCCCCGGACGGAGGCTGCCCGCGCTGCGCAACGGCGACCTGGCGCTCACCTCTGTGCTCCTGCCCGACGGCGGTGTCACCGTCGAGGTGGCCCGTCGTCAGAGTGACGGCACGTGGCTGTGGACGATCGACCAGCCCGACCTGCTGGGGCGGTGACGCCCTCGGTGTTCACTCGGGCTCCGGGACCGGTGGTGCGGAACGGCGTCCGCTGAGGAAGCGGGCGCCGACGAAGCCGACGAACAGGGCGGCGAGCGTCCACACGACCGTCTGACCGATGGTCGTGATCCGTTCGTTCCTGCCCGGAGGAAGCACGACCATCTGTACGGCCGCGCCGACCGGCACGACCATCCTCGCGAGAAGACCGATCGCTCCCGGCCGTACGGCACAGGCACCCACGGCCCCCAGGGGCGCCCCGAGGACGACACCGGCCACCCACCATATGGGCGATTCGGAGAGATACCAGGAGAGCAGCGGTTCGCCTCTCCAGACGGTGTCCACGAAGGCGTAGGCCGCCGTGGCCGCGAGCAGCGCCACGGCCCCGGCAACGGCCCCCCGGACGAGCGGCCTGGAAGTCCTCTCCCCTGGGTCACCCCCCATGGTGCGGGCCATCAGCCATCCCATGGCGACCGCCAACCCCGCCCAGGCCCAGCCGGAGTCGATCATCACGCTCACGATCTCGATGGCCGACGCCCCACTGGTCGTGGCGACCCGGCTTTCGAGGTCCGCGTAGTGGTTGGAGGTCGCGTTGACCAGAGAGGTCGCCGCCCCGAAAACCGCCCCGAACAGCACCCCGATCCGGACGCTCGCTCCGAGCTTCACGAGTCTCACGGACGAATGTTCTGCGGTCATGCTTCTTACTTCTACCGCATATGGCCTGACATGCCGGATCATCCACTGGAATACCGGTCCACGGCTGAACCGACGATTCGGGGGCCCGCCGAAGCGGACCCCCGAAACCGTCTCACGCGTGAGCCGTCTCCTTTTCCCCACCCGTGCTCTCGGCCGCCCGCTTCGGTCTGCGGATGAGCAGCAGGGCGAGGACGGCTCCCACGACGGCCACCGTTCCCGCGCCGACGAAGGCGCCCTGGAAACCGTCGGTGAGACCGGCGAGGTCACCCGGTTCGACCGGCCGGGAGGTGGCGATCGCGGTCATGGCCGCCAGGCCGATCGCCGAACCGATCTGGTAGGTGGTGTTGACGATGCCCGAGGCCAGTCCGCTCTCCTGCGGCCCCACCCCTGACATGGCCGACATCATCGCCGGGATGTACGCCAGGGACATTCCCACGGCCGCGATCAGGGAGGCGGGCAGGACGTCCACGGCGAACACGCCGTCCGGCCGGGCGAGGGACAGGCCTCCGACACCCGCCGCCATGACCGCGAGGCCGATGACGATGAGCGGCTTGGCGCCGAACCGGCCGAGCAGCCGGGCGGTGATGCCGATCATGAAGATCATGATCGCTACGGTCATCGGCAGCAGCGCGGCGCCACTGGGGAACGCGCCGTAGCCGAGGACCTGCTGGAGGTAGAGGTTGAGGAAGTACCACATCGGGATCCAGGCCGCGCCGAGCAGCGTCATCGCGAGGTTCGCGGTGGCCAGGCCCGGGGTGCGCCAGACGGCGAGCGGCATGAGGGGTTCGCGAACGGTGCGCTGGACCACCAGGAACAGCGCCAGCAGCGCGAGCGCTCCGGCGAACTCAAGCACCGTCGCCGCCGAGGTCCAGCCCTGCTCAGGGGCCCGCACGATGGCGTAGACCGCCAGGGCGATTCCCGCGGTCACGGAGACCGCGCCCAGCACGTCGACCGAACCGCGCCTGCCCCGGACGGAGGGAAGCAGCGCGGGTACGGCCGCCAGGGTGGCCAGGCCGATGGGCACGTAGACGATGAAGACCCACGGCCAGCTCAGGTACTCGGTGATGACGCCGCCGAGGAACACCCCCGCGGTGCCTCCCGCCGGGGCGGCCGCGCCGTACAGGGCCATGGCCTTTCCCAGCTCACGGGGGTTGTGCCCGAAGAGCATCATGAGCAGGGTCATCGAGGCGGGGGCGATGAGCGCTCCGCCGACTCCCTGGATGCCACGGCCGAGGATCTCGACCCAGGCGGTGCTCGCCGCCGCGGCGACGACCGATCCGGCGATCAGGATGACCCAGCCGGTGGTGAAGACCTTACGGGCGCCGAGCAGGTCGGACAGCCGCCCGCCGAGAAGCAGCAGGCCGCCGAACGCGATCACGTAGGCGTTGAAGACCCACTGCAGACCGCCCGGGGAGAAGCCGAGGTCGCGCTGCATGTCGGGCAGGGCGACACCGATGATCGAGGTGTCCATGATGACCATGAACTGCGCGGCGGCGAGCACGACGAGTGCCTGCCACCTGCGTGGATTGACGGCATTCATGCCGCACTCCTGATTTCTCGCATTCCTGCCGACGAGGCAGGATGGGGGTGGGGATTGGGTGTGATTCGACTCGACCGGCCCCGCGGTGGGCGTGCACGCCAATGCACGCCCACCACCTGTTGTCGGGCAGCTTGTTCTGGTTCCTGTCCTTGGGTGTCCTGTTCCTGGGCGGCACCTTGTTTCCGGGAGAACGCCGCCCCCTGTACGGCACCGCCCACAGGTCGCGTTCGCTACCCCCAGGGGGCATTGCCTAGGCGGCGCCGGCGGGCGAGGCGGTGGCCAGCGTGTAACCCGCCTGCTCGACCGCCACACGGATCTCCTCGTCGGAGAAGCCCGCTCCGCTGACGGTGACCGCACCACTGGACAGGTCGACCCGGACGTCGGTCACGCCGCCGACCTTGCCGATCTCGGCGGAGACCGACGAGACGCAGTGGCCGCAGGTCATGCCGCTGACCGTGTAGACGTTCGCCTCAGCCGCCCCGGCGCCACCGGTCACCGCCTGCGCGGAGTCGCCGTTCTGGGTGCCGCACGCACACGCAGTGCACATTGACCTCTCCTCTCATTACCCACGGGGGGTATGTCGTCGTGTGGCATCAACATACCCCCCAGGGGTTCTATTTCCAAGTGCGGCGACGAATCTTCCGGGCGACGGAACCCGATCGGGGCGCACCGGCGGTCCCGGTCGCCTCAGCTCTGCCCGGAGACGTTCGCGCTTCCCTCCTGGCGTTTCGGGGGGAGCGCGGCGAGCACCTGCGGGATGCTCCTGCCCAGCACGACCCGCTCGTCCGCCGTCAGCTCCCACCTCCCGCACGACCGCGCCTCCTCCCCCCGGCAGACGATGTCCACGACCTCCCCGAGGACCGCCACACCGTTCTCGAACCGGCCCCCGACCACCGGATCGGCCCGCAGGCAGGCTTTCAGCACCTTCTGCTGCGCGGGCTCGGTGAGCATTTCGTGGATCACCTTGAGCGATCCGGAGTGGTAGGAGGAATACTCCGAATTCTCGACAAGTCCCCGGATCGCGTTCCATCCGGCGAGCAGGGGGACGGCGAAAGCGGTGTAGTTCTTTTTGCAGGCCTCCTGCCAGTCGTCCGGCGGCGTGTAGGCACCGGGATCGAAACCGGAGGGATAAAGGCCTTCGCCGCCGGCGCCTCCCGTCGGCGTGGCCGTCGCACTGTTCTTCACCTGCGCGGAGGAGGTCGGCGCCGAACCACAGGAGGTGAGAAACGCCCCGGCCATGACAACCGCGACAACGGTCCTGAGGGAATTCATCCCACAATCATGGCCAGGTGCCGATCGGAAAATCTCCCGTTCCAGCCGGAGGCTCTCTGTTACGAGCACCTTTCGCTGAAATTTCACCATATTTCCATACCTGGGTGGCTATGGTGCTCCTTGATCTAGATCACCGGAGCGTGGCGATGAACACGAGAGAGCCCGACTGGGCGTACGCGGCCAAGTCCCTCCTCAAGGTCCTGAGCGTCAGCGTCCTGCTGTTCCTGGCGCTCAACGCGGCCGAAGGACTCCTGGCGAGATACGTCGACCTCGACGACGAACGACTGGCCCAGGTGTACGGCACGGTCGCCCGCGTCGCGAACCCCGACAAACGCCTGTCGGACGGCTACAGCGACGGTGGAAGGCTGCTGGGTGCGACCTACACGTTGACCGGGGAACCGCGCCGGGCCGGTCATGACCAGCCCCAACAGGAGTACGAGATCACGGAGGACCTGTTCGGCACCATACGAGCCCCCTCCCTCTCCGGCCCCTCCGGCGCCCTGGGAGACGCGATCACCGCCGTGGAGACGAATCCCGGTGCCGACGACGCGCTCGCCGAGAAGACCCGCAAGACCGTGGACGCCCTCCCGAAGACGCTCGAAACCGTCGCGGTCGTGGAGTTCACCCACGCGATGACCACCGAACAGCTCATCGCCTTCAACCGGAAACACCGGATCTGCGCGGGAGCGGACGTCTCCTACGTCTACGACCCGTCCTTCTACGACGACTCCTCCTTCGTTCCCCGGACGAACGCGATCGTCTGGAACCGCGGCATGCTCCCCGGCAACAGCCCCACCTACCAGTGCGAGGCCGAACCCGCGACGGCACTGGCCGAGTTCCGCCGATGGACCGGGCTGCTCCACGAAACGGACGACCTCCAAGGATTCGGGCTGACCCCGTACCAGCTGACCGGAGCGGCCGAGGAAGGCGTCGTGCACGCCCTCCTCCTCGACCGCTGGAAACTCGCCGCCCTCCGCGAACTCCTCGACGACCCGGAGGTGAGAACGGCCCACCTGACCGACGCCGCCTTCGATCTGGGCTATCCGGATCAGACCTGACTCATTTGGTGAGACGGCGGTGGCGGACAAGCGGGCGGCACTGACTGAGATGCGGGACACCTGTAGACAGGTCGGCCAGGAAGCAGGAGCGAGATGGGCGAGACGGCACAGTACGAGGACGAAGTAGTCGTAGGGCCGGGCGGCTGATGACCGATGAGGCGGGCGTGATCACGGGGGATGTCACGGTGGTCACCGAAGCCGACGGTGACCAGGCCCTGGTGCGGATGCAGTAATGGCATGTCCTGGCCGGTTCGCCCATCCAGCTCGAAGACCGGACCGTCGAGCAGGTGCACCAGGCGGTGCTGAAAGCCGCCGAGGCCGGGCATGAGGGGCAGCGTGACAGCCGACCAGGCGAGCAGCTGATTCGGGTCCGAGCCGGCAGGCGCCGAAGCGGGACCATGCAGCCGAAATATGGAAATCCGAGAGTTCCCCGACCTCGTCGATCGGTGCTCATCTGAAGGTGTTCTCCCACCCACCCGACCGAGGAGAGTCACCGTGAAGATCCGCCGATTACCTGCCGCGTTACTCGCGACGGCGCTGGGCGCCGCCGTTCTGGCCGGCGCCGCATCCGCATCCGCATCCGTCAACTACCAGACCGCCTCGGTCGGGAGCGCCGGAAGCCACGCCTTCGCTCCGCTGCCTCCGGACTGGTATTGGTCCAAGTGGTACGCGACGATGGACGACTGCCGGGCCGGCTGGCAGGATGCCGCCGAGCACGGCGATTTCACCGGGCTGGCCGGCTGCCGCTACTACGCCGGTGACCAGTACCGCCGGGCGGGCTTCTACTTCCTCATATACATCCCCTGAACCTGACAGGCGCGCCCCGGCCACCAGCGCGGGGCACGCCTCCCTGTCAGCCTTCCTCCCGTGCCGCCTCCTTCAACGCCTTCTCCCGGGCGCGACGCCGGCCTGCGCCGACCCCACCACTCGTCGCCGTTGAGCGGCCTTGAAGCCTCCATCCGGTCCGCGCGCAACTGGGCCGGCTTGGTGTGCTGCTCGTCGGTCGTCTCCGGGGAGGACGGCAGGGCAGCGTTGGCTCCTTCGATCCGGCGGGCTCATGATCGCGGAGAAGTGCTCGCACGGGGACTCCACATGGACGTCGGCGAGCGCGATCGCCTCTGTCTTCCCGGGGCGTACGTCTTGGTCAGCCCGGCGGCGCGGACGGCGGCCGATCCGGTCACTGTGTCCTGCCCGGTCAGGGTGAAAATCGTCGGAGCGGTGAGGTTGAGGGAGCATCGGCCGATGCACAGCCGGAGGATCCCCCTCAGGACCCATGCGGGTGTGGACGAAAGATAACCGTCGGTAAAAATCCTGTCTCACCGCACCCTGGAGGCGTGGAATCCCGCCTCCACCTGCCGGGGCGGCATACCTCCGTCATCGATGTGCCTATCCGGCCTTATTCACTCTCTTGACAAGTTGTTTCGTGCGGCGAAGACTCTTGGCGAAGGTATTCCAATTTACATGCTTCGGTGTTTTCTCCCGATTTATCATTCAACCTTTCGGCAGGTGGTCCCGTGTGGCGAAGAATCTTGGCGACGGTGTTCGCATTCAATGTACTTGCTTCATTGGTCATTATGGTGCCCGCCGTCCCGGCGGCAGCGTCCAACGAAATGCTGAACGAGGTTTTCCGCTACGACTTCAATGACGGTAAACTCGCCCCCGTAATCGACGTCACCGGCCAGAAGCACCACGGCACCGTCAAACCCGACACCACCGTGCTTCAGCTCGTCCCAGGCGAAAACGGTCGGCTCGCCGTCCAGTTCCCGTCCACCGGTTCGGCGCTCATCGAAGTAGGCGGCGCCGCCGTCCCCGCCGCCGGGGCGAGAACCTTCCGCTTCGGGGCAAGGATCCGGTTCGGCTCCGCGCCGGTGGCGGGGAAGCACACTGTGATCCAGCAGGGTTTCCCCAGCGCCTCCGACCAGTGGAAGCTGGACGTCGACGACGGAGTGGCCAGCTGCGTCGTCAAGATCGACGGTGGTGCCGAAGTCCGGGTCCAGGCAGGGACCATCGTGGACACGGCCTGGCACGACGTCGAATGCCGGAAGACCGGCACGACCCTGGCCGTCTACATCGGCAACGTGCTGAAGGGCAGCAAGCCTGTTCCGGGCGGTCTCGTCGACCAGCTCGGCAGTGGCCGACCGACATTGGGCGGCATACCGAACTCGGCGGCCGACCAGTATCGCGGCTCGCTCGACGCGGTGTTCTTCGCCGTCGACAAGGAAACCACCCCGGATCCGGCTGGTGACCTCAGGGCCACACCGGCCGTGTCGAACACCTCGTGGGCGGATGTCGTCGCTACCACCACTCCCACGCTCACCGCCAAGGCCGTCGATCCTCACGGGCGTCCGCTGAAGCACTCGTTCGTGGTCATGCCCAAGGGCGGGAGCGACGTCGTGGCCAGCGGGGACGTTCCGGACGTTCCCTCAGGGGGCACGTCGTCATGGACGGTCCCCGCGGGTGTCCTTGAGAATGCGAAGTCTTACGACTTCAAGGTGAAGGTGAGCACCGGCAGCGACGTCAGTCTCTGGTCCGTCCGGCGCAAGTTCACCACCGATGCCGCGAACGTGCCCACTGACCTTGCCACAGGCCTTGAAGAACCGACCAGCCCGGTGCTGTCCGGTGTCGTCAGCAGGGTGTCCACCCGATCCATGACCGCTCGGTTCTACCTCTTCGACGTCGACGGCAAGCCTGTCGGCGCCTCGCCCCTCGGCGTGGCCACGGCCGAAGGCGGCCGGCGTGTCAGCCTTCGCGTCCCCGAGGGCCTTGTCGAGCAAGGGGGCGCCTACCGCTGGCAGATGGAGTCATGTGCCGACGGAGGCGCGTGCAGCGCGCGTTCCGGTGCGATCGACTTCACCGTGCCTCGGCAACCGGAGTCACCGGCCGAGCGGACCGCGACGCTGGACAGGCAAACGATCACCTTCCGGGTGGCGCATTCGGCGCCGGACGCGTGCGGCGGCGCGGCGTGTCAGCTGGCGGTGACGGATGACGCGCAACTGGGCGGTGGGGGCGCCTCCCGGAAGCTGACCCTGGTCACCATCGATCCGGCGTCGATTCCCGCAGGCGCGCAGATCACCTCCGCCACGGTGAACATGGGGAGCGCGCACTGCGCCGCCGGGTGCCCCGCCGACGCGAAGCTCAAGCTCCACGCGCTCAAGCAGCAACTTCCCGAGAACGCGACAGGCGCCGACGTCGTCCAGCAACTGGTGGAAGAACCCGAGGCCGAGTACGGATTCGGCGATGCCGCGCTCGACGTCACGCCCTTCGTCCAGGACTGGCACGCGACACCGGCCGACTCGGAGTTCCGTGACCCTGGCCTGGTCCTCATCGCGGATGACGGCGTGCCCGCGGCCTCGCTGGGGGAGAACGCCACCGTCCAGATCCGGTATGTGGCGCCCACGGCACCGGGAGCGATCACGAAGATCGACACCCGACCCGGCGACGGCGGGGTGCTCCTGAACTGGTCCCAGCCCGACGACGTCGGCGCGGCCGTTCCTGTCGACGGCTACGACCTGCAGGTGATCGGAGCGGACGGCGGTGTCGTACGCACCGTCGACAGCGAAGGGCAGCGCGTCGTGGTCGGCGAACTGACCAACGGCACCGCCTACCGCTTCCGGGTACGCGCACGGACCACGTTCGGCAGCGGGCCGTGGGTCACCAGCGAGGTGACCACCCCGGCCGCCGTCCCCGGGGGCCCCGGGCAGTACCTCGATGCGGTGCGCGCCTACGTCCAGGCGCGTGCCGGGATCGCCGACGGTCAGTACACGACCGCTGACGACGCCCTGGCCGAAAGCCCGCAAGGTGAGACGGTGAACGCCGTGCTGAGCACGGTGGCCGACGACATCCCCCCACCCGCGCAGGAGAACAGCCAGACCACGAGGAACATCCGGCTGAGCGACACGCTCGTGTCGGTCACCTCGGCCGGGAAGATCACTGTTCGCGCGACCGTGAGCGCGGACCTGGTCTATCCCGCGCAGGACGCGGACACACCCACCGGTGGTGACTGGGAGGAGACCACCGACTACGTCTTCGAGCAGCGAACGCCGGCGGCGTCCTTGCACCTCCGGGCCCAGGCCGCGCAGACATCGGGTTATGAGATGACCCGGCAGCTCGGCGGTGACTACGTCGATGCCAAGGTCGAACCCTCCTCGTTCGAGCTCAACGGCCTGACAGACGGGGAGGAGATCCCCGAACCGCCGGTGAGCACTGTCTCAGGGGCCCAGACACCCCGTGCCGGCGTGGTGTCCCAGAGCGCCGTGAACACCGGAGGAATGGTTCGTTGGGCCCACAAGCACGCCTACGACCGTTGGGAATACGGCCAGGACTGCACCAACTTCGTTTCCCGTGTCCTCAACCACGGCGGAGGGCTACGGATGTTCGGCAAATGGGATGGCTGGAAGCATCGGAAAAACAACAAGCTCTGGTATGAACGGTTCGATCACGATTCATACTCCTGGGCGGCGGTACGGCATAACTTCGACCACTTCTACAGCAAGCGGAGAAGAGCCACCGAAGTCCGCCTTTACGGTACCTGGCCCGAGGTCCGGGTCGGTGACATCATCTATTGGTTCAACCATCACAAGAAGTCCGCGGGCCAGGACCCATGGCGTCATGCGGCCGTTGTCACCAAAAAGGGGAGCCCCAATGTCGCCTGGGGAGGTGTCTTCATCACCCAGCACGGTCACACCAAGGGGCGGGACATCCCTCTGAAAAGACCCGACAGCGGCGTCCAGTACATAATCCTCCGACCCCATTGGTGATGGTCCGAGATACTCCTCAAGCTTCACCGGCGGCTCGTCGGACGAACTTGAGCGCAAGGATTCGCCGCCGGACGTCACTCGCGTGGCGTTCGACGGCGAATCGGCCGACGCGCGGCGGAGAATCCTCTCCAGGGCCCGCAGCGGCGTAGAGGATCACCGGGACAGCCAGGACGGGGCCGACGAAGCCCTTCACCTCTCGCCGCGCGGCAGCCGAGTGGCGAGAGCGGCCTCGGCCGGGCTGAGCACGCCGCCGTCGAACAGGAAGTTGATCAGAGGGGCCGTCCGTCCCGTTGGGCGGGGACGACGTGCGAGTGCGCTTCCCCGACCGGGCCGGCGCCGAAGCGACCACAGTCGAGCACCTGGGCCCGGCCCTGGACCGGTTGCGTGCCGACCCCAGACACCGGCCTTCGATGAGGAGGCGGCGGTGAACGGTGGACGTGGAGACCCCGAAACAGGGCGGCAACGCACGCCATGCGCACCCGCTGACCAGCACGTGAACGATCGCCGCGAACAGCGGCTCATCGGGCGCGTTCTGCGGCCGCACCCGGTCCGGTGGGATCAGCGGCTTCGCGATCTCCCACAACCCGTCCGGGACAATCCAACTCCACGTACCCCGCCCCATGCCCCAACCAACAAGCCATCACCACATAGGACACGGTCTTAATGCCGATACCTTCAACAATCGCGCGACATATGCCATAAGAAGTGGACGGGGCGAACTTTGGAGGGAATGTCCGGTGAACGCTGACAACGGTTTGGGCGACGCGCTCCGGCGCTCCGTCGGAACACGCACCCGCCGCCGACTGGTCACGATCACCCTGCTGGCGGGCGTGGCGGCGGCCGTGGGCATGAGTAAGGCACCGCCCGCAGGCCGGACGTTCGCCATGCTCACGGAAGCGGCGCAGAGCCTGATGTCGATCACGGTGCCGTTCCTGGGCGTACTGCTCACCCACGACCTGCGAAGAACACCTCGTACGGCACGGCTCGCCCCGACCCTGCTGGCGGCGACTCTGCTGGCCGCCGCCTTCGGCGTGTTCGGGGCCCTGACCTGCGCCCTGGCCCTCATCCTCACTCCGGCCGTCCCCGGAGCGAACCCCTGGCTCAACGTGGAGACTCTCGTCCTGGGCGGCGTGCTGGTACAGGTCGTGGCCCAGCTGACGGGTACGGCGCTGGGCCTGCTGCTACGGTCACCCGTGGTCGCCTGCCTCGGCACCATCGTGTTGCCGATGGGCCTGTGGCTGGTGCTGCGCGCCAGTCCCGTCCAAGGTTGGCTGGCGCCGTACGCCACCGCCCGGAACCTGCTTTCCGGCCAGATGACCCCCCTGGCATGGCTGCAATGGGGCACCGTCCTCCTCATCTGGGGCGTAGGTCTCAACGCCGTCGGCGCGGCCCGGCTGAGGCGTGTGCCCGTCGGTTCCGGGAGCGCGTCGTGAACGTGCCGCCGCGACTTCCCGACGAGTGGCTTTTCTCCGTCGCTTTCCAATGTCCACGGTCCGACCGATACCGGAAGCGATCGTCAACATGAACCGGATAAAGATAACGAGGAGATGACCACCGAATCCCGCGCCCATTCGTTCAACGCGGCAGCCGCCCAGTACGAGGCGAGCCGTCCTTCGTACCCTCCCGCGCTCTTTGACTTCATTGAGGAATCACTGGGCCGTTCACTGGCGGGTGCCCGTGTCGCGGACATCGGCGCAGGGACTGGAATCGCGACCAGACTTCTGAGTGAACGGGGCGCCGACGTGATCGCCGTCGAACCCGGTGAGGCGATGGTCACCGAGTTCCGCCGGATGCTCTCTGACGTGCCGATCGTCCGGGGCGACGGCAACGCCCTGCCGCTGGTTGACTCCTCTCACGACCTCATCACGTACGCGCAGTCCTGGCAGTGGACCGATATCGAGCGTTCCGTCCCGGAAGCGCTGCGTGTCCTGCGCCCGGGTGGCGCGCTCGCCCTGTGGTGGAACACCAACGCCTTCGACATTCCGTGGATCCGCGCCCAGGACGAGCGCATCGCGCATCACTGTGGAGTGCCCCCGCACCCTGTGACACGTCCCGACGACGGCGAGGCCATCCGGCTCACCGGTCTGACCGGCCTACGGGTCGTCCGCCGGCTGCTCCGCTGGCAGCGGACGGTCTCCTTCGACACGCACCTCGCCAACATCGGCAGTCGCTCGGCGTTCCTCGTCCTCGACCAGGCCACGGCCCAGGCCTTCCTCACCGAGGAGCGTCGACGCCTGCGCGACGCCTTCCCCGACGAGACCCTGGAGGAGACCTACGTGGTCGATCTACTGGTGGCCACCCGTCCGTGACCTCCCCAAAGGCGGGCCCCTGTGACCGCACGAGTTGAAACCTGGGACGGCCCGGAGCGCTTCGGGCACCACCCTCTCCCCGCGACGTGCGGGATCCGGGAGACGGACCGACCGCCCCCTGTCCGTACGACGGAGACACCTGGAACGCGCGCCGGTGTCCGTTGACGTCGTCGCTCGGACAGATCGGCTCGACCCCGCGGGGCGGTGGCGGCGGGCAGCCGCACAGGAGTTCTCACCCGCTCGCCGGAGGCTCGGCGCGGGCCGGGATCAGCCGTCCGGGTCCTTCGGAGTCGCCTCCACGACGGACAGGACGGTACCGGTGGGGACGACGCGGGACAGCCGCAGATCGGCCGCCTCGAAAAGCTGCGAGAACTCCTGCGCCGTGCGCTCACGACCGACGAGAGAGGCCATCAGCAGAAGGTCGACGAGCTTCGCCTGGTGCGGGGCGTTGCCGGGGGGAACGACCGCGTCGATGACCAGGATCCGCCCGCCCGGCCGCATCGCCGTACGGCAGTTGCGCAGAATGGCCACGCACTGGTCGTCCTCCCAGTCGTGCAGGATGCGCTTCAGCAGGTAGACGTCTCCTTTGGGGACCTCGGTGAAGAAGTCCCCCACGGCCAGCTCCCAGCGGCCACGGGTCTCCGCCACGTCCAGCAGGTGGTCTCGCAGGACGTGCTCGGCGTCGAAGAGCACGCCCCGCAGGCCGTCCCTCCGGCCCAGCACCTCCCGCAGCAGCCCGCCCTGGCCACCACCGACGTCGACGACGACTCCCGATTCGGGGAATTCGCAGGCCGCGGCGATCGGCGCGTTCTCCTGGGCGGACATGGCCGCCATCCCATGGTGGAAGATGGCCGCCGTCGCCTGATCTCGTGCGAAATGGTCGAAGAACGGCATGCCGAAGATGTCGTCGAACGCCGGACCGCCCTGCTGCAGGCAGCGTTCCATCTCGCCGGCGGGCCGCCACATCGACTGGTCCGTGAGCATCAGTACGGCCGACCGCGCCGACAGGGGCGCGTCCGTGCGCAGCGCGTCCCCCGCAGGGGTGAGGCGGAACCGGCCGTCGTCCAACTCCTCGAAGATCCCGCGGGTCACCGACACCCGCAGGGCCCGGTACAGGCTCCGCGCGTTGACACCCGTACGCCGGGCCAGGTCTTCGACGGTACGCGGACCGTCCGCGAGATGGTCCGCCACGCCGGTCGCGGCCACGGCCCGCAGGGCGGCCGGATAATAGAACATGAGCGCTTCGTCGATCAGGAAGGACGCCGACGTTCGGCCGTCGGCGGTCGCGCTGTCCTGTTCGTGGCGGCCTTCCATCGAGGTGCCTCCCCTGGTGGGATCTGCGTGTCCTTCGCCGGCGCGGCGGAACACGCCGTCCGCCGATGCTGCGGTGTGGGACCTCGTTCGAGCCTATGGGCCTGCCGGATCTTCAACCATTGGCCCGGGGGGCGATATACGGCTGCACCGCGAGTGAGCATAGTGTCGCGCGGGTCACCGCCCGCCGCCCCGATCGTCCGGTTCTGCGCTGCGGCGAACGGCGAATCCCTCCCGCCACCAGACCGCCCAGCACCGCGCCACTCTTGAGGCGGGGGCCAACCCCGCGCTCGTCGCCGGATGGCTCCAGGAAAAGCTCGGCCGTAGGACGCTCCTCAGCCGCGTGCACGTCCATCCCCAAGACGGCTGAGGTGACGCGTGAACTCGGCGACATGGTCCGGTTCTCACGCGGGTCGACCTGATACGGAAGGTCAAGATCTACGGGAATATCGGCCTACGGCTGGTCCACCACCCGTCCAAGCAAAGAGTCCTGGTCACTTCTGCTCGTGACCAGGACTCCAAAGGCGACCGATTTGCGCTCGAGGAAGACTTGAACCGTTCTCCTGTCTTCCAGGGCCACAGCGGGACCTGTGGCTGGACACCACCTGATTCATGGCAGGGAGCAGCCGTTGATCCACTCGATGTAGATCAGCCGCTGGGACCATCCCCGCGTGCGCGGGGAGCATTAACCCTTACTTAGGATAAACACGCACCTAAGGGGACCATCCCCGCATACGCAAGGAAAGCGAGAATCTCGACCGACAGCTAAAAGTATACGGTCGGCACCTTTTTGTGTGCGCCACCCTCCCAAGCGCAGGTATGGTGCAACCTTAGATGCGTGTTTAAAGTCACGGGAGGCAGAGAAACGGTGATCATCCAATCCACCAAATCGGAAATATTCCCCAGGAGAGTACTAATCAAAGCTTCCTAAAACGGTGAAGGATAAGCACATCACCCGTCTCTCGCAAGGAGCTTGCTGGTCCGGAAGATGAGGTACCTGTGCCAAAGCATGCGAGGCAGATAAATAGGAAAAAGTCCGACCATATCGACTGGCGATGGGTTCTCCCTTTGGGAATCGCCGTCTTCGCGGTCGTCTGGCACTTGAAGCGGCGTAGGTCCAGGTAGTAAGAGCGGCTACCTGGACCTACGCTCCTGCGGAGCAGAGCGGAGCCCCGGCATGGGTGGAATCATCGTCAGGGCTTCGTGCTGTGCACGTCCATAATTAGATCAGGCGACTCGTGTACCCGGCTTCCACCAAGCGTTCGAAGGCCGTCCGGACCTCATCCGGGTATGGCTGTTCTACGGCGAAGCCCTTCTTGGCGTATTCCGTGATCCGCTGGGTGTCGCCGACCAGCATGTTGATCACGCGATCCACATCCCCGATGCTCTCGACGTAGTCGGCAAGCGAGAGCGGGAGTGACGCGCAGGTGATCTCGATCTCCGGCCAGATCTTCTTGCACGTGGCGTACGCGCGCCGCTGCTGGTAAGGGCGTGAGATGAGCACCGCCGACGTGACGGTGATCCCGTGCCGGGCCAGAAGATCGCGGGTGTAGGTGAAGTTCTCTCCCGTGTTCGTCGCCCGTGGCTCGACCAGCACCGCCCCATCAGGGACCCCTCGTCCGACGGCATGCTCTTTGTAGTGGACGGCTTCGCCGTGAGGGAACCTGCTGATCGTGGTGGGGGCGTTGGCTCCCGTGAACACGATCAGCGGGAACAGTCCTCGCAGGTGGAGATCGGCGGCATGGGTGGCGACTCCGAGGTCGTGACTTCCCAGGCCGATGCCGACGTCTGCCGGCCGGACGGCATGGTGCATGTCGTGGTAGTTCCACAACGTCTCGACGTCAGCACGGAGAACGTCGGGGACAACGGCACCGGCGGTCATGGCCTCTAGCTGTCCTCAGTCGGGAATCTTGAACGCGTAGGACTCGCGAAGCGCGACGCGACGTGCACACCACGGGCGAACCCGACCAGGCGGCCTTCACGCGTGAACATACGCCGCTGCAGGGTCATGACCCGGCTCAGTGGCGGGCAGCGCCACCATCTCGGACTCGTTCGGTGCCGGCATGCGCGAGCGGATCGTCTCGGTCATGCTGTCTCCCTCCGGCCCTCGAAGGAGCCGCCCCGATGCCCGCCGAACGGCCGTACGACCTGCGACACTCCTGCGTGTCCACATGGCTCAACGCCGGTGTTCCGGCGCCCGGGTCGCCGAGCGGGCCGGGCACAGCGTGGACGTCCTGCTGAGGGTCTACGCCAAGTGCGTCCACTGCCAACAGGGCGAGGCGATGTGCCGCCTCTGTGAGGCGACCAGGGCCTGAAAACTTGGCCGCATATTGGCCGCGACGAGCCATGGCGACCCGCCGTCAGCCGGACATACGAGAAGAGCCCTCTCACCGCGTTTTCGCTGGTGAGAGGGCTCTTTCTGCTGATATGGCAGGTGCAGGACTTGAACCTGCGTAGGCTGAGCCGACGGTTTTACAGCTCGTGACCGTTCTTCAGGTGGCATGGCCGCTGACCTGGTACGCAGCACGTTCGCAGCCCTCTCGCCATCATGATCATTGCACGTATATTGCACGCCACGACAGGCGCGGCCGGGGATCCATCCGGCGATCGATCTGCGTCTTCACCGGCCCCTCCGCCAGCCAATCAGCGATCAGCTCCGTGGGGCGAGGAGGTTCTTGAGAAGGGGGATCGTATGGCGCTGCCTGACAAAAGAAGTCGCTTGGGCCAGATGTCGCAGAACTTGCCATCGCACTGAAGGTCATTTAGATTGAGTGCTCACTGAGCGCTCAATAATCGGTTGGTGCTCGCAAGAGGAGGTTCGATGGAGGAAGTTGTCGATGTGAAGGTCGCGCGAAAGGCGGCTGGGCTGACCCAAGCCGAGGCGGCGAAGGGCGCGCGCGTCTCTGTGGCCACATGGAGACGCGCCGAGGACGACCTCTCGTCGGTGTCGGCCAAAACCAGGTCCGCGGTCGAGCGTGTGCTCAAGGCAACTCGGCGTCGGCCGCAGGAGAAAGCGGCCGAACTATCCTTACACGCGAGGAGGCTGAACGAGAGTTTCCAGGAGGGGTCTCTGACGCCTGCTATGGCGGTGCATCTATCAGCCACTTGCGGCATGGCCTACGACATGAGTACCCATGATCAGGCGGATCTTCCAGACTTTATGGAAGAGCTACCTGACTCTGTTCTGTTCCGGGTTCAGGGGAATCATGCATGGCGCGAGAAGCTGGCGAAGAATTTTCAGCGGATGGCGTCCCTGCTCGACAGTGGCGTAAGGCCGAGACTCCAGAACCTAGCGGAAGAGTACGTGCTGCACGCGGCCATAAGCTGGGGGCGTGGGACGTGGGACGACATGCCTCCGTGGCAGTACGTCAAGGGTATCGAGCACCGAAGGGACGACCCGGACTGGGACGGTGTCGCGTTGGAGATCTCGCGCTTCCCATTCGGGTTTCCTGAATTCACTGAGGATGAGATCGCCGATCACATCGGATCCGATGGCCGTATCAAGCTTTCGCGACTGCACCCCTACCGCTGGTGGGATCCGCTGGATGCGGCCCTGAACGAATGGCGAAAGGCCGATGGAAGCGCCATCGCCGCACCGGAGTTCATCGCGAGCGTGCTTCTCGGCTTCCTTCGACGCAATCGCGATATCGTCAATGAGATCTTTGAGGGCGATCTTTACGCCTTGGACTTCGACGCCGCCCGCTCCGAGGTGCTGCTGCGGGACGCGTCTGGGTTCACGGCCGTGCTCACCGTGACGCGTCCGGATGTCGTCGTCCCGGTGAGGGAGAACCCTTTCCAAGCGTTCGTGTACGCGAGCAGCTTCGTGGAGCACATTTTCCGGACACACGAGGAGAATCGTGTCGCCGAGTGCGGTGCTTGTGGCAGTTGCGAGGACTGCGAAGACGGCGGCTACCTCAGCGAGAGTGCCAACGGGCGCGATGCTTGGCGACAGGCCACAGGTCTCTCCGAACCCCCAGACCTCATCGATGTTGGCCGCTCCGAGGATGACTTTCGCGGCCAGCAAGCTATTGGAATCAAGTTCGGTGAGGACCTGGTGATCAGGGTAACGATCATAGACAACGACTGAGGCGTCGGCATGATCTCCGCGACCGTCGGTGCAGTCCTCCAACTCACTCAGGACGCTGCTGTAGCTCTGCCGGATTCGAATAGGAACAACAAATAAACCGCGCCTCCGCCAGACCCAGGCAGACCAAAGCTTCCAGCAATCCCGGCGCGGTTCAATCTACGCTAAGTGCATCTTCGGCCAGGACGAAGCTGCCAAGCGCCGGATCACCGACGCACTCAAGGGGTGTGGAGTAATCCGGAGCGGTCGCACGAACTGATCCGCACAGGTCAGACGTTGGCATCACCATCTGAATCAGCCGGGTCTGCTGAAGAGGCGGCAGTTTTCTCCTGTGATTGGAGAAGACCAGTTCCATCCGGTTGGACAACGACGGCCCATCCCTCCGGCCAGAAATGGTCGCCTCCTGGCTGGATATTCGTACGCCTTTACCTCCGAACGTTGCATTACTAGTGAAGGTCGTCCTCTGGAAACTGGTGTTCCAAGTGAAGGTCGTCCGCTCGAACCAGGCGCTTCCAGCGAAATTCGCTCCGATAAATACGGCGTCACCAGAGAAGGTCGATTTACGGAAGACGGATTCGACCATACGACAGTTTAGGAAATGCAAGTTAATGAGGGTAGCGCCAGTTAGATCGATTCGCATACCGTCCCAGAAGCGAAGGTCGGCGGGCTGGTCTGTGTCATATTCCTCTGTGGTGGGTTCATCCCGCAGGTGCTCGGTAAGGATGCGTTGGGCGGTGAGTCGAACCTGGCGTTCCCCCTCCTCGTGGGGGGAGGGACTGGTCTTGATCTGCCACGGGCCAGGGGGTTGTGCCGCGCAGGTATCGGTGTTCGGTACGGTGTAAGGCATGCGCAGGTAGGCGCAGAGGACGTTGACAATGGTTTGTCGGTGGGTGGGGTTGCCCTGAGCTAGGCGCTCCAAGGCGTATAACCCGTCCAGGCGGACGGCGGCTTTCTCGCTGCCGAGCTGCTCAACGGCTTTGGTATATAGGTCCGTGACCCTATGCTCGGTGGCGTCATGCTCAGTGTGCCCGGCAGTGCGTTCGGCGTAGTAGTTACTGAGGCTGAAGCTCGGAAGTTAGATCATCATGCATGATTCATGACCACTAGATGGCCATGCATCCGATATGCCGGAATTATGAGGTATCCGGAAGGTGGCGGGCTGACCGCCAAAGACCGGGCACGACGCGAAGCGGTACGGCTGCATGCGGCGGAGATGTTCGCGCAAGACGTGTCCCAAGCCGAGGTCGCCGGCGGTTACATGTCTCTCCGATGTCGGCCAGCCGCTGGTATCGGGCCTGGAAAGCCGGCGGAATCGCGGCACTGGCCTCCAAGGGAGCGGCCGGATGGCCCTGCCGGCTCAATGAGGAACAACGTGCCCGGCTGGAAGCCGAACTCCAGGCGGGCCCGGCCGCCCACGGCTGGGCCGATCAGCGCTGGACGCTGGCGCGGGTGGCGGATCTGATCGTCTGGCTGTTTCGGATCCGCTACAGCCTGCGCGGGGTCTCGCTGCTGCTGCACCGGATGGGCTGGTCGCCGCAGGTGAGCGTGCACCGGGCCGCCGAACGCGACGAGGTGGTGATCACCTGGTGGAAGACTGAGCAGTGGCAGCGGATAAAAAGACGGCGGCGGCTCTAGACGGCTGGATCTGCTTCGAGGACGAGGCCGGTCAGATCTTGAGACCGCCCCGGGGCCGGACCTGGGCGCGCCGCGGCCACACGCCCGTGGCGACGGTGTCGGGCAAGGGATCAGGCCGGGTGTCGATCACCGGCATGATCTGCCTCAAGGCCGGGCACCGCAGCCGGATGATCTACCGTGTCCGGCTGCACCGCGGCCGCAAGGGCGAGCGGCGCAGTTTCGCCGAACGCGACTACGCCGCCCTGCTGGATGCCGCCCACCAGCAACTCGGCGGCTCCATCGTGCTCGTCTGGGACAATCTGAACACCCACCTCAGCCACGCGATGCGCAGCTACATTGCCGCTCGTGACTGGCTGACGGTTTACCGGCTGCCCGCCTACGCTTTCGAGCTCAACCCCGTCGAAGGCATCTGGGCCAGCATGAAGCATGGCCTGGGCAATCTCCTGGTCGACGGCCTGGACGCCCTCAACGCGACGATCAAGACCCGACTGAAACGCATGCAGTACCGGCCCGATCTGATCGACGGCTTCTTCGCCGAGACCGGTCTGGCCCTCGAACCGACCTAACCCCGGGAATTCATCCTCAGTAGTGGCGAGGGTCGTGAGTTCCTGATGGCGTTGACGGCGGAAGGCCAGCATGAGCGTAATGGCTGCGCCGACGCCGGCACCTGCTGCTAGAGCGGTGCGTAAAACCTCGTTGCGGAGCTGAATGGAGTTGATGCCTTGTGAAGGGGCAAGGCTTGCTGTTGCCGTTGGGGTGAGAGGTCCTGTCGAGGCGAGAGAGGTCGCGTTGGCAAGCAACCACCACGCCACTCCGTAGATCACGCCACTGATCAGCAGGTGATGGGAATGATCCACCATGCGGCAGGTCGGGGTTCACGTAGGGGAGGCGGAGCGGCAGGAAGAGGGGAAGGGTGGCGACGCATCCATGCAGGCAGACCCATACTGGCCATATCAGTGCGCAAGCATGTCACGGACATACAGGATGCAGAGATCGTTACATAATCGGTCGGCCTTGAGGGACATGCACACGACGAGTGGGCTCTGCCCTGCTTGCGGCTTGGGGCATGAGAGAACGGTGCTTGCTGTGGAGTGAGGTGGACAATGATCCGAAATCGATCCAGAAACTTGCGCACGTATTCGGCACAGCCAGCCGCAGTCGCCCGCTGAGAGCCACACACCACTGCACACAGCATGAGAGACGCGCACCCTCCGGGATCGAACCGCGCAGCGTGGTGATCCTCGACGAGATCCTGCCACGCCCCGATAGATGCAGCCACGAGATCGTCTTCCGGCCGAGAACGGTCATGATGGCCTGTCGAGACCTGGCCGCCACGTGGATGGAAACCGACTACCCCGAGAAGCCCTCTCGCGGCCGAGGTCACCGACAAAGTGTCTCGCTGGTCGCTGCCAGTACAGCCGTGTTTGTGAGCGAACGGTCCGCCCGCGTCCACGAATGAGTAGACCCTCGTTGATGAGCTACCGGAGTGAACGAATAATGAAAATTACGTGAGCGCGCTCCGATCATTCCTGCTGTCAATTAAAAGAGCTTCTGGTTGCCCTCATTAAGCAGTGGCTGATGCCGGTCTGGGACACCGACTACTGGACCATCGAAAGGAAGGTCACTCATTTCTCGCAAGGGTGCGGTTGCTTGCACACCGGCGACCCGAGTGAGGCATCGAAGTGCAACCAAGAGGAGCCCGCGATGCTCGATGGTGAAAAGATGCGAGAAGGCAGGAGCACGCCAATTCTGATCGTCAAGCAGAGCATCGAAGCAGACCAACTCAGCAGTTTGAAGAAGGTCCCGCGACACTTGAGGATTGCTGCGCAGCCGCTCCACGAGATCCACATAATCGCCAAGATATTCGGGTGGAGTGGCAACAGAGTCTCGCAGAGAAGGTACGTCGACATGGATCGGTTCGGCCCCAGCATTGACGTATGCCTTGTGAGTGCGGTCTTGGATGTGACGCACCAGTGCATCCGCTCGTTCTAGTAGCGGAAGGAGGTGGACATCATCAGGGTTACCGACTGTAAGAGCCCGTTCGAGCCGCCCCAGCAAAGCACGAGATGGAATAACGTCAAGCCGTCCAGCGTCTTGAAGTCCTGCGAGAAGGATCGCTATAAAGGCATGACCCGACAGTACCTTTGCGCTCGGATCAGGAAGTATGCCCTGATTCTGTACGGCTGCGCCGAAAGCTTCTAAAGCGGCCAAGATGGAAGGAGAATCTGCTAGGAGAGCCTCTCCTCGCAGGAATCGGATCAGCTCTTGCGATATGCCAGGGAGTCCCTTGAGCTGAGTATCCGTCCGAGCTTCAGCGGCTGTGCATGCTGCCCCATCAAGATGCGCAAACCTCTGCGGAAGCCAAGCGTGAGCGACCTCCCGCCGCTTTACAGCCTCCTCGTCTATAAGTGTAATATCCAGCTTCTGGGCAAGACTTACGCCGCGCCTGCTTACCGTCTGGCGCACGAGTGTGGCACGATCTAGCTTCAAGAGTTGGCGGAAACCGGCGAGCCAGACGATTGTGTTCGGCTCGCCACTCTGCCCTCTTCCGCTCTTACACTCTAGAACTGACCTGGAAAGACGAAGCCGCCGATCGAGATCCAGAGACAGAACATCGATATCGGTCAAGACATCTCGCCCGCTGTCGGCACCATCAGCTGTGATGGGTACTCTAAGTCGTGTAAAAGCCCCTTCTGCGAACTCAAGGCGGGCAACGCGTCGTTCTAGCTGGCCCCCGCTTGTTTCACTCGGCTTTGTGCCAGCTGCTGGCCCTCGCCGTGAACTTCTAACGCTCTGTGCGGTTTCAGATACACGGCCTTCGGCCGAACCGGAGCGAGGCTGACGGTCCGCACTACCTGAGCTCTTCTCTGCAGATTCACTCATGAGCGTCCACTCATCATGCGCCGAATGGGTACGTCGCGAAGGGCGGCGAGCAGGCGCGCTTGTTCGATCTCATCGACATCGGCGGTCAAGGCCATCTTAGCGCGGTCGCTCTCGACATGAATGTACGATCGTTGCGCTCGAAGGGCCGCAATGTCTGCGGACGAAGCATTGCTGACACCGGTTCCTTCACGCGCGATGAGCAACTGTAGAGCGTCTTCAGCCACCTCGGACTGGAGCAGTTCAAGTTGGCAGTAACCGAGGCCACTCCCCTGAATGACTTTGACAACCCCCGCCTTCTCCAGCATCAAATAGTCAGTGCCGATGGAGGTTGCGTTGCCTGCGACACCCCGATCAATAAGTGCCCTGAGAAAGACCGCAGGGGACCTGAGTCTATAAGCTGCAAACGTTGAAGCGTAGATCATCGACCCCACAAGCTGACGCACTTGTCCAGAAGCGTCACCTGCGGTTCCGCTAAACGGCCCACGTGTCAGATGTGGTGTGAATAGAAAACCCTGCTCGGCATCTTCTGACGTCTGAATTACCGACCGCTGTACCAAACCCTGCGAGACGGCGAACGTGACCCACTTGGAGTCAGTCGACTTCACGTGTGCCTCAGGCATGCCTGGATTAGCCGAAACCTCCTCCAAAAGAGCTGCTACCTCTCTGGTCGCCCTTGCATCCGCAGCTTTCAGCGCCGCTTGAGCAATGCTGTCACCTTGCGTCCAGACGTTGGGGTTATACAGCACCTCGCGATCATCGGCTTCAGTTTTCACCCGACGGACGAGCTTCAGGTAGGTGAGGTGGCGGATCGCGTCCTCTCCCGTCGCCTCGTCACAGGCCGAGGTGGTTGCCATCTGGAGAGCGTCGTCAACCAACAACGGTTGGAGCGAGGTCGCTCGAAGGATCGACAGGGCAGCACGTTCCTGAGGGGTGGCCCTAAGCATGTCCAAGAGGGAGGAAGCGGAGGCTACAAGATCCCCTGGAGCGGGGATGCTCTCGGCGACGGCGATGGGGGCGCTGTAGGTGTCCCGCGTCACGTTGATCCAGCCGAGGGTCTCCATGGTGGCGATCACAGGCTGCAACATTGTGCGGCCAAGTCCGGCGTCCAAACCGATGGCACTAAGACGTTCAGCGCTGCTGGTTGTGCTCCCGCGCAGCCGAAAGGCCATGTCGAGCACTCGACCCGCGAACTCAAGCTGCTCAAGCGCAGCCTTCTCCGGTCCCATTTGGAAGACGGAGAGGTGTCTTGAGAGGCCAAGCAGGAGCTCGGCATCGGTCATGATCGTCATAACCCCTCCGTTCGACCAGCGAGCTTCCTGATGGTGCCAGTGAGGGAAATTTTGCCTCACGAAACATGATCTGTCGCATGAAAAGGTGATGCATCGCATCTACGCAGGTCAGATCGACAGGGCAAGTTGGCGACCGGATCCTGCTAGCTGAGATATCCGGTGGACCGGGGCTGAGGAACGAAGTCTCGGTCCGTCGATCGCCCCCAGCCCTGAGCGAAGATCAGCCATCATCAGGCGATCGTCGGGCGCAACTATCCAAAACCCGAGTTTCGAGAGCGGCGGTGTGGCCCTGGTACGGCGGTCGGTGGTCGAGTACGGCGGGTGCGCGGTGCGGCGGGCGGGCCGTGTCCCGCCGCCGTCCGAGACCCGCGCCCACGCCGCACGCTCGGGCGGCGGGCCGTGCGGCGGCGCGCTTGATAACCCATGAGAACAATTCGGCAGTGTCCGCGCTACGTGATCGTGATCGCTCCGCACATGGTGCTCAGAGCTTGGTGAGTAGATTCATCACGTCAGCGAAGCTGCTGGTCAGGGAGTCGAGGACGGCCTTGCCTTTTTCGGCAGTGGCCAGGGAGGGGCGGCCGATGACGCCGGTTTCGGTGTAGGCCTGCATGCCTTCGGTCAGCAGGTGGCGGCGGTCGTCGGCGATGTGGTCGGCTCCCTCGTAGCCGGGGCGGATGACCTCGGGGTGAGCGTGCAGCAAGATCGAGGTCTCGATCTCTCCGGCGTGCATGTCCTCGTGCGTGGAACTGGCCAGCTCGGCAGCGGTCCGCGCCGTCTGCCAGTCCTCACGGGTGGGGAACAGCGCCATCGCATGCCCTTGGGACTGGCCTCCTGGACGACGTTGCTCAGCACGTAGTTGCCGCCGTGCGCATTGACCACCACCAGAGCCCGGGGGCCAGTACGGGTGACCGAGTCATACACGTCGGTGATGACGGCGTGCAAAGTACGGGCGGAGACGCTGACGGTTCCGGGCCAGGCGCTGTGCTCATGAGAGCAGGAGATCGTGATCGGGGGCAGCAGCAGGACAGGGTAGGCCTCAGCGATCTTTCGGCAGATCAGGGTGGCGATGATCGTGTCAGTACTCAAAGGCAGGTGGTCGCCGTGCTGTTCGAAGCTACCGACAGGCAGGATGGCGACGGGGGCGTTGCGGTGGTGTTCCTCGGTGGTGGTCGCGGTGGGCAGCGCGTCGATCACCGTTCTCCTTCTGGTGGCCGAGATGCTGGCAGAAAGAAGGGCTCTGTGAGGAGATCGAGTCTGGTGAGCAAGTCTGCCACGGACCGATCCGCCGACCACCGGGCCAACTGGATTCGGAGTGCGGCAAGCTGGCCGGCCACCCGGCTGAAGCGCAATGCCAGGACACGCGGGATGGCCTCCTCAGTCACGGTGCATGCCTGGTCGCGCTCGCCTGCCGTGGCGTAGGCGGTGGCCATGCGGGTCGGGAACAGGGCGTGGTCGCGGGCCTGGCTGGCGGGTGTCCACTGGGAGCGGCTGGCCTCGAAGATCGGTATCGCGGTAGTGGCCTGACCGAACAGCAGGTGGATGGCTCCGGTCTCCATGGCGACGTAGGCGGGCGTGCAGTACGGCGCCCGGTCGGGCTCGGTCTGAATCATTCCGGCGGTGGCCTCGATGAGGGCGGTTTCTTAGTCCCGGGCGGAGTCCGCGGCTTCTCCGAGGTAGGCGTTGGCGATGGCTCGGGTGCGCAGGATGACGGCTCGCAGGCGGGAGGTGAGGGCGTCGGCGTTGGACAGGGCGGCGTTGGCCAGGCCAAGGCCGTGGCCATGGTCGCCGGATTCGATGGCGATGGCGCTTTTGCGCATGAGGACATAGGAGGTGACGCGCTGGTCGCCCGCTAAGGACGCCCGGACCGTCCTTGAGTTCGTCACGGCCTTCATCGAGATGAAGTGGCCCCATGCGGCGGCCAAGACCAGGGACGGCATGTCCGACGCGCTCGCGACGAGCCTTCCCGCGCTGACCAAGGACCGCCCCGGCTGTCCCGACGCCGAAGATCTGCGGACGGCTTTCCGCAAGCACCTCCTTCTCCCGGAGAGCAGAAGGCCGGCCACTCCCCCGGAGTCGGCGCAGGCGGTCCGCTGGCTCCGGTCGGCGTCGCTCGAACTGACGGCCCTGAACGAGGCCAGGACGGTACGGCTGGCCCTCGACGCGCTCGCCCTCCGCCTCGACGGCAAGGCCGCCGCTCCAAACACGATCGCCCGTAAGCGGGCCGTCTTTCATGCCGTCCTTGAGTACGCGGTGGAGCTTGAGGAACTGGACTCCAACCCGCTGCACAAGGTCAAGTGGAAGCCGCCCAAGACCACCGAGACCGTTGACCCTCGCGTGGCGGTCAATCCGCGGCGGGCTCAGGAACTCCTGACCATGGTCACCCACGTGGGCGGTCGCGGCCGGCGTCGGCGGCTCATGGCGCTGTTCGCGTACATGTGTTACGCGGCCCTGCGCCCGGCCGAGGGCGGTCGGCCCGCGAGTGCAGGACTGCCACCTTCCGCTCAAGGGCTGGGGGCAGCTGACGGTCGACGTCTCCCGTCCCGAGGTCGACACGCGGTGGACCGACAGCGGGGACTCAAGCATCGAGGGCGTGACGACGTACGGCCGGTGCCGATCCCGCCGACGCTGGTCGAGATCCTCCGGGAGCACATCGCCGAGTACGGCACCGGCCAGGACGGGCGGCTCTTCCGGAGTGGCGCGGCGGGGTGGTCGCCTCGACGGCCTACACCGAGGTCTGGCAGAAGGCCAGGAAGCTTGCTCTCACTCCTGCCCAGGTGGCCCCTCCCCTGGCGCGCAGGCCGTACGACCTGCGGCACGCGGCGGTGTCGCTGTGACTCAACGCGGGTGTCCCCGCTCCCGAGGTGGCCGAGCGGGCCGGGCACAGCGTGGACGTCCTGCTGCGGGTCTACGCCAAGTGCCTCGACGGGCAGAAGGACGTGGCCAACCGGCGGATAGACGACGCACTGGCCGCCTGAGCTGCCTGCCGTACGACCAGGACCTCGGAGACCCCGGGGTCCCTTGGCGTTTCCGGAGGCCGGTTCCCGCCCCCGCAGCGCCCGGAAACCCCGGCTCCACCTGGGGAAACGCCTTCAAGATCATTGCACGTATGTCGGTGGAGCGGTGACACACGGCTGCTCCTGGCCGCGTACGACCGCATGTCCCGGAAAAGCAAAAGAGCCCCTCGCGGGGCTCTGAGCTGCCGTTTTGGCTGGTGGCAGGTGCAGGACTTGAACCTGCGTAGGCTGAGCCGACGGTTTTACAGACCGCTCCCTTTGACCACTCGGGCAACCTGCCTTGTCCTCCGCCTGCGGCGGCGACAGGAAGAAGAATAGCGGACTTCCGGGTGTGACGTGACATCGGCGGAGACTGCCTACCGAAAGCCCGCCGTACCAGGACTTTTGCCGCCCGCGCCATGGGGGTACCGGCTGGGAACGAAGGGGATGACGGTTCACGTGGGGTGCTGGGCCCGGCGGTTTTCGACACCGTTGTCGTGGTGTTGGTGGTCACGTTCATCATGAGCCGACAGGTGAGGCGCTAGGGTCGGCAGGAGAGCTAGAGAGGACAGTCGACGCATGGCCGACAGCAGTTTTGACATCGTCAGCAAGATCGACCACCAGGAGGCCGACAACGCGCTGAACCAGACGGTCAAGGAGGTCGGGCACCGGTTTGACTTCAAGGGCACCGGCGCGACCATCGCTTGGTCGGGCGGGCAGAAAGCCATCGAGATCAAGGCCAACAGCGAGGAGCGCGCCAACGCCGTCCTTGACGTGTTCAAGGACAAGTTGATCAAGCGGGGGCTCTCCCTCAAGATCCTGGACGCCGGTGAGCCGAAGCTGTCCGGCAAGGAGTACCGGCTTGTGGTCACCCTCAAGGAGGGCATCGACCAGGAGTACGCCAAGAAGATCTCGAAGATCATCCGGGATGAGGGCCCCAAGGGTGTCAAGGCCCAGATCCAGGGTGACGAACTGCGGGTGAGCTCCAAGAAGAGGGACGAGCTCCAGGAGGTCATCGCCCTCCTCAAGGGCAAGGATCTGGAGATCGCGCTGCAGTTCACGAACTACCGATAGCGCCAACGGGTATGCCAGGGGCACACGGCCGAAGGCCTGTGCCCTGACCCGACGAAATCTCCGATCCGGCAGAACTCCGGCCCCACGGAGCCCCGCTTCGGCAAACCCCGGTCCGGCAGACCGGGACGCGCCCATCTGGACCGGTGTACGGCCTCAGTCGCGGGGAGATGGTGGCGCAGCCTCCGCGCACTTCCTCCGGAAGGAAACCCGGCACGCCCGCAGAGAGGCCGCCGCGCCCTAAAGAGGTGTGGTGTGCGTCCACGACGACGCAAGGCCCTCGTACGGCGGCCGTGTCCGTTCCCGGGAAGAAACGCCCCACGAGAAGCCTGGCGTGCGTCCACGGCGACAAGGCCCGGAGTGGAGCCCCCGTACGGCGCCCCGCCCTCCCCACGACGGCGGCCGTGTCCGTGTGATGCCGGCCCCCGAAGGTTGGCGGTGCTGTGCGGCATCACGGGTCTTCCGGTCAGGTGCCGAGGGGGTGGCCCGTCGTGGCGTCGATGTGGGCGGGGATCTCGGTTGGCCGGTCACCGACCGACGAGGTTCCGGTCGGCTCGAACATGAGGATCGCGGCGCCGTTCGGTGCCGACGGTCTGTGCTCCGTGCCGCGGGGGACGGTGAACACCGAGCCGCGCGGGAGCCGTACCGTGCGTTCTCCGGTGGGTTCGCGCAGGCCGATGGTCAGTTCCCCGTCGAGCACCAGGAAGAACTCGTCGGTTTCCTGGTGGACGTGCCAGATGTGCTCGCCTTCGACCTTGGCGATCCGAACGTCGTAGTCGTTGACGTGCGTGACGACGCGGGGACTCCAGAGGGCGTCGAACGAGGTCAGGGCCTCGTCGAGGGCGATGGGTTCGTTGCTCACAGGTGAATCCTGGCCCACCGGTACGGCCGGGGCGAGTGCTAGGAATAGCACATGGCGCAAGAATCCTCGCACGCAGAGCAGGCAGAGCACGCAGAGCAGGCAACCTGTGAGGCGCACACAGAACGGATGGCGCACACGGTTCGAGAAGCGCACGCGGAACAGGCGGTGCATACGGCCCGCGAAGCGCATACGGAGCAGACAGCGCGTGCAGGACAGCCAACGCGCGTAGTCCGTAAAGCACACATGGGACAAGCGGCACACGCAGCTCGTGAAGCGCACATGGAACAGGCGGTGCGCGCGGTCCGCGAAGCGCATGCGGAGCAGGGCAAAAGACGAGCGGTGGGTGCGGGGGAGGCGCTGCACCGGGTTGTCGTGATCGTGGACGAGAACTCCAACCCGTTCGAGCTGGGGTGCGCGACCGAGGTCTTCGGTCTGCGCAGGCCGGAGCTCGGGCGTGACCTCTACGATTTTCGGCTGTGCTCGCCGGAGCCGCGTACGCCGATGCGGGACGGCTTCTTCACGCTCACAGGCGTCGCGGGCCTTGAGGCGGCCGAGACGGCGGACACGTTGATCGTCCCCAACCGCCCCGACGTGGAGGTTCCCCGGCGCCCCGCCGTACTCGCGGCCATTCGGCGGGCGCACGCACGGGGCGCCCGGCTGGTCGGGTTCTGCAGCGGTGCCTTCACCCTTGCCGAGGCCGGGGTCCTCGACGGACGGCGGGCCACGGCGCACTGGCAGTGGGCGCACTCCTTCCGGTCCCGGTTCCCGTCGGTACGGTTGGAGACGGACGTGCTGTTCGTGGACGACGGCGACATCCTGACCGCCGCGGGGAGTTCGGCGGCGCTCGATCTCGGTCTGTACATCGTCCGGCTCGACCATGGCGCGGAGGTCGCCAACGCCGTGAGCAGGCGGCTCGTCTTCGCCGCGCACCGCGACGGCGGGCAGCGGCAGTTCGTGGAACGGCCGGTTCCCGACGTACCGGACGAGTCCCTGGCACCCCTCCTGGCCTGGGCGCAGGAACGGCTGGACACCGCGCTCACGGTCTCCGACCTGGCGGCGCGGGCCTCGGTCAGTCAGGCGACGCTGCACCGCCGTTTCCGGGCGCAGCTGGGCACCACGCCGCTGGCCTGGCTCACCGGGGAACGGCTCGACGTGGCGTGCCGGATGATCGAGCGTGGCGAGTCGCGCTTCGAGGTGGTCGCGCGGCGCAGCGGGCTGGGAACCGCCGCCAACCTGCGCGCGTTGATGCGCCGCAGGATCGGGCTCACCCCGCTGGAGTACCGGAACCGGTGGTGTGGCTGATCCGTGACAGAACCTTTCGCCCGGAGGAGGCATCTACCTCGGTGACGAAAGGAAGACGCGATGTCCTCGATCCGCGGCCTGGCCGTACTCGCGCTCGGCACCGTGACAGCCACCGTGGTGGCCATGACCATGACCGTTCCCCCGGCGGAGGCCGGGACGGACGACCTGGTCCGGTACGCGTGGATCAAGAGCTGCGCCAAGGGAGACCACACGGTCCCCTGCGGGAAGTGGACGTTGACGCTGCGCAGCGGCAGGACCGTCAGGCTCGACGACGCGCGGGTCAATCCCCGGCGGGCCAACGGCACCGTGGACAAGGACGCGGGCACGACCTTCGCGGTCAGCGGTGACGGCCGGGTCGTGAACTACCTCAGGGAGGACGTCCTCGTCGTTCGTGACGTCACCAGTGGGAAGGTCGTCCCGCTGCCGGGAAGGGCCGCGACCCTGCCCAAGGGGCTCGACCAGGCCAGCGTGGACACCATGCTCTCCGAGGACGGATCGGCCGTCGTGATCGACTACCTCGACGAAGAGGAGCGACTGCCGTCCCTGCTCGTCGACCGTGAGAGCGGGAAGATCGCCACGCTTCCCGCGAAGATCAACGTGATGGGCTTCAGCCCGGACGGACGGCACGTGCTCACCAGCCGCTACACCGATGACAGCACCACCGAGTTCGTGGTCTTCGACGGTGCGGGGCGGGTGACGGCCAGCCGGGTCGTGCCGCAGATCGTGGCCAACAACTCCCCGGTCGCGCTGGCGAACGACGGCACCACGACGGCGTTCGTCGTCACCGGGGCGATGACGAAGAAGGCTCGGCTGCACACCTACAGCCTGACCTCGGACACGGTCTCGGCGGCGGTCCGGCTCGGCGTCTCGGTCAACGACGGCGCGCAGCGGCTCTCCTGGAACCCGGCGGGCACGCTGACGCTCTGGACGAGCTTCAGCGAGGCCCACGGCGGACAGGTCACCTCGGCGGCGAAGCGTACGGTGAACGCGAGGACCGGCACCGTCCACACGGTGGACTCCTTCCCGATCAAGAACGCCCCGTGGAGCTGGTGGCTACCCGGCGAGTGATCCAACGCCCGGCCGACGACCCAGGCCCGGCAAGCGGCCCAGAGCCCGGCTGATGAGTCGAGGCCCGCTGATGGCCGGTGGTCTGGAACCCGGCGGGTGCGCCAAGGCTTGGCGGGTGGGAGGACATATCTTCTCTTCATGGGGAAAGTCCATGAAAAGCTCAGCGACCGGTTGCGTGCGTTCATCGAGGCGCAGCCGGTCTTCTTCGTCGCCACCGCTCCCGAGCAGGGCGGTCACGTCAACGTCTCCCCCAAGGGATACGCCGACACGTTCTCCGTGATCGACGACACCACCGTGGCCTACCTCGATCTGGACGGCAGCGGTGTGGAGACCATCGCCCACCTCCGCCAGAACGGGCGTATCACGATCATGTTCTGCGCCTTCTCCGGTCCTCCGAACATCCTTCGCCTGTACGGCACAGGCCGGGTCGTCACCCCCGGCGACGCCGAGTTCTCCGGGCTGCTCACGAGGTTCGGGTCGCATCCGGGTGTCCGGTCGATCATCGTCGTCGACTGTGAGCGCATCGCCGACTCCTGTGGTTTCTCGGTGCCGTTCATGTCGTTCGACAAGGACCGGACGCTGCTCGACGAGTGGGCGGAGCGCAAGGACGTGCAGCAGCGACGGATCTACCGGGCGAAGAACAACCGGGAGAGCATCGACGGCATCGCCGGCCTGGCCCCCGAGGAGACGGACCCGGTCACCCAGCACTCCTGACCGGTGCGCCGCGAGCCGTACGGCCGTAATTCATATAGATGACCGGTCACGTTCAGTGGCGTGGACGACCGTTGTGGTCATGAAGCGTTACACCCTCATCCATCTCACCGACGTCCACGCCGTCGCCGACGGCCTGCTCCACGGCCACGTCGACTCGACCACGGCGTTCAGGAACGCGCTGGACACCGTGGTCGCCGCGGGGCAGCCCGTGGACGCGATCATCCTGTCCGGCGACATCGCCGACCAGGGGGACGAACCCTCCTACCGGCTGGTCGCGCGGGCGCTGGAGAAGGCCGCCGGTGAGCTCGGCGCGGCCGTCGTGGTCGCGATGGGCAACCACGACGAGCGGGGCGCCTTCCGTTCGGCCCTCGTCAACGACCAGGCGGACGGCCGAGAAGGTGACCGGACAGGCGACCAGGTGGGCGGTGAGCCGTACGACGTGGTGACCTGGGTCGGCGGGTTGCGGATCGTGACGCTGGACAGCACCGTGCCCGGTGAGCACCACGGCGAACTGTCCGCCGACCAGCTGGAGTGGCTGGCCTCGGTGCTGGCCGAGCCCGCGCCCGACGGGAGCGTGCTGGTGCTGCACCATCCGCCCATCCCCAGTGTGCTGCCGCTGATGGACGGGATCGGCCTGCGGGAGCCGGAGAGGCTGGCGCGGGCACTGACCGGCTCCGACGTACGGATCGTCCTCGCCGGGCACACGCACAGCGCGTCCGCGGGCACGCTGGCGGGCATCCCCGTCTGGATCGGCCCCGGCGGGGCCTACGCCGCCGACACCATGGCGCCCGCGGGGAAGACCAGGGGCATACCGTCACAGGCCTTCAGCCGGGTGGACGTCACCGAGGACGGTGTGATCACCACGGTCGTCCCGATGACGTCGGCTCCCCCGGTCTACGAGCTGGACACCGAGGTGCTGCTCAGTCACCTGGCCGGTCATAGCGGGTGACGAAGGAGACGAGGTCGGCCCGGCAGCGCCGTTCGACGTGACACAGGGGCTCGTCGCCGTGCATGACGAGCCCCTCACGCACCAGTACGGCGGCGCCCGCGTCGAGCGCGAGGGCGGACTGGTCGGCGAGGTCGGCGAGGTCCGCCGAGATCGCGTGCCAGGTGTAGCGGTAGGAGACCCCACCGGCCTCCAGAGAGCCGAGCACGCCGAGTTCGGGGTCGCAGAGCAGGTCGGCGCGCTCCGGGTGGAGCCGGTAGCGGCTCAGCACACATGGCGCCCCCTCGGACCTGAGCAGGGTGGTGATCTCGTAGACCTCCTCACCCGCGACCCTCAGGTGCCGCGCCCCCGCCGGATGCTCGACGAGCCCCCGGCCGAGGATCTCCTCTCCCCCGGCGAAGACCGTCGCCAGCCCCTCCAGGTCGGCCCGCCGGTGCCTGCGGGTCACCGGGTCGATGGACACCTCGATCCGGCGCGGGACACGCCTGACGAAACTCCCCAGACCGTGCCGTGTCTCGACCAGCCCGGCCCTGCGCAGCTCGACCATGGCCTGCCTGGCGGTGAGCCGGTGCACGCCGAACCGCTCGGCGAGCGCGTCCTCGGTCGGCAACCGCTCACCGGGGGGCAGCTCACCGGACTCGATGCGCCGCCCGAGCTCACGGGCGATCGCGCGGTAGCGGGCTTCTCTGGGCATCTGGACAACTGTACGGCTCCCGCCTTCCCTGCCCCGCCGATGATCCAGGGATTGCCCGGCCGTTCATCGCGAATCCATCTTTTCGCCGCGTTCACGCAGGTCAGCCAGTCATATATATGACTCATGCCGCTCTTGAACCTCCGTGACGTCGCCGAAGGCGCCGGAACTCCTGTCCGCTCCGGGATGCTGCTGCGCTCGGCGCAACCCCACCGGCTGACCGCCGCCGACACCGACCGGTTGGCGGATCTCCTCGGTGGGCAGCTCGAAGGACTACGGCTCGTCGCGGACCTGCGAAGCGAGGCCGAACTCGCCGGGGACGATTGGGCCCTCCTGACCGACCTCGGTGTCAGGGTCACCCGCCTCGGCACCTCGGGATCCCCCGCCGACCTGTCCGCCCTTCCGCCGGGAATCGACCTCGGCGACCTCTATGTGCTGATGCTCGACCACCGCACCGCCTGGTTCGCCTCCGTCGTGGCGGAGATCGCCGACGGGCTGCCCGCCCTGGTGCACTGCGCGGCGGGCAAGGACCGCACCGGCCTGGTCGTCGCCCTGATCCTCGATCTGGTCGGGGTGGATCACGAGGCGATCGTCCGCGACTACGCCGCGACCGTGACGCACCTCCCCCAGATCATGACGATGCTCGGCCTGACCACCCCGCCCCCGGCCGCTTCGCCCCTGACCACCCCGCCCCCGGCCGCTCTGTCCCCGGCCGCTTCGGTCTCGGTGGCGGGGGCCGTGTCCGGGTTGCTCGACGCCCCCGAGGCCGCCATCCGCACCTTTCTGACCGCTCTCGACGCCCGCGGGGGCGCCGAACGGCTGCTCACCGCCCACGGTCTGACCGAGGGCCACGTCCAGCGGCTGCGCGCCGCCCTCGTCGGCTGACCAGAAAGGCGACCCCGTGTCCCTCACCCTTCCCCGGAAAACCGGCGCACCCCAAAAAACCGGCCGTGGGCTGGTCGCGGCCATCGGTGTGGCCGAACTCTTCTACGCGGCGGCCGGGGCCCTGCCGCTGATCCTCGGTCTCGGCCTCAAGGTCCAGGAGATCGCGCCCGCCAACAAGGAGGCTGTACTCGGCTTCGTCGCCGCGCTCGGCGGAGTGGCCACGGTGATCTCCAACCCGCTCAGCGGCCACCTGTCCGACCGCACCACCAGCCGGTACGGCATGCGCAGGCCGTGGATCCTGGGCGGTTCCCTGCTCGGCCTGGCCGGGCTGATCCTCCTGGCGCTCGCCGGGTCGATCGCCCTCGTCGCGGTCGGCTGGATGGTCGCCGTCACCGGCTACCAGGCCATGGTCGCCGGGCTGACCGCGACGGTCGTCGACCAGTTCCCCGTGGAACGCCGCGTCCGGGTGGCGGGCGTGTTCTCGATGTGCAACATGCTCGGCGTCGTCCCGGCCATGGCGCTGTCCCAGATGTTCAAGGGCGAGTTGCTGCTGCAGTTCACGATCTGCGGTGGACTCGCCGTGACGGCCGCCGGCGTGCTCTGCGCGCTGTTGCCCGACCGTCGTCTCGACCCGGCCGAGCGACGCCCGGTGAACGTCGGCAGTCTCGCCTCGGCGCTGCTCGTACTGCCCCGGCACGCCCGTGACTACCGGCTGCTGTGGGTGCAGCGGCTGCTCGTCAGCATCGGCTTCGCGTTGATCTCCTCCTACTCGCTCTACTACCTGCAGAGTCGCATCGGCATGCCGACCGCCGAGGCCGTCGCGCTGGTCGGGCTGACCACCATCGCCAGCACCCTGCTGTCCGGTCTCTTCGCCTATCTCGGTGGCCGCTGGTCGGCCAGGATCGGCAGGGGCCGTCCGTTCGTGCTGTGGGCGACGGCGATCCTGGGTGTGACGCTGCTGCTGAAGGCCGCGACCGCCAGCGTCGGCGTGGTGATCGTCGTAGCGGTCATCAGCGGCGCCGCCACCGGCGTCTACTACGCCGTCGATCTCGGCCTGGTCACCCAGGTGCTTCCTGACGAGCGGGACGCGGGCCGCTATCTCGGCGCCTTCGCGATGGCCAAGCACCTGCCGAGCGCTATCGCCCCGGCGCTGGCTCCGGTCCTGCTCGGCCTGGGGTCCGACCCCTTCGCCGAGGGGCCGAACTACTTCGTGCTCTTCTCGGTCTGCGGCCTGCTGACGCTGGCCGCCGCCCCGTTGGTCGGCCTGCTGAGAGACGTACGGTGACCGGCGGCGAGGTGTGTGCCGGGCATACGTGACGGCCGGTCGGGCTACCGCCCCGCTCAGCGGCGGTAGCCCGCCATCCGCTCCAGACGGGCGATGCGCTCGGCGGTCGGCGGGTGGGTGGAGAACAGCCTGCCGATGCCCGCGCCCCGGAAGGGGTTGGCGATCATGAGGTGTGAGGCCGAGGCGAGACGGGCGTTCTCCGGGAGGGGAAGCTGCCGGGCGCCCATCTCGATCTTCCGCAACGCGGAGGCCAGGGCCAGGGGGTCTCCGGTCAGCCGGGCCCCCGACTCGTCCGCCTGGTACTCCCGGGAGCGGGAGACCGCCATCTGGATCATCCCCGCGGCGACCGGGCCGAGCACGATCATGAGCAGCGCGCCGAGGAAACCGGGCCCCTCGTCGTCGTCTCCTCCGCCGAAGAACAGGCCGATGTATCCGAGATAGGTGATCATCGTGGCCAGTGCCCCGGCCACGGAGGAGATCAGGATGTCACGGTTGTAGACGTGGGACAGCTCGTGTCCGATGACCCCGCGCAGCTCGGACTCGTCGAGCAACTGGGTGATGCCGTAGGTCACACAGACCGCGGCGTTACGGGGGTTGCGTCCGGTGGCGAAGGCGTTGGGCTGCATGGTCGGCGAGACGTACAGCCTGGGCATGGGCTGACGGGCCTCGGTGGAGAGTTCACGCACGATCCGGTACAGGGTCGGCTGCTCGACCTCGCTCACCGGACGGGCCCGCATTGCCGACAGGGCGATCCTGTCGGAGAAGAAGTAGGCGAAACCGTTGGTCAGCAGGGCGGCCAGAACCCCGATCTGCAGGCCCACGCCACCGCCCAGCCACGCCCCGACGGCGATGATCGCCGCGGACAGTGCGCCAAGGAGGACGGCGGTACGCAGACCGTTGTGGTGCACTACACCCCCCTTGTCGGTTGATGCCGATTCACCTTCTCCAACGTCTCCGGCCTGGCCGAACGTTCCCGGAAACGTTCACCTCCCGATGCCGGCGCCCCCGGGGAGGAGGTCGAGCACCACCTGTGGCGCGACCGAGAACACCAGGGCGACGACAACGGTCAGTCCGATCGCGACGACGACCGGCAACCACCCCCTGCGACCGCCACCCGTTTCCTCCCCCCAGCCGACCGGGTTTTCCGGGGCCGCCACGACCCCCGGAGCCGATATATCCGGCATATCCGAAACAACCCCCTGGCCGGCTCCGCGCGGGGCCGGGGTGAAGATCCGTGCCGCCCAGGCCACGTAGTAGTAGAGGCCGATGACCGTGTTGACCGCCATCACCACGGCCAGCCATGCCACGCCGCCACCGACGAGCTCGCGGAACACCACGATCTTGGCGAACAGACCCGCCAGCCCCGGCGGCAGGCCCGCCAGGCAGAGCAGGAAGAACGCCAGCGCCGGCCCGGCGGCCGGGTCACGGAAGGCGAGCCCCCGGTAGTCGTCCAGCTCGTTGCGTGCGGCGCGCCGCGAGACCAGCATGACCACCGCGAACGCCCCGAGGTTCATCGCCGCGTAGAACACCAGATAGGCGATCGACGCGCCCGTCGCCTCGTCGTCACGGACGGCGAGCGGCGCCAGGATGTAGCCCGACTGCGCCACCGAGGACCAGGCGAGCAGCCGTACGGCGTGGCGTTGCCGTAGCGCCAGGAGGTTGCCGACCGTCATGGTCAGCGCCGCGACGAGCGCCACCGGTGGGCCCCAGGTGCTCGCCTCGCTCCCCAGCGCCGTGACGAGGATGAGGATCAGCCCGGCGAACCCGGCCGCCTTGGAGATCACCGAGAGCAGCGCGGCCACCGGGACCGGCGCCCCCTGGTAGACGTCACCCGCCCAGGCGTGGAACGGCACCGCGGCGACCTTGAAGGCGAACCCGGCCAGCACCAGGACGACGGCCACGGCCAGCACGGACGACAGGTCGGGAGGCGGCGAGTCGTAGGAGAGGTGAAGCGCGGAGACGTAGGCCTCGGTGGTCCCGGTCACCTGGGGCAGCGCGTCACCGGCCGCCTGGCCGGGACCGGGGACGGCGGGAACGGCCGCGCGTTCACGCAGGGTCTGGGCCAGCCGGTCGAGGTGGACGGTTCCCGTCGCGCCGTACAGCAGGGAGACGCCGAAGAGCGTCACCGCCGTCGAGACCACGGAGACCAGGAAGAGTTTGACCGCCGCCTCTGAGGCACGGCCGTCGTGGCGTCTGAGCCCGGTGAGCGCGAAGACCGGCAGCGAGACCAGCTCAAGCGCGACGACCAGCATGATCAGGTCTCGGGAGGCGGGCAGGGCGACGGCGCCGGTGAGCGTGCACAGCAGCAGGAAGTGCCACTCGCCGACGGGGATCTCACCGGAGGCGAGCAAGGTCATGGACAGCAGCACCACGACGATCCCGGCGGCCAGGGCGAGCCCGGCGAAGACCAGGGTGAAGTCGTCGACCACGAACGAGCACGACGGCACGGCCCCCGTCTCAGGCCCGGAGGCGGCGACCGCGATCGTTCCGGTGAGTTTCCCCGTCGTCGGCCGCACACCCGGTGGGAGGGCCGGGACGATCCTGGGCGCGGTGGTCAGGCCCTCGGGCACGCAGAAGGTCCGGAGGGCCTCCCCCGAACGCGACGCCTGCGCGACCACGAAGCCCAGGGCGGTGAGCACCCCGGCCAGCGTGACCACGCCGAGCATCGGCCTGACGTACGGCCTGCGCGGCAGGAAGGCGTCCAGGAGCAGCACCAGCCCGGCGGCCAGCGCCAGAACCAGTGGCGGCGCCACCGCGAAGTAGTCGATCGACTGGATCATGGCGTCCCCAGCAGGCTGTGGACCACCGGGTCGGTGAGGGACAGCAGCGCCTTCGGCCACAGACCGAACAGCAGGATCAGGGCGACCAGCGGCACCCAGGCGGCCAGTTCGTGGGCGGTCACGTCCCGCGTGCGCCCGCTCCCGGCTCCTCCGGTGCCTCGGCCGCTTCCGGTTTCTCCCGCGCTTCCCGAACCTCCGGCTCTCTCGGTCGTGTCCGGCGGGCCGTCACCCGCCATGGTCTCCTCGACCACCTGTTCGGCGTCCGCGGTGACCTTCTCCGTCACCCGCTCCGCGGCCACCATCGCCTCCTGGGCCGCCTCACCCGCCTCCGGCGTCCCGGTGGCGCCCGCCGCGGTGAGCAGGGGGGCGTGGACGGTCTCGGTCGGACGGCCGTGGGTGACCCTGGACAGCATGACCAGGAAGTAGGCCGCGGTCAGGACGGTGCCGACCCCCGCGACGACCATGAAGAGCAGGAAGAGCGGCCGGGACAGACCCGGTGCCGGGTCGAAGGCGCCGAGGAGGGCGAGCATCTCCCCCCAGAAGCCCGCCAGACCGGGCAGGCCGAGGGAGGCGAAGCAGGCGAAGGTGAGCAGGGACGCGAGGTGCGGCAGGCGCGCCAGCATGCCGCCGCCGAGTGCCGGGATGTCGGCGGTGCCGTAGCGCTCCTTGATCGCTCCGGCGACGAAGAAGAGCAGCGCGGTGATCAGGCCGTGGGCGATGTTGCCGAAGAGCGCGGCGTTGAGCCCGACCGGGGTGAGCGTGGCGAAGCCCAGGAGCACGAACCCCATGTGGCCGATCGAGGAGTAGGCGATCATCCGCTTCAGGTCACGCTGGGCCAGACAGGCCAGGCAGCCGTAGATGACGCCGATCACCGCGAACGCGCCGAGCCAGGGGGCGACGGCCGCGGCGCCCTCGGGCAGGATCGGGATGGCGATGCGGGCGAAGCCGTAGGTGCCCATCTTCAGCAGCACACCCGCCAGGAGCACCGAGCCGACGGTCGGCGCCTCGGTGTGGGCGGCCGGCAGCCAGGTGTGCAGCGGCCACATCGGGGCCTTGACGGCGAGCCCGACGCCGATGGCGACGAAGGCGAGGATCTGCGCCGGGCGGGACATGCCCGCCCCGTGCGCCGCGGCGAGGGAGACCATGTCCAGAGTGCCGGTCCGCGCCCAGACGAACAGCAGGCCGATCAGGAGGACGACCGAGCCGAGCAGCGTGTAGAGGATGAACTTGGTCGCCGCCGCCCGCCGGGCACGACCGCCCCAGATGGCGATCACGAAGTACATCGGGACCAGGACGACCTCGAAGAACACGAAGAACAGCAGCAGGTCGAGGGCGAGGAAGGTGCCGACCATGCCGACTTCGAGGAGCAGGAGCGTGAACACCAGTGCCCTGGCCCGCTCCGGCCCCGGCCTCCCTCTTGGCAGCCGGTCCGTTCCACCGGCGCCCCCACGGCACAGGTAGACGAAACACAGGAACGTCAGCAGCGTGGTCAGCACGACCAGCGGCAGGGAGACCCCGTCGACGCCGAGGTGGAACCTCAGGTTCAGCCAGGGGACCCAGGCCAGGTCGGTCTCCAGGCCGATGCCCGTCGCGCCGCCACGGACGTACGTGACGGCGGCCACCAGGGAGAGCGCGAACGTCACCCCGGAGACCGTCAGCGCGTGCGCCCTGAGCAGCCGCCCCCTCCCGTACGGCATGAGCAGCGCCACGGCCCCGGCCAGCGGAACCGCGAGCATCGCCACCGGCACCCAGCTCATCTCCCGGCCCCCCTCTCCTGGGCCGGGACGGTGCCCCGGGCGGTGAGATCACGGTGGGAATCGCAGCGGGAACGGTCGGCGGGAGAGACCTGGCACGCGGGGCCGTGGCGGAGGCGGCCGGTCGTCCGAGGACCACCGCCTGGATCACGGCGACCAGGGCACGGCGCTCGGCGTTGGAGGTGGCCGGTCATCCGAGGACCACCGCCCCCACCGCGAGAAGGAGGACACCCGCAAGGACGGCGGTGACGTAGAGCTGGGCGTTGCCGTTCTGTGTCGCCCTGACCAGGCCGGACAGGCTCAGTGTCGCCCTTCCCGAGCCGCGGACGGCGCCGTCGACCACCCGGTCGTCGGCGCGGGCCGTCAGACGGGCCAGGCGCAGCACCGGCAGGACGAACAGCGCGCGGTAGAGGGAGTCGACGAAGAAGGCCCGTTCGAACAACACCCGGAAGGGGCCGAGCACCCGGGCGGGGTCGTCCAGCGGGGCGCCGCGCCAGACGACGTAGACCGAGGCGGCCCCGAGCAGCGCCAGCAGGACGCTGAGGACGGCGGTGCCCCAGTGGACGTCGGCGGCACCCGCGAAGCCGACGCCCGTGAACCCGAGGAGCAGCGTGGGCACCGCGAGCACGACGACCGGCCAGAGCATGCTCGCCGGAGCCTCACGGGAACCGCCGGTGTGCGGAGCGGCGGACACCGGAAGCGGTACGGCCCGGCGCTCGCCGAAGAAGGTCCGCAGCCACGCCCGGGTCGCGTAGGCACCGGTCACCGCGACCGTGGCCAGGGCGCAGCCGTACAGCAGGAGGGCGGCGGCGTCGGTGAGCGGCCCGGTGGACAGGGCCCGCTCCATGGACACCAGCACCTCGTCCTTGCTGAAGAAGCCGCTGGCCGGGGGCAGGCCCATCAGGGCGGCGAAGCCGACGGTCATCGCGGCGAAGGTGACGGGAAGCCTTCCCCGCAGGCCGCCCATCGCGCTCATCAGGTTGGAGCCGACCGTGTGGATGACGACCCCCGCGCACAGGAAGAGCAGGGCCTTGAAGGCGCCGTGGGTGATCAGGTGAAGGATCGCGGCGTCGTCCGACCCGGCGGCCAGGGCTCCGGCCATGTAGGCGAGCTGGCTGATCGTGGAGTAGGCCAGGACCCGTTTCAGGTCGTCCTGCGCCAGGGCCGCCAGCGCGGCGCCGAGCATGCCGAGCGCGGCGGCCACGGCGAGCACGTCCAGGGTGGGACCCGCCCCGGCGAAGACCGGGTGGAGACGGGCGACGAGGAAGATCCCGGCCGCGACCATGGTCGCGGCGTGGATGAGCGCGCTGATGGGGGTCGGGCCCGCCATCGCGTCGGGAAGCCAGGTGTGCAGCGGCACCTGGGCGCTCTTTCCCGCGACCCCGGCGAGCAGCAGCAGAGTCGCGGTGACGACCGTGCCCGAGGACATCAGCGGGACCGCCGCGATGACGTCGGCGATCCTGAAGCTCCCGGCCGCCGTGCCGAGGACGAAGACCCCGAACAGGAAGCCGACGTCGCCGACCCTGGTGACCAGGAACGACTTGATCGCGGCCCGGGAATTGGCGCGGTCTTCCCACCAGTGGCCGATCAGCAGGTAGGAGCACAGGCCCATGACCTCCCAGCCCACGTAGAGGACGAGGAGGTCGGCGGCGTGGACCACCAGGAGCATGGCACTGGTGAACAGGCTGACGAAGGCGCTGTAGGAGGGGTAGCGCCGGTCTCCTGACAGGTAGCCCACCGAGTAGACCTGCACGGCCAACGCGACCACGGTCACCAGCACCGCGACCGAGGCGGACAGGGGGTCGATGAGGAGGCCGACTGAGATCGGCAGTGACCCGGTGGGGATGACGTCGAGTGTGCCCGTTGACACGCCCCCGCCGGTGAGGGCGGTGTAGGCCGTCCAGAGGGCGAGCAGGGTGGAGAGGGCGGCCGGGACGACCGCGATCAGGGCCGCCCTGCGGTTGGCGGCCAGGTCGGCGGCCCCGCCCCTGGCTCCCCCGGGCAGTCTGGAGCCCAGCAGCCCGGCGACGGCGGCGAGGAAGGGCAGCAGGATGACGAGGGCGACGGCGGTCACGGCGTGACCTCCGGGGGGTCGTCCCGGCCCGGCGGGTGGGTGGGAGCCGTGGCGACGGCCGCCCTGGCGGTCTGCCCGGCCGAGCCCTTCCGTGGCTCTCCTGAAGGGCTCCCGGTGGGAGTCTCGGCGGGCGGGTCGGGGGACTCGGCCAGGGCGCGGAGGCGGTCGAGGTCGACGGTCGCGCGGTTGCGGTAGAGGCCGAGGACGATCGCCAGCCCCAGACCGACCTCCGCCGCGGCGATCACGATGACGAACAGCGTGAGCACCTGGCCGCTGTGCAGCCGGTCACGCAGCCACACGTCGAACACGACGAGGTTGAGGTTGACCGCGTTGAGCATCAGCTCGACCGACATCAGGACGAGGATCGTGTTGCGGCGGGCGAGCACGCCGTACACCCCGATGGAGAACAGCAGCGCGGAGACGACCGCCGGATAGACGACGTGCACGTCATCTCCTCCCGCGGATGTCGGTGCGGGACAGGACGATGGCGCCGACGAGGGCGGCCAGCAGCAGGACCGAGAGCACCTCGAAGGGAAGCACCCAGGTGCGGAAGACGCTGGAGCCGATCTCTCTGGCGGACCCGCCACCCGGCTCAAGGGGGGCGTAGGCCGTACGGAAGCCGTCGACGACCACGGTGACCAGCACGACCGCGGTGGCCGTCGCCACGACGGCGGCGACGGGCCGGTTACGGCTGTCGAGATCGGCGGCCCTGCCGATCGGGGCCCGGGTGAGCATCAGGCCGAACAGCAGCAGGACCACGACCGCGCCGACGTAGATCAGCACTTGGACCCACGCGACGAACTCGGCGGTCAGGACGAGATAGCCCCCGGCGAGGGCGCCGAGACAGACGACCAGCCACAGGGCCGCGTGGACGAGCTGTCTGGTCGTCACCACGAGCAGCGCCGCCCCGACCGCCACGACGCCGAGCAGCAGGAAGACGATCTCCTGCCCCGTCGGTGACAGATAGGACGGCACGTCGGCCACGTCTCCTCCTAGGACTCCCTGGGCTCCTCAGGCCGCTGAGGCCCGCTGTTCGGTTCCGTGGCAGAAGTCTGCTCCGTCGCGCCCTCCGCCGGTGGCACGCCACCCCCACCTGTGGACAACTTCTCACCGGCGGGCTCGCCTGTGGAAAACTTTCCCCCCGCTTCCTCGGGAGGCGTGTCCTTCCTGGGAAGCGCACCCGGCGGCCTGATCGCCCGGACATTCGCATGCCCCGCCGAAGCACGCCGCGCGGGCCTGCCCCCGGCCGAGGCCCCGGAAGCCGCAGAAGGCCCCGAAGCCCCCGAAGGATCGGAGGAAGACCCGGAGGCCCCCGAGGCGTCCTGTGCAGGAGGCGTGTCCTTCCTGGGAAGCGCACCCGGCGGCCTGATCGCCCGGACATTCGCATGCCCCGCGGAAACACGCCGCGCCGGCCCGTCCCCAGCCGAAGAACCCGGTGGTCCGGAAGCGTCCCGAGGCGGCCTCGCGCCCGAGTCTCCGGACTCACCTGAAGGAACATCCGGGGAGTCGCCCGGAGCCACGGGACCGTCCCCCGCCGTACGGCCGCCGCCGGGCCTTGACGGCGGGGTGCGGGTCGGCCGGGACCCGGCGGCCAGTTCCTTCGGCGGTTCGGCGTTCGGCTCGTGCGCGGGCGGCGGGGGCACGGTCTCCGCCCATCCGGCCAGCCTGTCCTTCTCGTGCAGGAGGTTGCGGATGTCGCCCTCTGCGTACTCGAACTCGGGGGACCAGAAAAGCGCGTCGAAGGGACAGACCTCGATGCAGATGCCGCAGTACATGCACAGGGAGAAGTCGATCGCGAAGCGGTCGAGCACGTTGCGGGCGCGGGGCCGTCCTCCCTCGGGGGCGGGGAGCGTCTCCTTGTGGGAGTCGATGTAGATGCACCAGTCGGGGCACTCACGGGCGCAGAGCATGCAGACCGTGCAGTTCTCCTCGACCAGGCCGATGACGCCCCTGCTACGGGCGGGCAGGTCGGGCCGCACCTCGGGGTACTGCTGGGTCACCGACTTGCTCAGCATGTGGCGAAGGGTGACGGAGAGCCCCTTCGCCAGCCCCACTCCTGGTATCCGTGCCACCTCAACATCTTGACATCCCCGTCCCCCGCGAACGAGAACCCGTGCGCGAGAACCTCGCAAAACACAACACGTCCGCCGATCATCCCAAGTTATCCACAGCCGTTATCCACAGACTGTGTGTTCGAGTGTCGCCTTCCGCCGAAGAATCACCCTTGAAGAGGACTGCAAGACCAACCAGAAATACGTATTCTTCGCCACATGTCCCACCAGTACGGTGCCCCGTGGCACAACCAGCCGCCACCTCCTCGATCGAATACGGGGCTGAGTGTGGTGTGGGCACTGGTCCCCCTGTTCACCTGTGGCATGGGGACGCCCCTGATCATGGCGCACGCCGCCCGCAGACTGCGCAGCCCGCTCCACGCCCTGGCCGCGGTCCTGTACGCCCTGGGCATCGGGGTGTTCATCGTCGCGATCTCCGTCTACGACGACACCGACCTGATGCCGGGCTGGCTGGACGCCGTCACGACGATCGGGCTCTTCGGCAGCTGGCTCGGCGGCATGGGGCACGCGCTGATCATCAGAGGATCGGTCTTCAGGCAGGACCCCCACAACGCGCAGGGCCCGCGGAACATGCCGAACTACGGCGTGCAGTCCTTCAACGCGCCCCCGCCCCCCGTCCATGCCGTGCCGTACCCGACCGCGCCGACCGTCGCCTCGAACGTCCACCCGCCCGCCCACCGGCCGGTCCAGCACGCCGTACGGCCCCAGCCCCAGCCTCACCTCCAGCACTCCCAGCCGTCCCGGCCGCAGCCGGCTCCCACCCAGCAGCAGAACCCGACCAAGGGCTGGCTGGGGCCGTACCGGCTGATCGGGGAGCTGGGCAAGGGCGGGCAGGGCACGGTCCACCTGGCCCTCACCCCGCAGGGGCAGAAGGTCGCGATCAAGCTCCTGCACCAGCACCTCACCGGCGACCAGATGGTCAGGGAGAGGTTCCTGCGGGAGGTCGAGGCGACGCGCAAGGTGGCGACCTTCTCGACGGCCAGGGTGCTCGACGTGAACATCACCGACGACCAGGCCTACATCGTCAGCGAGTTCGTGGACGGCATCTCGCTGGAGCAGCTCGTCCGCGACCAGGGTCCCCGCAACGAGGACGGCCTGACCCGGCTCGCCCTGGCCACGGCGGGCGCGCTCGCCGCGATCCACCGGGCGGGGGTCGTGCACCGTGACTTCAAGCCCGCGAACGTGCTGATCGGCCCGGACGGCCCCCGGGTGATCGACTTCGGCATCGCCCGCGCCCTCAACCAGGTCACCGCGACCTCGGGCAACATCATGGGCACCCCCGCCTACATGTCCCCCGAGCAGCTCGCCGGGGGGAACATCGGCCCGGAGACGGACGTGTTCAGCTGGGCGGCGACCATGATCTTCGCCGCGTCCGGGCGCGTGGCCTTCGGCGAGGACACGATCCCGGCGATCCTCAACCGGGTGATCAACCAGCATCCCGACCTGTCGGCGCTGCCCCAGTCGTTGCGCCCGCTGGCCTCGGAGTGCCTGGACAAGCAGCCGGGCAACCGGCCGACCGCCGCCGACATCATGCTGCGCATCGTCCAGTGAACACGGCACCGGACATACCGATCTATGTCCGGAAAACGCATTAGGGTTGCGCCATGGCACCCGGGGACGGCCTGAACGGCGGAGACGGATACTGACATGTCCAACCTGATCGCTGTTTTCGCCACCATCGTCAACGCCTATCTCGTCGCGCTCTTCGCCAGAAGGACGCTCGGGGTGCCGGTCGGCTGGCCGCGCGCCCTCGTCATGGGCGTGGTCCTGGGCCTGAGCGTCGCGTGGGCGGCCACCGAGGTCGGCACGCTGACCGGCGTCTACGCCAACGGCAGGATCAGCGCCCCGCTCAGCGTGGTCTTCGTCGTCACGGCGCTGGTCACCGCGTGGACCTTCGTGATCGGCCTGATCGTCCTGGTCCTGCTCGAACTGTTCGTCCCGACGGGCACGCTTCCCGCGCCCTCGGCGTTCCTGCGCGGCTGGAAGGCCCGCAGGAGCAGGGCCCGGCGCTACACCCAGGTCGTGCGGATCGCCGCCAAGCACGGGCTCGGCGGTTACCTCGGACGGCGCAGCAGGGCCGGGGAGAGGCCCGCCGCGATCGCCCGTTCGCTGCGTGACGCGCTCAACGAGGGCGGCGTCACCTTCGTCAAACTCGGGCAGATGCTCTCGACCCGGCGCGACCTGCTGCCCGAGGTCTTCGTCGACCAGCTCGCGACCCTGCAGACCAGGGCGGAGCCCGAGCCGTGGGAGCAGATCGAACGGGCCATCGAGGAGGAGCTCGGCAGGCCGCTCACCGAGGTCTTCCAGACGGTCGATCCCACCCCGCTCGCCTCGGCCTCGGTCGCGCAGGTCCACTCCGCCCGGCTGCTCGACGGCAAACCCGTCGTGCTCAAGGTGCAGCGTCCCGGGGCGCGCAAGCAGGTCACCTCGGACGTCGAGATCATCCTGAGGCTGGCCGCGTGGCTTGAGCGGACGACGCCGTGGGGCAGGTCGCTGCGGGTGTCCCGGCTGGCCGAGGGCTTCGCCGCCTCCCTCGACGAGGAACTCGACTACACCGTCGAGCTGGACAACCTGCGGGGTGTCGCGGCCACCTTGGGCGACGGGATCAGGGTGCCCGTCGCCCACGAGGGGTACTCGACCGGCAGGCTCCTGGTCATGGACCGCCTCGACGGCACCCCGGTCGGTGAGGCCGGCGAGCTGCTGGCCGCGCTGCCCCCGGCCGAACGGGAGGCGGTCGCCGGACGGCTGCTCGGCGAGATCCTCAGGCAGCTCGTGCACACCGGCGTCTTCCACGCCGACCTGCACCCGGGCAACATCCTCCTCACCGAGGACGGCAGGCTCGGGCTGCTCGACTTCGGCTCGGTGGGCCGTCTCGACCAGTCGACCCGTAACGCGCTCGGCATGCTGCTGCTGGCCGTCGACAACAACGACGCGATCGGCGCCACCGACTCCCTCATCGAGATGCTCGACCGGCCGGACGGGCTGGCCGAACGGGAGCTCGAACGCGACCTGGGCCAGCTCATGGTCCGCTACCGCTCGGGGTTCGGCAGGAACGGCAGCGCGGGCCTGTTCGCCGCGCTGTTCAAGCTGATCCACGCGTACGGCTTCGCCGTACCGCCGCAGATCGCGGCCGCCTTCAGGGCGCTGGCCGCGCTCGACGGCACGCTCACCCTGATCAGCCCCGACCTCGACGTGGTCGGCGCGGTCAGGAAGCAGGGCAGGGAGATGATGCGCGAGTCCCTCTCGCCAGAGTCGGTGCGCGCCGACCTGGAGAGCCGTCTCGCCGGTTTCCTGCCGATCCTGCAGCGGCTGCCCAGGCGGCTCAACAAGCTCACCGAGGACCTTGAGCACGGCAGGATCTCGATCAACATCAGGCCGCTGGCGGACGAGGGGGACCGGCGTTTCCTGACCGGCCTCGTGCAGCAGGTGGTCGTCGCCGTCCTGGCCGCGGCGGCGACGCTGGGGGCGATCGTGCTCATCGCGGCGGACTCGGGGCCGATGGTGACGCCCGAGCTGCGGCTGTTCGCGCTGGTCGGCTTCGCGTTGCTGCTGGTCGGCTTCGTGCTCGCGCTGCGCTCGCTCGCGCTGGTCTTCCGCCGGGAGTGACCCGGCCGGCGCGTCAGAGGACCCTGACGATCCCGGTCAGCGCGAGCTGGAGCAGCGCAAGCGGCACCAGGGCGACCCAGGCGAGCCGTTGCAGCTGGTCCTCACGGAGTCTGGGGTAGCTCACCCGCACCCAGATCACCACGAACACCAGCAGGGCCGTCTTCAGCAGCGTCCACACCGGCCCGGGCAGCAGGGGGCCCTGCCAGCCGCCGAGGAACAGCACCGTGGTCAGCGCGCAGAGCACGATGATCCCGGCGTACTCGGCCAGCATGAACAGCGCGAACCGCATACCGGTGTACTCGGTCATCGGGCCCATGATGATCTCGGAGTCCGCGATCGGCATGTCGAACGGCGGGCGGCGCAGTTCGGCGAGCCCGGCGACGAAGAAGACCACCGCGCCGATCGCCTGCCAGGGCAGCCACCACCACTGCCAGGCCTCCACGACGCCCGGCAGGGAGAGCGTGCCCGCCGCCATCGCGACGCTGGAGGCGGCCAGGACCAGCGGCAGCTCGTAGGCCATGAGCTGGGCGGCCGAGCGCATCCCGCCCATGAGGGAGTACTTGTTGCCCGAGGACCACCCGGCCATGATCGAGCCGAGCACGCCGACCCCCATCACGGCCAGCGCGAAGAACAGGCCCGCGTCCAGGTCGGCCCCGACCAGGCCGGGACCGACCGGGATGACGACCATGACCAGCAGGTACGGGATCAGCGCGACCGCGGGCGCCAGGCCGAAGACCCGGCGGTCGGCCGCGGCGGGGATCACGTCCTCCTTCTGGGCGAACTTGACGCCGTCGGCGATCAGCTGGGCCCAGCCGTGGAAACCCCCGGCGTACATGGGGCCGAGGCGGGACTGCATGTGCGCCATGACCTTGTGTTCGGCCTGACCGGCGACCAGCGGCAGCACCAGGAAGGCGGCGACGACCAGGACGAGCCTGAGGGCCGCCTCCAGCACCTCAGCCATCGCGCCCCCAGTCGGCGGGTACGCCGGGGGGAAGCGTCTTGCGGCGGCTCGGCGAGCCGTGGTCGGACTCGCCCGGCTCCTTGGCTCCCGGCCACGCCTTGGCGACCCTGGCGGCCAGCACGAAGTCCTTGCGCAGCGGGTGGCCCTCGAAGCCCTCGGGCAGCAGCAGCGGGACGAGGTTCGGGTGCCCGTCGAAGACGACGCCGAACATCTCGAAGGTCTCCCGTTCGTGCCAGTCGGCGCCCCTGAAGACGCCGACCGCGCTGGGCAGGTGGGGGTCGGCGCGCGGCACCCGGGTGCGGGTCAGCAGCCGCCGGTGCGAGACGGGGTCGAGGAGGTGGGCGACGACCTGGAAGGCGTCCGGCGGGTCGTCGACCGCGGTGAGCCAGTCGAAGAACTCGTACCCTCCGGCGCGGGCGAAGGCGAGCAGGTCGAGCCAGTCGCCCGGCTCGACGTCGGCCGTGGTCTCGCCGAAGGACTCCGAAAGCCGCACGCGCGGGCCGTACCGCTCCACGAGGGCCTCACGCACGGTGGTCCTCCATGCCCTCGGCGGCGATCTTCTCCTGGAGGAGCATGATGCCGTTGAGCAGCGCCTCGGGGCGGGGCGGGCAGCCGGGCACGTAGACGTCGACCGGGATGATCTGGTCCACCCCCTTGGTCACGCAGTAGGAGTCCCAGTAGGGGCCGCCGGAGTTGGAGCAGGCGCCGAAGGAGATGACGTACTTGGGGTCGGGCATCTGCTCGTAGAGCCGTTTGACGGCCGGGGCCATCTTGTCGGTCACCGTGCCGGAGACGATCATCAGGTCGGCCTGTCGCGGGCCGTTCGCGAACGGGATGACCCCGAACCTGATGAAGTCGTGGCGGCTCATCGAGGTCGCGATGAACTCGATCGCGCAGCAGGCGAGCCCGAAGTTGAACGCCCACAGCGAGTAGCGCCGCCCCCAGTTGAGGATGAAGCGCATGGGTTTCGGGGCCAGCCGTGAGGCCGGTCCGACGGTGGGTGCCCGGGTGGGCATCGGAAGGTCCGCCATGTTGTTCATTGTCCCCCACCTGCCCGGCGGTTCTCAGGCCCAGGCGAGCACGCGTTTGCGCCAGGCGTACAGCACGCCGAGCGCGACGAAGCCCAGGAAGACGAACATCTCGGCCAGCGCGGCCGTACCGAAGCCGGGGTCGGCGAAAACCGTCGCCCACGGAAAGACGAAGACGGCGTCCACCGCGAAAACGACATAAAGGTAGGTGAAGACGTAGTAACGCACCTGGGACTGCGCCCAGCCCTCACCGACCGGGTCGACGCCGCACTCGTAGGTCGTCAGTTTGTCCGGGGTGGGACGGCTCGGGCGCAGGAGGCGGTTGACCAGCAGCGCTCCGGACACGATCACGACGCCCAGTACGAGCAGCGCGCCGACCACCGCGTAGGGGCCGTAGTAACCGTGCATGACTCCCCCTCTCCACGGGGTTTCCCGAAGTCTCTCCGCGTACGGCGAGGCCTTCCCCACCAGCTATAGCAGCACCGTCCTCCCCCGTCATGCGACCCTGCCGCCAATCCCAAACTCTGCACCCTTTAATACCAAGCATCCGTAAATACCACCCTTTTTCAAGTAATGTGCCGTTTATGCCTAAAATCCGGTTTTCCGGAGGGATCGCGCTTATCGCCGTGCTGGCCGCAGGGTGCGGCACCGCGACAGCGACACCCAGGGCGCAGGAGCCGATCCCCTCGGAACCCACACTGATCGATTCCGTGGACCCGGCCGACGTCCCCGGACTCACCATGCACACCGTCACCGAAGGGGAGACCGGGGGCCTGCGCGCCCACGCCGTCTACCCGTCCGTCAGCGACGCGCCACGCCTGACGGAGAGACTGCACCGCACGATCACCGAGCATCTGCGGTCGTTCAACCAGGCCAACAGGGGCGGCACGGAAACCGGCCGGCCCGGGCCCGAGTTCAATGTGGACTGGCAGCTGCCGACGGTCTCGACCCAGATGATGGGCGTGAACCTCACCATCGGCAGAACCGTCGGCTCCCGCTGGTCGGAGGAGCACACCACCGTCTGGTACGACCGGGTGGACAAGCGTGTCCTCGACTCCGCGGACCTGCTGAAGGACAGGGCCGCGCTGGGCGAGCTCGCCAGGCTCACCCGTGACCAGCTGGGCCGGTCGGGATCCGGGATCGACCCCGAGGCGATCACCGCCGACGCGAGGCTGTTCGACTCGCTGGCCTTCAACCGCCGCGGCGACCTCGTGGCCGAGTTCGACGACCAGCAGGTGGGAAGCGCCACCCTCAGCAGGGTCGCCGTACCGGCCGCGAAGGTGAAGGGGCTGCTGTCCCCCGCCGGTGAGCGGGCACAGCGCTCCGCGGTCGAGTTCGGCGCCGGGGTCGACCACCGGGCCGAGCGGATGGCCAAGTACAAGGAGTACGCCGCCCTGCCGGTCGCCGAGAGCGCCGCCTACGGCAGCGTGGACTGCGCCAAGGTCAAGTGCGTCGCGCTCACCTATGACGACGGTCCCGGCCCGGGCACCGGGAAGCTGCTGGACGCGCTGAACGCCCAGCGCGCCAGGGCGACGTTCTTCGCCGTCGGCACCAACTCCATCGCCCACACCGCGCTGCTGCGGCGGATCATGCGGGAGGGTCACCTCGTCGGCGACCACACCTGGTCGCACCGTGACCTGACCACCCTGGACGACAGCAGGATGGGCGACCAGTTCGGCCGCGCCCAGTGCACGCTGGGACGGGCCATCGGACGCCATCCCGGCCTGGTGCGCCCGCCGTACGGGGCGGTCAACGACCGGGTGCCGCCCGTCGCCAGGCAGTACCGCCTGGCCCTGGTTCGCTGGAACGTCGACGCCAAGGACCTGCAGACCCGGGATCCCAAGGCCGTCGCCGACCGGGTCGTCTCGCAGACGAGGCCCGGATCGATCGTCCTCATGCACGACGTCGGCGGCACCGCCGCGAAGGCGACTTCCGAGATCCTGCGACGACTGCGCGACAAGGGCTACACCTTCGTCACCGTCCCCGAGCTGTACGGCAAGGCCGGCATGAAGCCGGGCGAGGTCTACGACTCGGGTGAGGGACCGCGCGAGATGATCTCGGCCGACGGCTCACAGGGCTGAGGAGCTGGGCGAAGACGCCCTCCGCGGGACGCGAGAACCGGCGTCCCGCGGAGGGCGTCTCCATGTCACCCCATAGCCGCCGGCTATGAGTACATAGCCACCGGCGATGAGGCCGCCTCCCTGGTGGGACATATAGTTAGGCATCGTGACCCTTACCGTCCTGTTCGGCCGCCTGCACGTGGATCTGTGTCGGCTCGCCGCCGGGCTGTGTCGGGCCTGCCGCTCGCGATCATGACCTCCTTCACGGCCGCCGCCAGGCCGCCACGCGCGTCTTCACCGCGCCCGGATTTCGACTCGGCCTCCACCGAGGGATCTGCGACATGCGTCACACTCCTCCGCCGAGTGGAACGCGAAGCCACTACGGGTTATCCCCAGGGATCTAGCATGGAACTGAGAACATGCCACCATCAACGGCGCCTTTTCGCGTCGAGGAGGACTGAGCTGTGACCAAGCAGGTTCAGCAACTCGATCGCGTCATCATCCGCTTCGCCGGTGACTCCGGCGACGGTATGCAGCTGACCGGTGATCGCTTCACATCGGGCACGGCGGAGTTCGGCAACGACCTGTCGACCCTCCCCAACTTCCCGGCGGAGATCCGCGCCCCCGCAGGCACCCTGCCGGGCGTTTCGAGCTTCCAGCTCCACTTCGCCGACCACGACATCCTCACCCCAGGTGACGCGCCGAACGTCCTGGTGGCGATGAACCCCGCCGCGCTGAAGGCCAACCTCGGCGACCTGCCGCGCGGGGCCGACATCATCGCCAACACCGACGAGTTCACCAAGCGCAACCTGCAGAAGGTCGGCTACGACGTCAGCCCCCTTGAGGACGACTCGCTCGCCGAGTGGCGGCTCCACCCGGTGCCGCTGACCTCGCTGACGGTCAAGGCGCTTGAGGGCTTCGACCTGTCCAAGAAGGACGCCGAGCGCTCCAAGAACATGTTCGCCCTCGGCCTGCTGAGCTGGCTCTACCACCGGCCGACCGAGACCACGATCAAGTTCCTTGAGACCAAGTTCGCCAAGCGGCCCGACATCGCCAAGGCCAACATCGCGGCCTTCCAGGCGGGCTGGAACTACGGCGAGACCACCGAGTCCTTCTCGGTCTCCTACGAGGTCAAGCCCGCCCAGCTGCCGCCGGGCGTCTACCGCAACATCTCCGGCAACCAGGCGCTCGCCTACGGCCTGATCGCCGCCTCGGTCCAGTCGAAGCTGCCGCTGTTCCTGGGGTCCTACCCGATCACCCCGGCCAGTGACATCCTGCACGAGCTGTCCAAGCACAAGCGCTTCGGCATCCGCACCTTCCAGGCGGAGGACGAGATCGCCGGTGTCGGCGCGGCGCTCGGGGCCTCGTTCGGCGGCGCCCTCGGCGTCACCACGACCTCCGGGCCGGGTGTCGCGCTCAAGGCCGAGACCGTCGGCCTGGCGGTGACCACCGAACTGCCGCTGATCGTGGTCGACGTGCAGCGGGCCGGGCCGAGCACCGGAATGCCCACCAAGACCGAGCAGACCGACCTGCTGATGGCCATGTACGGCCGCAACGGCGAGTCACCGCTGCCGATCGTGGCGCCCGCGACCCCGTCCGACTGCTTCGACGCCGCGATCGAGGCGGCCCGCCTGGCGGTGAAGTACCGCACGCCGGTCATGCTGCTGTCCGACGGTTACCTGGCCAACGGCTCCGAGCCGTGGCGGGTGCCGGGCAGCGCCGAACTGCCGGACATCTCCACCGAGTTCGCCGACGGCCCCAACGGCGAGGACGGCGTGACGTTCCTGCCGTTCAAGCGCGACCCGGAGACCCTGGCCCGTCCCTGGGCCATCCCGGGCACCGCGGGCCTCGAACACCGCATCGGCGGCATCGAGAAGGCCGACGGCACCGGCAACATCTCCTACGACCCCAACAACCACGACAAGATGGTCCGGCTCCGCCAGGCCAAGATCGACGGGATCGCCCAGGACATCCCGCCGCTCGACGTCGACGACCCCGACGGCGACGCCCGGGTGCTCGTTCTCGGCTGGGGCTCGACCTACGGGCCGATCGCGGCGGCCGTACGGCGGATCAGGAGGGCGGGGGGCAAGGTCGCCCAGGCCCACCTGCGCCACCTCAACCCGCTGCCCGCCAACACCGGCGAGGTGCTGCGCGCCTACGACAAGGTGCTGCTTCCGGAGATCAACCTCGGCCAGCTCGCGCTGCTGCTGCGCGCCCGTTTCCTGGTCGACATCATCAGCTACAACCGCGTGCGCGGGCTTCCGTTCAAGGCCGAGGAGCTGGCCGGCGTGATCCAGGACGTGATCGACAGTGAGTGAGATCCAGAACGGCAGGGGCCTGTCCCTGGTGCCGAAGTCCGACGTCAAGCTGGGGATGAAGGACTTCAAGTCCGACCAGGAGGTCCGCTGGTGCCCGGGGTGCGGTGACTACGCCATCCTGGCCGCGGTCCAGTCCTTCGTTCCCGAGCTGGGCCTCAAGCGCGAGAACATGGTGTTCGTCTCGGGCATCGGCTGCTCGTCCCGGTTCCCGTACTACATGAACACCTACGGGTTCCACTCGATCCACGGGCGGGCCCCGGCGATCGCGACCGGCCTGGCCGCCTCCAGGCCCGACCTGTCGGTCTGGGTGATCACCGGTGACGGCGACGCGCTGTCCATCGGCGGCAACCACCTGATCCACGCGCTGCGCCGCAACGTCAACCTGAACATCCTGCTGTTCAACAACAGGATCTACGGTCTGACCAAGGGCCAGTACTCCCCGACCTCCGAGGTCGGCAAGATCACCAAGTCCACCCCGATGGGCTCGCTGGACAAGCCGTTCAACCCGATCTCGCTGGCTCTGGGCGCCGAGGCCTCCTTCGTGGCCAGGACCATCGACTCCGACAGGAAGCACCTGCACTCGGTGCTGCGCCAGGCCGCCGAGCACAAGGGCACCTCGCTGGTCGAGATCTACCAGAACTGCAACATCTTCAACGACGGGGCCTTCGACCAGCTCAAGGACCCCGACCAGCGTGACTCCATCACGCTGCGCCTTGAGCACGGCCAGCCGATCGTCTCGGCGACCAAGGCCGTACGGCGCAGGCCGGACGGCGGCATCGAGGTCGTCCCGCGCTCCGAGGCGAGCGAGGAGGAGATCCTCGTCCACGACGTCAGCCGGCCTGACCCGACGCTGGCCTTCGCCCTGTCCCGGCTGGACGAGCCCGCCTTCGAGCACGTCCCGATCGGCGTCTTCCGCAGCGTTGACCGTCCCTCCTACGACGAGCTGATGGCCGGCCAGCTGGCCGAGGCGACCGGCAAGGGCGGCCCCGGTGACCTGGACGACCTGTTGCTCGCGGGAGACACCTGGCGCATCGGCTGACCACGACGACCGACCCCGACTCCCGGGATCTCCCGGACGGGGCCGTACCGGAAAGCCCGGAAAGCATGGCAACGGGGTCGCTCACCCGAGCGGCCCCGTTTGCTTTTCCGGAAATCCAGGTTAGTTTCAGGTGAAGTTGATATCTTCCACATTCGCCTGTCAGGCGAGGTATGGGGACAAAGACCCGCACACAACGTGTCACCGTGTTTCGGGAGACATACCCTATGTGGCAGGGTCTGACGGAAAGCATCCGACGAACTCGTCCCATGCGAGGAGAACGCCAATGCTCACGGTTCCGTTAGCCGGAGATCGCCTCACCTCCGGGCAGGAGGATTTCAGCCGGTACAGCGGATCACGCGTCCTGGTCACGGGTGCGAGCGGCTTCATCGGGACCCATCTGGTGCGGCGCCTGGGCGAGCTGGGCGCGCGGGTGCACGCCGTGAGCCGTACCCCGAGGCAGGACTCCGACGACCCGGCGACCTGGCACGTCGCCGACGTCGGGGACGCCGAGACGATCGGCGCCCTCATCGCCTCCCTGCGCCCCTCCGTCGTCTTCCACCTGGCCAGCGAGGTCACGGGCACCCGGGATCCCGGCGTCGTGCGCGCGATGCTGGACAGCAACCTGGCCAGCGTGGTCAACCTGCTGACGGCGGTCGCCGAGCACCACCCGGAGACCCGGACGGTGCTGGCCGGGTCGCTTGAGGAGCTCAGGCCGGAGGAGGGCGGCAAGGCTCCCTCCTCCCCCTACGCGGTCGCCAAGTGGGCGGCCAACGGCTACGCGCGGATGTTCCACCAACTGTGGGACGTGCACGCGACCACCCTGCGCGTCGGGATGGTCTACGGCCCCGGGGACATGAACCACCACAGGCTTGTGCCGTACGTCACTCTCTCGCTGCTGCGGGGCGAGGAGCCGGCCATCGGCAGCGGGACGCGCCTGATCGACTGGGTCTACGTGGACGACGTCGTCGACGCCTTCCTGGCGGCGGGCAGGAGTCCGGGCTCCGCGGGCCTGAGCCTGGACGTGGGGACCGGGACGGCCACCTCCATCCGTGACACCGTCGAGGCGCTGGTGCGGATCACCGACAGCCCGCTGCGTCCCCGGTACGGCGCGCTCCCCGGCCGCCCGCTGGACGGCGCCAGGATCGCCGACATCGTCCCGACGACCGAGGTGCTCGGCTGGCGCCCCACCGTCGGCCTTGAGGAGGGACTGGAGCTGACCGTGGAGTGGTACGCGAAGCATCTGTAACGGTCCAACCAAAAATACGATATCCACCAAGACACCGGACATAAGTCAGCACCCTTCTACGATCAGGGTGCCGAATCAGAAACGAGGAAGTCGGTGCATTCGGTCGTCAATCTCACGGTGCACGGCATCGGTCCGACCGACCGTGAGCTCGACCCCGGCGAGGACCAGACCTGGGTCAGCGTCGAGCAGTTCGAACAGGTGCTCGACGCCGTGGTCGGCCGGGAGGACGTCCGCATCACCTTCGACGACGGCAACGCCTCGGATCTGGAGATCGGCCTGCCCCGCCTGCTCGAACGCGGCCTCACCGCGGAGTTCTTCGTGCTGGCGGGGCTGCTCGGCGAGCCGGGAAGGCTCGACGAGGCCGGGGTGCTGGAGCTGCAGGCCGCGGGCATGCGGATCGGTTCGCACGGCTGGGGGCACCGCGACTGGCGCAAGCTCGACGCCGAGCAGGCCGTCCAGGAGATCACCGAGGCCAACCGGTTCCTCGGCACGCTCACCGGACGGCCGGTCTCGCGGGTCGCGATCCCCTTCGGCTCCTACGACAGGCGCGTGCTCAGCAGGCTGCGGCAGGCGAACGTGACGCGCGCCTACACCAGCGACGGAGGCCGCGCCAGGCCCGCCTCCTGGCTCCAGGCCCGCAACAGCCTGCGCCACGACATCGACGCGACATGGGCTCCTCGTGTCCTGGACGGGACCCCCCCTTTGCCTGTTCGTGCGCGCCGCATAGCCTCTCGGACATACAAACGCGTTCGCGGCTGAACACGTCTGTAAAGGTCGTCTACTGACGATCTGAACGTGAGTGCGAAAAGGGGAATCCGGCTGCCAAAGTAGGCGCCGGGCCAGGTGCCGGACAGGCGGGAGCGTGATTTGGAACGTAGTAACGGCGTCACGCCGGTCGACGATGACCCGTGTATGACGCCTGGTCCCCCCCGGATCGCCATAGTGATCGTCACCTACAACAGCGCCCAGGTGATCGAAGGCTGTCTGCGGTCCCTCGGTGAGGGCGCGCGCGGCGTCAACCTCGTACACGTGATCGTGGCCGACAACAACTCCAAGGACGACTGCCTCAAGGTCGTCGGCGAGGTCACCGACCTTCCCGTCCAGGTCGTCCAGGTCGGAAGGAACGCCGGATACGCCGCGGCGATCAACGCGGGCGTCGAGGTGCTGGACGTCGCCACCCTCGACGCCGTCCTGGTGCTCAACCCCGACTGCAGGCTGCGCCCCGGCTCCCTGCTGCCGCTCGCGGAGTCGCTGCGGCGGCCGGGGCGCGGCATCGCCGCCCCGCTCCTGGTCAACCCGGACGGCAGCCTGCAGCCCTCGCTGCGCCGGATGCCCGCCGTCGGCAGGGCCGTGGTCGAGGCGGTGATCGGAGGCAACCTCGCGGGCCGGATCGGCACGCTGGGCGAGATGGTCACCCACCCGCGTGAGTACGCCAAGGCGGGCGAGGTGGCCTGGGCGACCGGTGCCGCCATGCTCATCTCGACCGACGTCATCAAGGAGATCGGCGCCTGGGACGAGTCGTTCCTGCTCTACAGCGAGGAGACCGAGTTCTCGCTGCGCGCCCGCGACCACGGCTGGATCACCTGGTACGAGCCCGCCTCGGTCGTCGAGCACATCGGCGGCGACTCCGCGATCAACCCGATGCTCGCCTCCCTGCTCATCGTGAACAAGGTGAAGCTCTTCCGCAGACGCAGGAGCACCCCCGCCTTCCTCGCCTACTACCTGGCGGTCGTCCTCGGCGAGGCGCTTCGCGCGCTCATGGGACGCCGCATCTCCAAGGCCTCGGTGGTTGCGCTCCTGCGCCCCTCACGCCGCGTCCACAAGCTCGCGGACTGACCCCGCCGCCTTCGAGAAGAGAGACCACGATGAGCATGCCCGCGAGCACGGAGCCCGCGCGGGTGCACGCCGTACGGACGGTCCGCCTCGACGCGCTCACCGCGCAGGAGTTGGAGACCTGGCACCGGCTGCGGGAGACCAACCCCGCCCTGGACAGTCCCTACTTCCACCCCGGCTTCGCGCAGGCCGTACACGCCAGCGGGCGGCAGGTGACGGTCGCCGTCGGCAGGGACGGGACGGGCGCGGTCAGGGCGCTGCTGCCCCACCACCGTGAGCGGTCGCTGATCAGGCCCGCGGGCTGGCCCGCCGCCGACTTCCAGGGGCCCGTGCTCGCCCCCGGCACCGGTTTCCCGCCGCTCGGGCTGCTCACCGACGGGGTACGCGGCTTCGCCTTCGACCACCTCGTCGAGGACTGCGCGGACTTCGAGCCGTGGATCGAGTCCCGCAGGCCCTCCCCGTTCCTGGACGTCTCCGGCGGCCTCGACGGCTATCTGGGACGCGCCTCGCGCAGCGGCAAGGACAACATGGGCCAGGCCCGCCGCCGCGCCGCCAAGGCCGAGCGGACCCACGGCCCGGTGCGCTTCGTCGCCGACAGCACCGACCAGGACGTCCTGGAGCGGGTGATCGAGCTCAAACGCGCGCAGTACACCGCGACCGGTGCCAAGGACTACTTCGCCGCGCCCGACCGGCACGAGCTGATGAGCGGGCTGCTGCGCACCCGGGGTACCTCCTTCGCGGGCGTGCTGTCCACGCTGCACGCGGGCCCGCACCTGCTCGCGGCGCACTTCGGCATCCGCTCGGGCTCGGTGCTGCACTGGTGGTTCCCTGTCTACGACCCCGACTTCGGCAACCTCGCCCCCGGCTGGATGCTGCTGCGTGAGCTCGCGATCGCCGCCCCGGCGATGGGAATCACGCGTATCGACCTCGGGCGAGGCGACGATGAGTACAAAAGGCGTGCCAAAACCGGCGAAACGCTGGTATGCCAAGGAATGGTGACACGTAGCTCGGCCCGGCAGACACTGCGGCGGGCGCGCGACTCCGTGGTCGAGACGGCGAAGTCGTCCGCTCTCGGCCCCGGCCTGCGAAAGATCGTCCACGGCCTCCGGAACCTGAACCGCTAGCCACGCCGGGACCCTGACGATGAACCACCACACAGAACGCAACGACCACAAGGAATCATCCGGCCGTCGGGTGAGTCGGGCGAGGCTTGGCAAGACGCCCCCTGCCTCGCGCCCGGCCGCACATGACGCGATGGAGGCAGCGCACAAATGAGAATCAGCGTGTTCGGGCTCGGCTATGTGGGCTGCGTGTCCGCGGCCTGCCTCGCGGCCAGCGGGCACGAGGTGGTCGGCGTCGACGTCAACCCCGTGAAGGTCGACCTCATCTCCCGGGGCAACGCCCCGGTGGTCGAGGAGCGGATCGGCGAGCTGACCGCGGAGGTCGTGGCCAGTGGCGCGCTGCGGGCGACCACCGACGTGGCGGAGGCCGTCGGCGCGACCGACATCTCCCTGATCTGCGTCGGCACCCCCTCGGCCCAGAACGGCAGCCTGTCGACCGTCTACCTGGAGCGGGTCTCCGAGGAGATCGGCCAGGCCCTGACCGCCAAGGACGGGCGGCACACGATCGTCTTCCGCAGCACCATGCTGCCCGGCACCTGCACCGACCTGCTCATCCCGATCCTGGAGAAGGCCTCGGGCTACCGGGCGGGCGTCGACTTCGGCGTCGCGGTCAACCCGGAGTTCCTGCGCGAGGGCACGAGCGTGCGCGACTTCTTCGAGCCGCCGAAGACCGTCATCGGCGAGTTCGACGCCGCCAGCGGTGACGCGGTCGCCGCGCTGTACGAGGGGCTTCCCGGCGAGGTCTTCCGGGTGCCCGTCGCGGTGGCCGAGATGACCAAGTACGCCGACAACGCCTTCCACGGTCTGAAGATCAGCTTCGCCAACGAGATCGGGGCGATCTGCCAGGCGCTGGGCCTCGACTCGCACCGGGTCATGGACGTCTTCCTCGCCGACCGCAAGCTCAACGTCAGCACGGCCTACCTGCGCCCCGGCTTCGCCTTCGGCGGCTCCTGCCTGCCCAAGGACCTGCGCGGCCTGGTCTACGCGGCCAGGCGGGCCGACGTCTCGGTGCCGCTGCTGTCGCACGTGCTGCCCTCCAACGAGGACCACCTCAGGCGCGCCTTCGACCTGGTGACCGCCGCGGGCAGCCGCAAGGTCGGGCTGTTCGGGCTGTCCTTCAAGCCCGGTACGGACGACCTGCGGGAGAGCCCACTGGTCGAGCTGGCCGAACGGCTCCTCGGCAAGGGCTACGACCTGCGCATCTACGACGCCAACGTCACCCTGTCGCGGCTCATGGGCGCCAACAGGGAGTACATCGACGGCAGGCTCCCGCACCTGGGCGACCTGCTGACCAACTCCGTCGAGGAGGTGCTCGCGCACGCCGACGTCTGCGTCGTCGGCTGCAAGGACCCCGCGGTGCTGAGCGCGCTCGACAACGCGGGAGACCGCACGATCATCGACCTCGTCCGCCTTCCCGACGCGGAGACGCGCCGGGCGCACCCTGGATACGTTGGCCTTGGCTGGTAAAGCACTCATCCTCGTCGAGAACCTCTCCGTCCCGTTCGACAGGCGGGTGTGGCAGGAGAGCACCACGCTGCGCGACGCCGGGTGGGACGTGCACGTCATCTGCCCGCAGGGCACCAAACGCGACACCGAACCGTACGCCGAGATCGACGGGGTGAAGATCCACCGCTACCCGCTGAAGGCGGCGACCGGCGGCCCCCTCGGCTACGTCCAGGAGTACGGCTCGGCGCTGTGGCACACCTTCCGGCTGGCCAGGCGGGTCGGCCGGGTGGACGTGGTGCACGCCTGCAACCCGCCCGACCTGCTCTACCTCGTCGCCAAGCGACTCAAGCGGCAGGGCGCGCGGTTCGTCTTCGACCAGCACGACCTGGTGCCCGAGCTGTACCTGTCCCGCTTCGACCGGGGTGAGGACTTCCTCTACCGGGCGGTGTGCAGGCTCGAACGGCTCACCTACCGGACCGCCGACGTGGTGATCGCCACCAACGAGAGCTACCGCGACGTGGCGGTCAGCCGGGGCGGCAAGCGGCCGGAGAAGGTGTTCGTGGTGCGCAGCGCGCCCGCGGTCGAGCGCTTCCGCCAGGTCCCCGTCGAGGAGGGCCTCAAGAAGGGCAAGCCGTACATGCTGTGCTACCTGGGGGTCATGGGGCCGCAGGACGGCGTCGACTACGCGCTGCGGGCGCTGGCCAAGCTCCGCGACGAGGTCGGCCGTAAGGACTGGCACGCGGTCTTCCTCGGCGGCGGCGACACCTTCGACGAGATGGTCGCGCTCTCCCACCGGCTCGGTCTGTCCGACCAGGTGGAGTTCACCGGGCGGATCTCCGACGAGGACCTGCTGCGCTACCTGTCGGCGGCGGACGTGTGCCTGGCCCCCGACCCGCTCAACCCGCTCAACGACGTGTCCACCATGAACAAGATCATGGAGTACATGGCGATGTCCCGCCCGATCGTCTCCTTCGACCTGAAGGAGGCCAGGGTCTCCGCCGGGGAGGCCGCGCTCTACGCCCCGGCCAACGACGAGTCGGAGTTCGCCAAGCTCGTCGCGCACCTGCTCGACAACCCCGCCGAGCGCAGGCGGATGGGCGAGATCGGCAGGGCCCGTGTCGCGGGCCCGCTGTCCTGGGAGCAGTCCTCCAAGGCGCTCCTGGCCGCCTACGAGGCCGCCGTCTCCTGACGCCGGGAAAGACAACGAGAGAGGAGCGCCCCCGATGAGCGGGCTTCTGCTGAGCGTCACCACCGGTGAACTGGCCTCCTTCGTGGAGGCCGTCACCGAGGCCACCGTCGAGGTCACGGCCGGGGCCGGCGCCCTCCTCGGCGGGGTCGCCGGTGGGTTCAGGCGCCACTACCGGTCGCTGCGCAGCGGCGCCGTACGGCTGCTGTTCGAGCGCCGGTACGGCGTGCGGACCTCCGACGTCGTGAGCCTGGAGAAGTTCGGGCTCGCGCACGAGGAACGGGTCTACTACTCGGCCGCGAACTGGCAGACCCTGCGCCGCACGCTCCCCCGCGACGCCGTCGGCCCGGACGACGTGTTCGTCGACCTCGGCTCCGGCATGGGACGCATGGTGCTTGAGGCGGCCTGGCGCTACCCCTTCAGGAAGGTGATCGGGGTCGAGCTGTCCGCCGAGCTGAGCGAGATCGCCAGGCAGAACGTCGCGGGCACCCGGCTGCGCCTGCGCTGCGCGGACGTCGAGCTGGTCAACTCCGACGTGCTCGACTACGAGATCCCCCGGGACGTCACGGTCGTCTTCCTCAACAACCCCTTCAGGGGCGAGACCTTCGCGACCGTGATGCGCAGGCTGATCGCCAGCGTGGACGACAACCCGCGCGAGGTCACGGTGATCTACTTCAACCCCACGGAGGACGAGTTCCTGATGAGCACCGGGCGCTTCCGGCACCTCAGGACCGTCAACCGGGGACGCCGGGACAAGCAGGAAGGGCCTTTCGGCACGATCAGGATATACACCATCACCGAGCGTGCCGGTGCCTGACAGGCCGCGCCGTACGGCGGGGCGGCCCGTCCGGCTACCCCGCCTCGGAGCGGCTGCCGGTGTCGGTGCCCCACTGCACCTGGCCGCCCCGCGAGGTGCGCGCCCTGGTCATGGCACGGTCCATCACCAGGACCGCGAGGTAGCAGCCCGCGTCGAGCGGGCTCACCTTCCCCCCGGTCAGCAACGCCCCCAGGGAGCCCAGGCGCAGGCGTCCCTCGGGGGCGGAGCGGCCGAGTGCGGCGAGCTGGCGGTTGCCCAGGCGTACCCGCACCCGCCGCTTCAGGTGCGCGGACACGGTCCTGGCCGGGCGCACGAGCGACCTGGCCTGCGGCACGACGACCCGCTCGTGGACCGCGAAGCTGCCGTGTGCCCAGCCGTCGTCGGACAGCACGTCCGGGATGGGGAAGACCTTGGCGTGTCCCTCCTCGGTGAGCACGTAGACGCCGACCCCGGCCAGCGCCCTGAACGGGGCCACCAGCTCGTTGTGAACCTTGTGCATGCGCCTGGCCACCCAGCTCACCCCCGTCATGTCCCACACCGGGACGGGGGCGCAGGCCAGCACGCCGGGACGGTCGAGGGCGGCGACGAGCGCGCGCACAGAGCCGGAGTCGAGTTCCACGTCGGCGTCCAGGTAGATCCTGGGGAAGGTCGCGCAGAGCTCGTCTCCGAGGCGCAGCGCGTTGGCCTTGCCGGGGACCGGGGTCTCGACGACACGCACGCCGGGCCGTACGGCCACCTCGGCGGTGCGGTCGGAGCAGGCGTTGGCCACCACGATCACGTCGAACTCGCCGGGTTCGGTGCCCGCGAGCAGCCGGTCGAGGTTGCCCGCGAGGACGGCCTCCTCGTTGTGGGCCGGGACCACGATGCTCACGATCGGCCTGGTGACGTCGTTCACCGGCCCGCCTTCCGCCTCTCGAAGGGATTCACAGCATGAGAGTAGAACGAACCGCCATCGACGGGGTGTTGTTGTTCATTCCGACGCCACACCGTGACGACCGGGGGCTGTTCACCAGGACGTTCGACAACGCCATGGCCGAGAAGGCCGGGCTCGACCCGGCCCGCTTCGTGCAGGACAGCCAGTCCCGCTCACGGCAGGGGACGATCCGCGGGATGCACGGCCGTTCCGGGCGGGGAGAGGCGAAGCTGGTGCGCTGCGCCCGCGGCGCCGTACAGGACGTGCTGGTCGACGCCCGGCCCGGTTCGCCGACCTTCGGCGAGCAGGTCTCGGTGCTGCTCGACGACGAGACGTTCGTCACCCTGTACGTGCCGCCGGGCATGCTGCACGGTTTCCAGGCGCTGACCGAGCAGACGGACGTCTGCTACCGCATCGACAGGGAGCACGACCCCGCCGAGGACCTCTCCGTCCGCTACGACGACCCCGACCTGGGCATTCGCTGGCCGCTTCCGGTCTCGTCGATCAGCGGGAGAGACCTTTCCGCCGGTTCGTGGGCACAATTGCAGAGGCGGCTCATCGGCCCTGACGTTGCCCCTACCGCGACGGAGTGAAGATGCGACGGCTCATCCCGCTCGGTGTCCTGTCGGCGGCCGCGCTGGCCCTGGTGACGGCGTGCAGCACGTCGGGGGACACCCCGGGAGCCGCCTCGCCGACTCCCAGCGACCTCTCCCGCCCCGTGGCCCGCTGCCCCGGCCATCCCACCCCCGCCTGCACCGGTGTGCCGCCGGGCACCAAGCTGGAGAAGCTGACGCTGACCGAGCCCGGCGCCTACCGCGTCACCGAGCCCGGGAGCGTGCTCGACGGCGTGCACATCACCGCCGACCTGCTGGTGGCCGCCAACAACGTGACGATCAGGAACAGCCGGATCGACGGGCTGGTCATCAACGCGATCGGCCCGAAGACCTTCAGATACACCATCGTCGACTCGACCGTCGGCCCGGAGACCGGCTGCCAGTCGCTGCCCGGCGTCGGCCAGGACAAGTACACCGCCCTGCGGCTGCACGTCCGCAACCACGGCGACGGCTTCCGGGTCGGGGGCGACGACGTCGTCATCCGCGACTCCTTCGTACGGCTCTGCTCCAACCCCGACGACCACTCCGACGGCATCCAGACCTACGGCGGAGGCAAGGGCCTGGTCTTCAGCCACAACACCGTCGACCAGCGGGGCGTCAAGGACATCACGGCGCCGATCTTCCTGACCGACCCGAGGATCGTCGACGCGGTGGTCACCGACAACCTCGTGATGGGCGGCACCTACAGCATCCAGCTGCGTAACGGACGGGGCAGGCTCGTGATGCGGGGCAACAAACTCGTCGACGGGTCATGGGTCTACGGGCCGGTCGACTCCGAGTGCGAGAAAATCGACTGGGCGGACAACACGCTGGTCACGATCGACTCCGAGTACCGCGTCACCTCGACCGTCGGCCCGCTGAAGTGCGTGGGGTGACCGTTTTCGATCTTCATTTTCGGTCCCTGCCGCATACACGAAAAATTTGATCTTCGCATCGCCATCAGACCGATATGTCATAACACTTACGGATAATCATCTGAAAATGATGCGTATCTCTGGCCTCTGTCGTAACAATGTCCTCTGCACGAGGACCAAGCAGACATGTCGTCGAGCCGACCTCAGGTCGGTGCGGAGGTCAGAGAGATGGCCAGTACACACCCCCCTCGCCGGGGTGGGGAACCCCAGCACGGCTTATCCCCTCGCAAACGGATGCGTCCCGGCCTGGTGGCGGCCCTGGTCGTCGCCCTGGTGGGGGTGACCGTCCCGGTCGCCTGGGTCGTCACCCACAACGACGAGGTCACCGTCACGCCCGCGGCTGCGGCCGGGCCCGCCGCCTCCGAGGAGCCGGAACAGCCTCAGGAGACCAGTCTCTGGTCGTCGGAGGAGACGGTGAAGGCGCCCACGCACACCGACCGCTCCCCTGTCGAGCTCGGCACCCGCTTCACCGCCGCCAAGAGCGGCTCGGTGACCGGCGTCCGCTTCTACAAGGCCTCCGGCGAGAAGGGACGGCACACCGGCAGCCTCTGGGACTCCCGGGGCCGCCGCCTCGCCCAGGTCACCTTCCCCAAGGAGACCGCCTCAGGCTGGCAGGAGGCCCGGTTCGCCTCCCCGGTGCAGTTGCGGGCCGGCCAGGTCTACACCGTCTCCTACCACAGCACCAACGGCACCTACGTCGGCTCCCAGGCGACGGGACCGGCCACTTCCGGCCCGCTCAGCACGACGTCGCGCAACGCCGGGGTGTTCGGGTACGGCACCAGCGCCTTCCCCAAGCGGTCCAACCCCAAGGGCTACAACTACTGGGTCGACGTCGTCTTCCGCTGGCACGAGCGGCACCGCAGGCCGACCACCCCGAAGCCCACCTCCACCCGCTGGCCGTCCTCCTCCCCCACGTGGACGCACTGGCCGACCAGCAGTCCCACGGACCTGCCGACGGGCCTGCCCACGGATCTCCCGACGGACCTTCCGACGGGCCTGCCCACGCACAAGCCGACGCCGACCGTGACCTTCACCCGGACGCCCACGCACCGGCCGACCCCGACGCCCACGTGGACCCGCTGGCCGACCTCGGAACCCACCGACGAGCCCACCGAAGAGCCCACCTCGACGCCCACCCGGAGCAACACCCCCACCCCGACCAGGACCAGGACGGCTGAGCCGACCCCGACCAAGTCCCCCACCGGGACCCCGGAACCGACGCGCTCCCCGAAGCCGACGGACTCCCCCGAACCGACGCACTCCCCCGAGCCGACCAGGCCCCAGGAGCCGGGCGACCGTAGCTGCGACGGCCACCCCACCCCCGACTGCACCGGTGTCCCGCCCGGCACGAGGCTGACGACCAAGAGCCTGAACGACGGGCACAGCTACCGGGTCACCACGGCGGGGGCCGTGCTCGACAGCGTGCGCATCCCCGGCGACCTGGTGATCACCGCCAACAACGTGACGGTCAGGAACAGCCAGATCGACGGGAGGGTCATCAACGAGTACGGCCCGAACACCTACAGCTTCAAGATCTTCGACTCGACCGTCGGCCTTGAGAACAAGTGCCAGAGCCTGCCCGGCGTCGGGGAGAGCAAGTTCGCCGCCGAGCGGGTGCTCGTCAGGAACCACGGCGACGGCTTCCGGGTCGGGGGCGACAGCGTCAGCATCCGCGACTCCTTCATCGACCTGTGCTCCAACCCCGACGACCACTCCGACGGCATCCAGACCTACGGCGGAGGCAAGGGCCTGGTCTTCGACCACAACACCATCGACCAGCGGGGCGTCAAGGACATCACGGCGCCGATCTTCCTGACCGACCCGAAGATCGTCGACGCGGTGGTCACCGACAACCTCGTCATGGGCGGCACCTACAGCATCCAGCTGAAGAACGGGCGCGGCACGCTGATCGTGCAGGGCAACCAGATCGTCGACGACAGCTGGCAGTACGGCCCGGTCGAGGCCGACTGCGACAGGATCAGGTGGAAGGACAACTCGGTCGTGACGATCGACAGGAACTACAACGTCACCTCCATCGTCAGACCGCTGCAGTGCGAGGGCTGACACTTCTTCATCCGGCGTGAGAACGGGGCGGGCGCGCACGCGTCCGCCCCGTCGTCGTGTCAGACCGCCGGGCGCCCTCTCCCGGGACTCAGCCCTGCGCCGCCGAGCGCCCCGACCGGCCGAACAGGCGCCGCATCCCCAGCTGCGCGGCCTCCCGCCAGGTGAGGCGGTGCGTGCGGGGCCGTGGTACGGCGGTGCTCACCGTGGCGCGCAGCAACGCGCCCGTCGCGCCGATCAGCACGAAGGACAGGCCGGTCACCGTGGCGAAGGACATCAGGTCGAAGGTCGCGGCCCCGATCAGCGGGACCACCAGGCAGGAGGCCAGGGTCAGCGCGAGGTCCCTGACCGCGGGGTCGGTGCTGAGGTGGCGGGCCCTGAGCGCCGAGTAGATGCCGCACACGAACATCGCCACGACCGCCCCGATGCCGAGCAGTCCCGTCTCGACCGCGGACAGCAGGTACTGGTTGTCGAAGACCTGGTGCTTGGGGGCGTACCAGGTGCCCATCCCCCGGCCCAGCCACAGGTGCTTGGCCAGCTCGTAGGCGGCCACGTCGTAGTCGTGCGTGCGGTACTGGATGCTGTCGTCGCTGCCCGCGTTGGCGAACAGGTTGTAGAAGGTGTTGATGAGGCCGGGAACCGCGATCCGCATGCCGACCAGGAACACCAGCGCGACCAGCACCGCCTGGACACGCCGCCTGGCGGGCCAGCCGAGGAACAGCACGAAGGCGACGCCCGCCAGGCTCAGCACCGCCGAACGGGAGACCGAGAACATCAGGCCGAGCGCGATCAGGCCCGCGCACGCCCACCAGCGCAGGGCGGGCTGGGCGAGCTGACGGGCCTTGAAGCCGTAGTGAGCGGCCAGCGGCAGCACCATCGCGCAGATGACGCCGAACTCGATGGGGTGGCCGGTGGTCGCGGCCACCCGGCGGAACTCGGACCTGGCGATGATGGAAGCGTCCTCCGAGGTGTACCGCAGGCCGGGCAGCGCGAGATAGCGGGTGAGGTCGAACTCGATCAGGAACTGCAGGGCGCCGACCAGCGCGACGGCGGCGCCGGTCACCACGACGGTCTTCAGCACGAAGTCCAGGCGGTCGGCACCCCGGACCCCGTCGCACACCATCAGCCCGATCCCGGCGTTGGCCACCAGCAGGATCAGCGCGTGGTCGGCGAGGTTGAGCTCGTCGGAGGGCAGGTAGCCGTACGTGGAGTAGCCGAACGTGGCGATCATCGCGGTCAGGAAGACGAACAGCGCGGTGCGCACGGGGGTTCGTCCCTTGGCCATCCCCAGCGTGGTGGTGAAGTGCGCGAACATCCAGCAGAAGACGGCCAGCAGGGCCATGAAGTTGGCCGGGGTGAGCGAGAGCGGGATGCCGCGGAACACCAGGCGGGCCGGGATGATCGTCAGGGAGACGACGAAGAAGCTGACGAGGGTCGCGCCGTCGGCGTGCCTGGGCAGCGGCGGGGCGAGGTCACGGGAGACGGCTCGCGCGCTTGCGGTGGAGCCTCTGGTGGAGGTCGAGGAGGACGCCACGGGTCACGGCCTCGTGACCGGGGAGCCCGCGGGCAGACGGCCGTTGAGCCGGCCCGCCACCGGCTCCGCGGGAGGCGTCGCCTTCCTGGAGGTCCCCGGCGGGGTGCCCGGGTCTCCTCCGGCCTTCGCCTCCGCCTCCTCACGGCGCCGCCTGCGGTTGGTGACGAAGCTCTCGACGGTGAACGCCATGAACAGGCTCGCGATCACCCCGACGCCCGCCGCCGCGGCGACGGCGCGCATCTTGCGTCCGCGCTGGGCCAGCGGCTCGGTCGGCGGCACCGCCTCGTAGGCGCTGATGTAGGTCGCCTTCGGCGCCTTCACCGCCTCCTGGCGGTTGATCAGCTCAAGCTTCGTCTTGGCGATGACCCTGACCACGATGTCCTTGGCGGCCTGCGGCGTCGAGCTCTCCCCTTCGATGAACACGTACGGCCCGGTGGCCAGCGACTCGATGTTGCTGCTGCCGTTGTTGACCTTGAAGGCCGTGTCGCCGCCCTCGACCGCGCCCAGCTGGGTCGCCATGTCGGGGGTGCCCATCGCGGCGATGAGGATGGAGGCCGAGATGCTCAGTCCCCGGTCGAAGTTCAGCATCGGGTTGGTCAGGCCGTTGGGCATGCGGGGGTTGGTCGGCAGGCTGCCGCCGGTGGTCGGCGTGGTCAGGATGAGGACGGCTGAGGAGGTGTAGGTCGTGGGAACGGTCGAGTAGATCCCCGCCGCCGCGACCAGCGAGAGGACGAAGGTCGGCAGGACCACGTACCAGCGCCGGAACAGAACAAGGACTGTTCCCCAGAAGTCCACGCGCGCCTCCCCGAACCGGATCGCGGCCGCCGTGACCGTGATCCGTCAATGTCATCGCCCGCACCGGCGGGCCGTTACTGTCCCGGCCTGCCGTACGGCGGGGCCGCGTGGCCCCGGGCTTCCGGAGATGTCATTTCCGCTCGTCCCGCCAGCCGACCCGGGTGAAGACAACCGTGTCCGAGGCCTGGTCGTGCTGGTCCTCGTCGTCGACCACGACCACCAGACCTGCGGACTCGTCTTGGAACGGTCCTTCAGCGGAGTCGGAGACGACGGGTGCGTGCGGCACCATCACGGGCGGTTCGGCGACCGGGGTCCTGCTCTCACGGCCCGCTCCCGCGGCCTCCCAGGCCTGCTCCTCCTGGGCCTCGCGCTCGTCGCGCGCGGCACCCGCGGAGTCCTGCGGAGGACGCCTGCGGCCTCCCCTGATCTGGGTCACGCCGTACACGATGCTCAGGCCGCCGAGGAGCACGAGGAACATCGTCGCGCCCGCGGCGGTGAGCTTGCCGGAGATCTTCGCCGTCGGGACGGAGGAGGGCACGACGTCGACGACCGTGATGAAGGTCGAACGCGGGGCCTTGAGCGCCTGCTGACGGTCGGCGAGTTCCTTGCGGATGCGCTGCTTGGCGCGCAGCACGACGTCCTGGGCCGCGGCGGCCGACCTGCTCTGCACCTCGACGTAGACGAACGGGCCGTTGGTGCTGATGCCCAGCAGGTCGGGGTTGGTCCGCCCGTCGTTGATCACGATCTGGGTGGGGCCGTTCGGGACGACGCCGAGTTCGGCCGCGACCTCGGGGGTGTTCATGGACAGGATGAGAATGCCCGAGGTGACGCGCAGGCCGTCACTGAACTGCAGGAGCGGGTTGGTCAGGCCCAACGGCTTGGTCGGGTCCGCTGAGAGCGTTCCACCGGTGGCCGGGGTCGTCAGGACCATCGACGCCGTGGACACGTAATAGGTCGGCAGCAGGAAGAAAACCAGGCTCGCGGAGATGATGGACAGGACCGCCAAGGGCGGGCCGATGGCCTTACGTCTGGCGAGACCGAAAATGGTCTTCCAGAAGTCCATATGCCTCCGCCCCTCATTCACACCGGGGCACAGCGAACCCCCGAGACAACACAGTTACCCATCGCCGAGTGCGCTCTTCCTGTTACATGATCGAAAGGAGGCCGAGCCTTCGGCGCCCTCTGGGGATGTTACGTCTGGGGACCATACAGCGATAGACCCGTTGATAGGCCAAGATAGGGTAGAAATCAGGAGCCCGTGAGGGCCCGAGACGGGAGTTGATCGGATGGGGTCGTCCCACCAGGACGCCCAGGAAAGCCGGCCAGAGACTCCCGCCGAGACGCTCGCGGGTCGCGGCAGGCTCGCGGGACTGGACGGTATCCGAGGCGTGGCCGCCCTGTTCGTCATGCTCCACCACTGCTGGCTGATGGCCTTCCCGGGATTCCCGGCAAGCGCCGGGCCGGTTTGGCTTGGTTTTCTCCTTTACGGACACTTTGCCGTAGTGGTGTTCATTGTACTGTCCGGTTTCTCTCTCGCGGTCTCCCCCGCCCGGTCCGGATGGCGACTGGGCAGCCTGCGGAGATTCGCCCGGCGACGCGCCTGGCGCATTCTGCCGCCTTACTGGGCGGCCCTGGTCTTCAGTCTGGTGATCGCCTGGACACTGGCCGCCCAGCCGGGTGAAGGAGCGCCGACCGCCAAGTCCGTCCTTGTTTACGGTCTCCTGCTGCAGGACGTTTTCGGCGCGCCGAGCCCCAACGGAGCCTTCTGGTCCATCGCCGTCGAGGCCCAGCTCTACCTCCTCTTCCCGGTGATGCTGATCCTGCTGCGCAGGGCGGGCGCGGTCGTGATGCTCGCCGCCGTCACCGCCGTCGTCGCGGTGATCGGGCTGCTGGCGCCGAGCGTGCACGTGGTGAGCATGCTGTTGCGGCTGACCCCCCAGTTCGCGGTGCTGTTCGCGATCGGCGTCGTGGCCGCGGGCGTCCTGGCCGCGGGCGAGCGGGTACGGCGGCTGCCCTGGCAGTGGCTGGCCCTGGCGGCCGCGCTGCCGGTGCTCGCGGTGATCCTCGCGCGCGGCTCGGTGTGGACGGTCGGGAACTTCTTCTGGATGGACATCGCGCTCGGCCCGGCCGTCGGCCTGACGCTGGCCGCGATCGCCACCGGCCGGGCGAAACTCCTGATCAGGCTGCTCGACCTGCGGCCGATCCGGAGCCTCGGCTCCTTCTCCTACACGCTCTACCTGATCCACGCGCCCATCGTCGTGACGGTCTTCCTGCTGGTCGTCGCCCCGAACGTGCCCACGGGGCTGCCCGCCTTCCTGGTGGGCACGGCGCTGGTCGTACCGCTGTCGCTGGTCACGGCCTGGCTGTTCGCGGCGGTCTTCGAGCTGCCGTTCCAGCGTCACCGGAGCTGGCCCGCGCTCCGTACGGCGATGCGGGCCAGGATGTCGCGGACGCGCGCGGAGGTACGCCCCGCGCCCTGACGGCGGGGGCGTACGGTCGGCGCGGTCCTCAGCTCACCCGGGCGAGAGCCTCTGCCTCGTACGCCAGCGCCAGTTCCTCGGGCATCGGGTCGAGGTCGGCGCAGCGCACGAAGTCGCGCAGGGTGGTCCCGGTGCACGCGGCGTCCACGTTCACCGCGCCCCTGCGCGCCCGGACGTCGTCGATGTTCACGGTACGGAAGTCGATGCTGAAGCGGGTCCTGCCGGAGGTGTTCGGGACCGTGGAGTGCAGCTGGGCGCCGGAGAACAGCATCACCCCGCCCGGCTCGGGCACGACCCGTACCTGCGGGTCGAGCTCGATCGGCTCCTCCGGCTTCGGCTGTTCCCTGGTGTCGCTGCGCACGTGCTGGGCCGCGGAGAGCCTGCTGCTGCGGTTCCACTCGGCGTAGTCGTAGCGGGCGCTGCCGTTGCGCACGGGCGCGTCGAAGTAGGCCGGGTGGAAGGCCATCACGTTCTCCGGCACCACCGGGTAGATCGGGATCCACCAGTTGACCTGGTTGAACGGCGCCGAGTACCAGCAGTCCCGGTGCGGGTGGAAGGCGTAGGAGATGCCGGAGGTGAGGTAGTCGTTCGAGGTCGAGGTACGCATCCTGGGGACGTCGAAGTAGGTCTGGTCAAGCCGACAGCCCAGCTCCTCCAGCACGGCCGGCAGGAGCTTCTTGCACTCCGGGTGGTGGATGAACCGGGGCTTGAGGTCGGCCAGCAGCGCCGCGAACTCCTCGACCTGCATGTCGTACTGGGCGGTCTCCGGGTCACGGTCGCCGAAGGCGTCGGCGATCAGTTCCTGGGCGAAGGCGATGAGGTCCCTTGAGGCGGGCGTCGAGGAGTAGACGAACACCTTCCCCTCGTAGAGCAAGCCGCGCCGGGTGTCGTCGTCCACCACGCTGTTGGAAAAGACGGTGGTCATCCTGTGCTCCTTGTCCGCGACGTTAGGGGCTTACGGGGGTTGGCTGGGGTTGGGGTCCCACGGTGGTCAGTTCCCGGGCCTGAGCGCCCCGGTGGCCAGCCGTACGAGCTTGCGGCTGCGCCGGGACACCACCCGCCGCTGGCGGCGGGTGTACATCTGGCGGGCGGCGGCACGCGCGCGGCGCCGCTGTTCCTCGGTCAGCCCGAGGTCGGCCTCACGCAGCCAGTGGAGGATCTCCATGTACTGCAGGGTCGTCGAGAAGTGCACCTGCCAGCCGGGGACGCCGAGACGGCCGCTGATCACGTTCATGCTCTCGTGCTTCCAGTGCCGGTGGGCGAGCACCTCGTGCACGTGGCCCCACGGCCCGGCCAGCGCGAGCTTGGTGGCGAACACCTCGTCCTCGCGGAGCATGTTCCGCCGGGGGATGGACATCACGGGCTCGCGGCGCATGAGGCCGTACAGCGGGTCGATCAGCAGGTGACTCTCGTTGAGCAGGCGCAGCATCTCGGCGAACCGGTCGACCGGGTCGTCGGAGAGCAGCCCGCTGCCCTCGTAGGCGCTGGTGCTGGTCGTGCCCTCCGGGTCGGTGTAGGACATCTGCGTGGTGACGAGGATGAGCCGCTCGTCCTCCGCGAACGCCCTGAGCGTGGTGGAGACGTAGTGGGACTCCAGCCGGTCGTCGTCGCCGATCCACCGGAAGAACGTCCCCCGCGCGTTCCTGCCCGCGTACATGAAGTTGTTGAGCAGCCCGATGTTCTCCGGGTGCCGCCGGTAGACGATCCGCTCGTCCGAGCGAGCCAGTTCCCTGCAGAGCTCCTCGGTGCCGTCCGTCGAGGCGTTGTCGCAGATCAGCAGTTCGATGTTCCGGTGGTCCTGCGCCAGCACCGACCGGATCACGCCTTCCAGCCGATCGGCGCCGTTGCGCACCGGAAGTCCGATGGACACCAGTGTGTCGGAATCAACCATCCGATTTCCTTCTCGGGTCAACGTGAACGTGCCGGGATCAGGCCGGTCACCCGGCTGCCCAGTTGCTTGAGTACCGCCTGCGGTACGACGACCAGGACGTAGACGAGCAGCCCCGCGCCGCCGGCCACGGCCAGGTGGACGAAGGGGATGCCGTCGCTGATGACGGTGACGAGCGTCACCGTGACGGCGGCGCAGAGCACCCCGCCGAGCACCGGGCGCCCCAGGGCGGAGACGACCGGGCCCAGGACGACGCCCGCGCGGCGCATCGTCAGCACGGAAAGCGGTACGGCGACCACCAGCGCGACCACCGCGTGGGCGATCGCCGCGCCGCGGATGCCGCCCACCTGGGCGCCCAGGATCAGGCTGGGAATCAGCGCGACCGCCCAGCCGAGGTTGAGCCACATGGTGGCCTTGGTCGCGCCCATGGCGGCCAGGATGTCCACCACCAGCGCCGTCATCATCCGCACGACCATGAGGACCGACAGGAAGCTCAGCACCTCGGCGGCCGGTTCCCAGCGCGGGATGTACAGGAAGCCGATCACCGCGGGCGCGAGCACGCCCAGCAGGACACCGAACGGCAGCACGATGGACAGCAGCAGCGGTATGGCCCGCTGCACCCCCTCGGAGACCGAGTCACCGCCCTGCTCGGCGAGCCTGGAGAAGCTGGGCAGCGCGACGTAGCGCACCGCGGTGCCGACGAGCCCGGGGACCCAGCTGGAGATGTTGAAGGCCAGCAGGTAGAAGCCGAGTTGCTCGGCGCCGAGGGCGTCGCCGACGATGACGGAGTCGACGTTGAGCAGCAGGCCCTCGATGCCGAGGGTGACGCACAGCGGCAGCCCGAAGACCAGCAGCTTCTTGGCCATGGCGCGGTCGAGGCCGAAACCGACCTTGACCCTGGCGTACAGGACGACCAGCACCCCGGTGGCGACGGCGCCCAGGAGCTGACCCCAGGCGAAGCTGTAGGCCCCGGCGCCGTTGGCGGCGAGGGTGATGGTGACCGGCGCGGTCACCAGGAAGCCGACCAGGTTGGCCTTGGTGAGCTTGTCCTGCTCGAACCTGCGCAGCAGTGCCGCGCTGCGCACGGCGGTCAGGCCGTAGACCAGGTTGACCGCCGTGAGGACCCGGATCACCCCGGTCGCGCTCTCGCTGCCGGACATCTCAGCGAAGTAGGGGGCGAAGACCCAGAAGAACGCGTACAGGAGGGTGCTCGACGTGATCGCGACGACCGTCGCCGTCGGCGCCATCTCCTCAAGCTTGCCCCGCCACTGCACGGTGGCCGCGATGATGCCCGCGTCGTTGATGTAGATGACGAACTGGCTGGCGGCCAGGGCGATGGCGAAGATGCCGAACTCCGCCGGCACGAGCAGCCGGGCCATGACCAGGCTCATGGCGAAGGAGCCCGCCTTCATCACCATGTTGCCCAGCACGCTCCACCGCAGCCCCCGGCCCGCCTGGCGGCCGATCTCCCCGAGCTGGGAGGCGGGCGTGTCCGGCCCGCCCTCCGGATCGGGGGCCCCGGACTCCACCTTCGTCACGACCGGCCCGGAGTCCTGCGTGTGTTCCATCTCTTACCTTTCACCGTTCGCCGCCGAACCGCCGTCGCCGCAGCGTCCCGGTCCGATCAGGCGGGCTCGTGGACCCGCTCAAGCCAAATCTCCCGCCAGAACGGGAGGAACTGCCGGGGGCAGCTCACGCTGTACGCGCCCGCGCAGACGATGTCCTCAAGGATGATGCAGGGGCTCTTCATCGTGAGCATGCGACCGGTCTTCTCGTCGATGCACCGGTCGACCCGGGAGAGGACCCGCGCGGTCTTCCCGCAGTACCGCGACATCTCCTCCTCGAACCCCATCCCCCGGTTGAGCAGGTCCTGGTTGAGGGTCTTGAGGATCTCCTCCTTGGGCTTGATCCGGACGAGCTCTCCCGGCTGGAGGTCGAGCGTCATGCTCGGCGTCGCCCCGGTGAGCCGCCCCTTGACGAAGCCCCATTTCAGGCCGCCCCTGATCTGCAGCCACGACGGCAGGAACCGCCGGCTGCGCTCCTGGTAACGGTTGAACAGGCCGACCAGGAGCGCGCGGAGCGTGAAGAACACACTCGCGTTGCCCGTCTTCACGTCCGTGACGTACTGCCCGAACTCCTTCAGCGGCAGGCAGGTCGGCGCGGCGCGCAGCAGCTCGGTCGCCTGGCAGGAGTAACGCTCCTGCCCGTCCTCCCCCGGCTCCTTCCTGGACGCCACCTCCAGGATGGGCAGCAGCGCGCGGCCCTTCGCCAGACCCCCTGACCCCTCGGCCTCCTTGGCCGGTTCCGGCTCCGGGGAACCGGGATCGACCCGCTTGAGCCAGGACTCCTTCCAGTACATCAGGCAGGCCGTCTGGCATCCGCCGTGCGCCGACCCGTCGCAGCGCGCCCCGGTGAGGTGTACGGCACGCTCCATCCTGCGCATGCCACTGCGGCTGATGGTGTCGCACAGTTTGTAGGCGACCTTGTGCACGGTGAGCCGCTTCCCGCAGAAAGCCAGCATCTCCGGCATGAAGGGCAGCTCGTCGAGCTCTCCCCTCTCGTCCAGAGTGGCCATGATCTCGGCCTCGCTCAGGACCTCAACCGTCTCCCCCACCCGGAGGTTGAGCACCCCGGGCTCCGTGACGGCCTGCAACCGCGTCATCTCCACTACTCCTTGAGGAGTCCTGCACCACGCAGGGCCTGTGCCGCTTCCGCCACGACGGCGAAGGGCAGGTCTGACTTTTCGGCGATGTCGAGCAGGGTGTGCTCTCCGTCGGAGAGGTTCAGCACCCACAACATCGCCATCTGGGCCTGCTTGGTGTCGCTACGGCCCCCCAGCGAGCCGTACAGTCCCCGCCGGCCGAGCTGCGGCTCGCCGTACGGGCTGAGGTTGAGGTAACGGCGGTTGCCTTCGAGCACCCGCGTCACCTCCCAGCAGGTCTCCAGCGTGTCGGCCATCGCCTCGGGCGAGACGAAATCCGGGTTGTCGCCCGAGGTGTGGTACTCCGGGTATCCGGCGTACGGCGTCCTGGTGAGGGAGCCGACGGGCAGGTTGAATCCGGGCGAGCAGTACTGCCGCTCGTCGTAGCCGTACGGGGAGAAGTCCAGGATCGTGTGCTCACGCCCCGAGGAGCGCAGAACGTGCCGGACCGCCCTGTCGATCTCGGCGTCGGCCCGCCTGCTGCGCTTGTAGGTCAGCGATCCGCTGTCGCCCGCGCAGGCCAGCACCAGGCCGTGCTTGACGCGCCCGGCGCGCTCCCTGTTGCGCGCCAGCCAGGTGATGGCGCCGATGGTGCCCGGCGCGAACACGAACCGGTAGGTGTAGTGCGGGTCGCTCTTCGCGAGCCGCCGGGCGAGGCGGGTGGCGACCGCGACGCCCGCGAGGTTGTCGTTGGCCAGGGAGGGGTGGCAGACGTGGCAGGAGATGAGTACCTCGTCGGTGCTGCGCCCCGGCACGACGTGCTCGCCGTAGGTGAGGTGACCGTCGGCGAGCGTCGAGTCGATCACCACCTCGTACGGCCCCGGCCCCATCGCCGCCAGGGTGTTCTCCCTGAGGCAGAAACCCCAGGTCTCGGCGTAGTAGCTGGTGCGGTACGGAACCAGGTCCGGCTGTTCGGGCAGGGTGTGCAGGTGCCCGCGCAGCTCGTCGAGGGTCATGGTCGCCGAGACCGGCACGCTGTAGCCGACCACGTGCAGGTTCGACGCGGCGAAGTCGATCACCCGCTCGCCCGAGGGGTCCTTGACGTAGGCGTCGCGGATGTTCCACTCTCTGGGCACGGTCCAGTCGAGGACCTCGGTGCCGGTCGGCACCTCGCTGACCTCCAGCGGGATCTCCCCGGAGACGATCTCCAGCGTACGGCGCAGCCCGTCGCCGGTGATGCTCCTGCAGAGCGGGTAGAGCCGCTCGACCAGGGCGTGCATCTCACGGCCCTCGGTCTCGCGGCTCTCCCCTGCTGCCGTCTGGGGGGCGTCAGTTGTCACCGACGCCCGCCTCACGCGGTCTCATCGTCTCGTCCACGGTGCCGTCGGCGCTCCTGGCGGCCAGCTTGGCGAGCCGGGTGAAGCTGTTCTTGAACAGGTCCTCGGTCATCCCGAACCTCCGGTAGGCGTCGACCAGTTCGGCCGCGCCCGCCTTGACGCTCCAGCTCGCCTCGTAGCCGGGCAGCGCCGCACGGATGCGGGAGAAGTCGACCCGGTAGGAGCGCGGGTCGGCGCCCGCCTCACCGGTGATGACGAGCTTGGAGCCGGGAACCGCCTCCACGACCTCGGCCGCGATGTCCGCGACGGTCACGTTGTTCTGCTCGGTGCCCACGTTGAACGCCCTGGCGTGTACGGCCTCCCGCGGGGCGGCCAGCGCGAGCACGAACGCCTCGGCGATGTCCTTGGCGTGGACCAGCGGGCGCCAGGGGGTGCCGTCGGACAGCACCCGCACCTCGTTGGTCAGCAGGGCGTGGCCGACCAGGTTGTTCAGCACGATGTCGGCGCGCAGCCTGGGCGAGAACCCGAAGGCGGTGGCGTTGCGCATGAAGACGGGGGTGAAGTCGTCGTCGGCCAGCGCGGTCAGGTCGTCCTCGACCCGGACCTTGGACTCGGCGTACGGCGTCACCGGACGCAGCGGCGCCTCCTCCCCGACCAGCTCGTCGCCGCCGGAGGCGCCGTAGACGGAGCAGGTCGAGGCGTACAGGAACCGCCGCACCCCGGCGTCCCTGGCCAGCCTGGCCAGACGCACCGAGGCGTGGTGGTTGATGTCGTAGGTCAGCTCGGGCGCCAGCGACCCGAGCGGGTCGTTGGACAGCGCGGCCAGGTGCACGACCGCGTCGATCCCGGCCACGTGCTCGGCGGTGACGTCACGCAGGTCGACCCGGTGCCCGGCGGGGTCGGCCGGAGCGGGCCCCAGCAGGCAGTCGGCGAACAGCCCCGAGTCCAGGCCGATCACCTCGTGGCCCGCCTCGGTGAGTGCCGGGGCCATCACAGTTCCCAGGTAGCCCTGGTGCCCGGTCAGCAGCACGCGCATCCGGTTCATCCTCCAGCCAGGTCGAGAGTCATCTTGCTTGTGTAGAACGCCTCCGCGTAGCGCGATTGGCACTCGATGCCGCGGATGCGGGCCAGCCCCAGGAAGGCCTCACGGTCGTACCAGGGGCGTTGCCGTTGTGAGGGGTAGTGCTGTTGGAGCAGGGTCACCTTGGCCTCGGCCACCTCGGGCGTCAGCGGCTGGTAGACCGAGGGCCGCCCGAGGTCGCCGTCCCATTTGACGATCTCGTAGCCGAGTGCCTGGTGACCGCGGAAGGCGGTCGGCACCAGCTTGGCCAGGCCCCGGTGGTCCTGGTGGGCGTCGGCCGGGTTGGGGGCGAGGACCAGGTCGGGATCGGTCCTGGAACGCAGGTCCTCCACCGCGGCCTTGGCCTCCTCCCAGTTGGCCGGCAGCCGCCCGTCGGGCATCTTGAGCACGGTCAGCCGCAGGTCCGCCCCGGGGCAGAAGGCGGTCAGCGCCGCGTGCTCCTCCTCCTCGCGCTCGGTGCCGCCGCCGGAGAGCACCAGGGCGTCGACCCTGAGGCCGGGACGCGCGGAGCAGAGGGTCAGCAGGCTGCCGCCCGCGCCGATGGCGAGGTCGTCGCAGTGGGCGGCGAGCAGGACGACGCCGCCGACCGCCGCGGGCCGGAATCCGATCATCTGGACCGCACCTCCGGTTCGCGTTCCCACAGCGCCCACGGCCGGTCACCCCTGGAGTAGGCCTCGTCGAGCGCGATGCGCTCCTTGACCGTGTCGGTCGGCTTCCAGTAGCCCCGGTGCGGGTAGGCCAGCAGCCTGCCGCGCTTGGCGAGCTGTCCGCAGCCGTCGGCGACGAGGTCACCGCCCGGCGGGATGTGGTCGAAGACCTCCTGGCGGAGCACGAAGTAGCCGCCGTTGATCCACAGTGGCATGTCGCTGACCGGGGTGATCCCTCCGACCATGCCGTCCTCGCCGAGTTCGATGCAGTGGAAGGTCTCCGCGGGCGGGACGACCATCATCGAGGCTCCGGCGTCCGAGGCGGCGAAGCGGTCGATGATCTCCGGCAGCGGCGCGTCGGTGAGCACGTCCGCGTAGTTTGCCAGGAAGATCTCGTCTCCGTCGAGGTGGTCGCGGACCCGGCGCAGCCGTTCGCCGATCGGCGAGTCGATCCCGGTCTGCACGAACGAGATCGACCAGTCGGAGATGTCGGTGGACAGCAGTTCCACCTCTCCCCCGCGCAGGACGAAGTCGTTGGAGGTCGTCTCCTGGTAGTTGAGGAAGAAGTCCTTGATGTGGTGCGCGCCGTACCCGAGGCACAGGATGAACTCGGTGTGCCCGAAGTGTGCGTAGTAGCGCATCACATGCCAGATCAGCGGCCGGGGACCGACGAGCTGCATCGGCTTGGGCACGTCACCGGGGGTGCCGCTGCGCATCCGCGTGCCGTACCCGCCGCAGAAGAGGACGACCTTCACGGGTTCACCTCGACTATCTCCAGGTTCGGGATGGGGAAGACCAGCCGCCCGCCCCACTCGTGGACGTAGGCCAGCTGCGCGGAGAGCTCCTCGCGCAGGTTCCAGGGCAGCACCAGCACGTAGTCGGGCCGGTCCTCGGCGATCCGCTCGGGCGCCACGATCGGGATCCGCGTGCCGGGGGTGAACCTGCCGTGCTTGTACGGATTGCGGTCCACGGTGTAACGCAGCAGGTCGGGCCGGATCCCGCAGTGGTTGAGCAGCGTGTTGCCCTTGCCGGGGGCGCCGTAGCCGACCACGGTCTTGCCCTGCTCCGCGGCCTCGACCAGGAACCTCAGCAGGTCCCGCCGTACCCGGGCGACCCGGGCGGCGAACTCCGCGTATCCGGACAGCTCGTGCAGCCCGGCCGCCTTCTCCGCCGCGAGCACCTCGACCACCCGGGAGGTGGGGTCGCCCGCGACCTCCTGGGGACGCGCCCACAGCCGGATCGAGCCGCCGTGCGTGGGCAGCAGTTCGACGTCGACCAGCGCCAGACCGCCGGAGGCGAGGGCGCGCTGCGCCGAGGCGACCGTGTAGTACTGGAAGTGCTCGTGGTAGATCGTGTCGTACTGGTTGAGCTCCATCAGCGTCAGCAGGTGCTGCACCTCGATGGAGACCCAGCCGTCGTCGGCCACGAGCGCGCGCAGCCCCTGGGTGAACCCGATGACGTCGGGGATGTGGGCGTAGACGTTGTTGGCGACCACGAGGTCGGCGGGACCGTGCTCGGCCCGCACCTCGGCGCCGGTCTCCGGGCCGAGGAAGGCGGTCAGCGTCGGCACGCCCCTGTCCCTGGCGGCCTGGCCGACGTTCTTCGAGGGCTCGACGCCCAGGCAGCGGACGCCCCGGTCGACGACGTGCTTGAGGAGGTAGCCGTCGTTGCTGGCCACCTCGACCACGAACGAGTTCTCGTCGAGCCCGAGCCGGTCGGCCGCCCCGTCGACGAACCGCCTGGCGTGCTCGACCCACGAGGTCGAGTAGGAGGAGAAGTAGGCGTACTCGGTGAAGGTGTCCTCGGGAGTGATCAGCGGCGGGATCTGTGCCAGCCAGCACCCGGTGCACACCCTCAGGTGCAGCGGGTAGGTCGTCTCCGGCTCGTCGACCTGCTCGGCGGTGAGGAACAACTCACAGGGCGGCGTCGCCCCGAGGTCGACCACACTGGCAAGACTCGTGGACCCGCACAGGCGGCACGTTGTCATCAATACGCTCCCTCGCCGCGCGACGCGGCTCGACCGGTGACTTGCAAGATCGTTCCAATGAGGGCGAACCCTAGGATTTCGCCCAGCGGTCCTGGGGTGTTACAGCCACGCGCTGTGTCATGCTTCCGCCCATGGAACCCCTGAGCATCGACGGAGCCTGGTGCCACACCCCGCGTGTCCACACTGACCCGCGCGGCGCCTTCCTGGAGACCTACCGTGCCCATGACCTGCGGGAAGCCGTCGGGCACGCGATCGATCTCGCACAGGTCAACTGCTCGGTCTCCCGGCGCGGCGTGCTGCGCGGCATCCACTTCGCGGACGTGCCTCCTGGGCAGGCGAAGTATGTCACATGCCTCTCCGGCGCCATCCTCGACGTCGTCGTGGACATCCGCGTCGGCTCGCCGACCTTCGGCCGCTGGGAGGCCGTACGTCTGGACGAGGAGTCCCGGCGCGGTCTCTACGTCGCCGAGGGGCTGGGACACGGGTTCATGGCGCTCAGCGAACAGGCCACGGTCTCCTACCTGTGCTCCGAGCCGTACGCCCCGGGCCGCGAACACGGCCTCAACCCCCTGGACCCCGACCTGGGCATCGAGTGGCCCGCAGGCCTCGACCCCGTCCTCTCCGACAAGGACGCCGCCGCCCCCACCCTCAAGGAAGCCCTCGAAACCGGCCTTCTCCCGACCTACGAGGCGTGCCAGGCGTATTACCGGAAACTCGCCACCCAAAGCTGATCCGGTGTCGTGCGTGAGGAGCGTCGGCTTGGGCGCGTCGGTGCTTGGACTGAGGAGCGAAGGAGCGCAGCGGATGAGCGACGAGGGAAAGCATCGACTCAGGGCGCCCAAGCCCCGCGACGCCGAAGGCGGAGCAAAGAAGCACAGCTTAATCACTGACCAGGACTTTCGACTCTCGCAGGGCCTCTCGCCAGTCGCGCATCGGCGGTAGACCGGCCGTGGCCCAGCGGTCGTGGCCCAGCACGCTGTAGGCCGGGCGGGGCGCGGGGCGCGGGAACTCCGTGGAGGAGACCGGCCTGATCCGCCCCGGGTCGGCGCCGAGCAGCGTGAAGATCTCCCGGGCGAGTTCGTACCAGCTCGCCTGCCCGGAGCAGGTGGCGTGATAGATCCCGGGCTCCGGGGCGATCTCGGCCAGTTCGACGATCCGGGCCGCCAGGTCGCCCGCCCAGGTCGGCTGGCCGAGCTGGTCGTCGACGACGTCCAGGGTCGGCCTGCTCCCCTCCAGACCCGCGATCGTACTGACGAAGTTCCCGCCCGCCGCGCCGTACAGCCAGGCGGTGCGCAGGACGTAACCGGTGTGTGGCAGCGTGTCGAGCACGGCGCGTTCCCCGGCCAGCTTGGTCCGCCCGTAGGCGTTGACCGGCGAGGTCGGCGCGTCCTCCGCGTACGGCTCGGCCCCGGTGCCGTCGAAGACGTAGTCGGTCGAGGGGTGGATCATGAGCGCGCCCAGGCGCTCGCACGCCTCGGCCAGCGCCCGCGCACCGTGCCCGTTGACGGCCAGCGCCTCGTCCTCGTGCGTCTCGGCGTCGTCGACCGCCGTCCAGGCCGCGCAGTTGACCACGACGCCGGGCCGGTGCTCGGCGACCACGTCCCGTACGGCCCGCTCGTCACGCAGGTCGAGATCGTCCCTGGTCAGGGCGACGACCGACTCCTCCCGCGCGCGCAACAGGCCGAGCAGTTCGGCGGCGAGCATGCCGGAGGCGCCGGTGACCAGCCACCGGCTCATCCGTTCTCCCCGGCGACGGCCCGTTCCAGGGCGATCTTCTCCTCGGGGGTCCTGTCCTGGGCCTCGGCGGCGGCCTTCCACCAGTCGGGGTTGTCGGCGTACCAGCGGACGGTCGCGGCCAGACCCCGTTCGAACGGCACCGAGGGCCGGTAGCCGAGGGCCCGCAGCCGGGAGTCGTCCAGGGAGTAGCGGCGGTCGTGTCCCTTGCGGTCCTCGACCCGCTCGACCATGTCCCAGTCCGCGTCGCACGCCTCAAGCAGCAGGGTGGTCAGCTGGACGTTGGTCAGCTCCGCCGTACCGGCGATGTGGTAGACCTCGCCGGGCTCGCCGCGCTCGGCGACCAGCCTGATGCCCGCGCAGTGGTCGGCGACGTGGATCCAGTCCCTGACGTTGCCGCCGTCGCCGTACAGCGGCACCTTGCGCCCCTGCAGGAGGTTGGTGACGAACAGCGGGATGACCTTCTCCGGGTACTGGTTGGGCCCGTAGTTGTTGCCGCAGCGTGTGATGGAGACCGGCAGGCCGTGGGTGACCGCGTAGGCCTGGGCGATCATGTCGCCGCCCGCCTTCGCCGCCGAGTACGGCGAGCGTGGCCGCAGCGGCGCGTCCTCGGCCCAGGAGCCGACGTCGATCGAGCCGTAGACCTCGTCGGTCGAGACCTGCACGACCTTGGGGGTCGAGGCTTCGAGGCAGGCCTGCATGAGGGTCTGGGTGCCCAGCACGTTCGTCCTGACGAACTCCCCGGCACCCGTTATGGACCGGTCCACGTGCGATTCCGCGGCGAAGTTGACGACGACGTCGTGCCCGGGGACCACCTCGGCGAGCAGTTCCGCGTCGCAGATGTCACCGAGCACGAACCTGTGCGGGACGCCTCGCAGGTTCGCGAGGTTGCCCGCGTAGGTGAGCTTGTCGAGCACCGTCACCGAGACACCGTCCGCCGCGAGCGTGCGGACGTAGTGGGAACCGATGAAGCCGGCCCCACCGACGACCAGGACCTTCATGAGCTGATCTGCACCTTGCTGTGATCGCCCAGCACGAGGCGGTGGGCTCTGGGGGTGTTGGGGGCGGGGGTGACCTCGACGTCGTGACCGATGAGCGAGGCCTCTATCCGGGAGACCCCGGAGATCGAGGCCCTGGGCAGCACGATCGAGTACTCGATCTCGCTGCCGTCGACCACGCAGTCCGCGGCGATCGAGGTGAAGGGACCGACGTAGCTGTCCAGGATTCGCGCGCCCGCGCCGATGATCGCCGGGCCGACGATGCGGGAGCGTTCGACCACGGCCCCCGGTTCGACGACCACTCGGCCGATCAGCTCGCTGACGTCGTCCACCCGGCCTTCCAGGCGGGTTTCGAGGGATTCGAGCACCAGCCGGTTGACCTCAAGCATGTCGGTGACGTTGCCGGTGTCCTTCCAGTAGCCGGAGATGACGGACGACTCGACCCGGTGACCCCGTTCGATCAGCCACTGGATCGCGTCGGTGATCTCCAGCTCGCCGCGCCACGACGGCTTGAGCTCGGCCACGGCCCGGTGGATCAACGGGGTGAACAGGTAGACGCCGACGAGCGCGAGGTCGCTCTTCGGCTCGGCGGGCTTCTCCTCAAGACCGACGACCCGGCCGTCGCCGTCCAGCTCCGCGACGCCGAACTGCCTGGGGTCGCCGACCTGGGTGAGCATGATCTGCGCGTCGGGCCGGTCCCGGGTGAACCGGTCGACGACGTCGCCGATGCCGCCGACGATGAAGTTGTCGCCGAGGTACATGACGAAGTCGTCCTCGCCGAGATAGTCCCGGGCGATCAGCACCGCGTGGGCGAGCCCGAGCGGTGCCTGTTGCCGCAGGTAGGTGACCTGCAGGCCGAGAGCGGAGCCGTCACCGACGGCCGCCTCGATCTCCGCCTGCGTGTCGCCGACGACGATGCCGATCTCCCTGATCCCGGCCGCCGCGATGGCTTCGAGCCCGTAGAAGAGCACGGGCTTGTTGGCCACCGGGACGAGCTGTTTGGCCGAGGTGTGGGTGATGGGCCGGAGCCGGGTGCCCGACCCCCCGGCGAGCACGAGAGCCTTCACAGCTAGTAAGCCCCTTCTCCGCCCATGACGGCGCTCCATGTCTTCCACAGGATCTGCAGGTCAAGGAAGAGCGACCAGTTCTCGACGTAGCGCAGGTCCAGGCGGACCGACTCCTCCCAGCTGAGGTCGGAGCGTCCGCTGACCTGCCAAAGTCCGGTCATGCCCGGTTTGACGACCAGGCGGCGGCGCACGTCGGCGCCGTACTGCGCGACCTCGCTCGGCAGCGGCGGGCGCGGCCCGACGAGGGACATCTCCCCGCGGACCACGTTGAGCAGCTGCGGCAGCTCGTCGAGGGAGTAGCGGCGCAGGAACGCCCCCACCCGGGTGATCCTTGGATCGTTCCTCATCTTGAAGAGCACGCCGTCGAACTCGTTGCGCTCCTCAAGCTCGACCTTGAGCCGTTCGGCGTTGTTGACCATCGTGCGGAACTTCACGACGTTGAACTCCCGGCCGCCCCTGCCGACCCTGACCTGCCGGAACAGCGCGGGCCCGGAACTGGTCGTCCTGATCAGCAGGCAGATGACCAGCATCGGTACGGCGAGCAGCAGCAGCGCGAAGCCCGCGGCGGCCTTGTCGAACAGGCTCTTGGCGAGCTGTTTGGCGCCGTCGAACTCGGGGTGCTCCACGTGCAGCAGCGGCATTCCGGCCACCGGGCGGATGCTGATCCGGGGTCCGGCGACCTCCATGAGGGCGGGCGCGACGAACAGGTCGGTTCGCGCGTCCTCAAGACCCCAGGCGATCCGGCGCAGCGCGACGCCGTCCAGTTCGGGGCAGGCCAGGATGGCCACGGCGTCGGCGTCCACCTTGGCGACGACGGCGGGGACGTCGCTGAAGCCGCCGAGCACGGGGATCCCGTCCACGTCCATGTCGTCGGGACCGGAGGGCAGGCAGGCCGCGGCCACGGTCATGCCGTGGTGGGGCTGCCTTCTGAGTTGCATGACCAGGTCGAGCACCGACTCCCGGTGCCCGACGGCGACCACCTGACGCATGTACTCGCCGAGGGCGCGCCTGCGGTGCAGCCGCTTGCGCATCCAGTAGCGGAAGGCGACCGTGAGCGCCAGCGCCAGCGGCAGCATGGCCATCACGAAACTTCGGGCGATCGTGGCCTGTGTGGCGTACGCCCCGATCGCGACGGCGGCCGTCAGTCCGACCCCGCCGTCGAAGACCGCACGGAACTCCTCTGTCCCCTCGCCGTGCGCGCGCTTGCGGTAGGCGCCGCCGACTGCCAGGAACAGGGGCCATGCCAGGGCGAGACCGAGCCCGAACAACGCCTCCGTCCTGGGGATGAAGGCGCCGAACCAGAGTCGAACTCCAAGGACGGTCTCACACGCGACAACCGCGCACGCGAGATCGCCGGCCAACAGAATCCGTGCGTAGGATCGCGTCCAGATACTTGGAGCGGTCCGCACTGAATCGCCGAGGAGCGTAGCAGCGGGCTCCTCTGTCCCCACTCTCATACCACCCCACCCAGATGCCCCATCGTTACCAGGTAACGGGACGCGCATCTCATTTCATTGGTTGACAGCTTTCCCGAATGCACCAGGAGCGTGGAAACCCACTGAAATCCTAGTGATCACCTCTGGGCAGGGGAATACAGCCTTACTGTCCACTACTGGCCGAAGAGGGACAGAAGGAACGCCTTGACGGAACGGTCCACGCGTGCACGATTACCACCGGTCGGTTTGAGGGCGCGCCGGACCGCACGACGTCAGTCGTACTCGAAGTCGGGCAGCGGATTGGGAGGATCAGGGCTGCGCCAGACCACGACATGACCCTCACCGAGGCTCTCGACGGCCTCACCGAGCCGCTCCACGTCGAAGTCAGGCAGGTACCGCAGGCGTGCGAGGAAGGTGGTGTCGGTTGCCGATTGTGGCACCACACATCCCTGTCCACCCCGGTTAAGTAAAATGTACAGTATGTCCGACTCGGTTTCCGAGTCACCCTCCACGCGAACTTCGACGACGTCTTCCCAGGCGAGAGCGTCGACGCTGCCGTCCGCGTAGTGACGGGCCACGCCTTCCTCCGTGACGTACACGTAGGAGTCCGGCACTGAATTGCCGTGCATGGCCGCGATTGTGACGACTACCGGGCGCCGGGTGCAAGCCTCATTCGCCCCAGCCGTGATCCAGATGCGCCGCCACCGCCCGCCTCGCCTTTTCCGGCGACCCCTCTCCGATCGCGTCGAGCAGCTCCCGGTGCTCGGCCACCAGCACCTCCCGGTCGGGATAGACCGTGCGCAGCCGTACCAGGCCGAGACGGGTCTCCGCGGCGAGCGAGGTGTAGAGCCGCTCAAGACGCGGGCTGCCGACCGCGACGACCAGGGCCTGGTGCAGCGCCATGTGCTCGGCCACCATCTCCGACCAGGGCGCGTCCGCGGGCAGCGCGGCCATCCTGCCCAGCGCCGCGTCCGCCTCCTCGACCCTGCGCCCGGCCAGCGTGACGGCCATCAGATCCTCAAGGGGGCGCCTGACGAACATCAGGTCGTCGAGATCGGCCACGGTCACCTCGACGACCTGCGCGCTGCGGTGCCGTTCCCGCCTGAGCAACCCCTCGTGCACGAGTACGGCCAGCGCCTCCCTGACGGTCGGGCGGGCCACGCCGTACAGGGTGGACAGCTCCTGCTCGGGCAACGGGGTCGCCGGGGGGATCTCCCCGGAGAGCACCCGCCTGCGCAGCGCGTCGGCGAGGGCGTTCACAGCGGAGACAGGGCGCAGGGGAACGGTCACGCCGAAGACCCTAACGCCGCCACGCGTTCGGGAAGGGCGACCACCACCAGGCTCGCGCCGAGCAGGGCCAGGCCGCAGGCCGAGACGAGCGTGAGCCGCTCACCGAGCACCACGACACCGAGCAGCGCCGCGACCGCGGGCTCGGCCAGGGCGAGGGTCGCCGCGGTGGCCACGGGTGTCACCCGCAGGCCCCTGCCGTACAGGACGTAGGCGAGCGCGGTGGAGACGCAGCCGAGATAGACGGCGGTGAGCAGGCCACGCGGTTCGGCCAGCCAGGCGGTGCCCGTCCACAGCAGGACCGGCAGCATCACCACGGCCGCGCCGCCGAACATCGCGGCCATCACCGCGTCGGAGGGGGCCCCGGTGGCGATCACCCTGGCCGCCGTCACCGCGTAGAACGCGTACAGCAGACCGCCGAGCAGCGCCAGCAGCACCCCGTCAAGGCGCACCTGCCCTCCCCCACCGGTCAGTACGGCACAGCCCGCCACGGCCGCCGCCGTCGCCGCCGCCCAACGCCCCGACGGCACCCGCCTGTCGAGCAACCAGGACAGCAGTCCGGTGAAGACGGGACCGCTGCCGATGGCGACCACGGTGCCGACGGCCACCCCGGTCCTGCCGACGGCGGCGAAGAAACAGAGCTGGTAGGCGGCCACGGCCAGGGCGGCGAGCGGGAGCATCCCCCCTCGGGGCAGCCTGGGCAGGAGTCTGCGCGCGGCGACCACCAGCACCAGCCCTCCGAGGACCAGTCGGGCGGCGGCCAGGGAGACCGGATCGACTCCGGCGGCGAGCATCCCCACGGTGCCCGCGGTCCCCCAGAGCACGGCTGCGGCGACGACGGCGAACTTCATTCGGACATTGTCTGACAACTAGACAATGCCTGTCCAATCCTTGCGTCGGCCACACACCCCCGGCCGTTTTTCCTGACGTGGTCACGGGTAGCTTGGCCAGGTGACACCTCGGGGAACCGCCGCTCTCGTCTCGTCCGCAGTGCTGTCCTTGGTGATGGTGCTGTCCGGATGCACGACCCCCGAGCAGACGGCCCGCGCCAGCAGCGCGCCCGCGGCGAGCCCTCGGGCTGACGGCACGATGCCCACCAGGACGCTGTCGGCGCTGCCTCCCGAGGCCGCCGCCACCTGGAAGCGCATCCGGCAGGGTGGCCCCTTCCCCTACTCCCGCGACGGCGTGGTCTTCCAGAACCGGGAACGCCGCCTGCCCGTCAGGCAGCAGGGCTACTACCACGAGTACACCGTCCCGACCCCCGGCAGCCGCGACCGGGGAGCACGGCGCCTGATCAGCGGCGACGGGACCCGGGAGCTCTACTACACCGGCGACCACTACCGGACTTTCGTCATCGTCGACGTACGGAGGTGACCGACGTTGCCCAGGGGAACGTTCGAGGAGGGGCCGACCGCCCAGGAGAGTCTGCGCACCCTGCGCGCCATCCGCGGCCCGCAGGATCCCACGGTCGCGAAGGCGACGGAGATCACCGAGTCGTCCTCGGGGGCGCCGCGCGTCTCCAGGGTCACGGAGGTCCCCGAGGTTCCCGGGGTCGCCGAGCAGGTGGAGACCGACCACGGCGACGCCGTCACGCACCGGGTCGACGGCTCCGGGATCACCACCTCGGCGGAGGCCATGTCGGCGATCGCCGAGGCCCTGTCGTTCCCCGAGTACTTCGGGCACAACCTCGACGCCCTCTACGACTGCCTCACCGACCTCGAATGGCTGCCTGCCGGTGAACACCTGCTGGTCTGGACGCGCTCCTCGACACTGCGCGAGGCCGACCCGCCGGCGTTCGAGTCGATCCGCTCCGTCCTCTCCGACGCCGTAGCCGACGACACCGCCTCAGCGGCGTTCCTCTCGGTCCTCCTCCCCGACTGACCCACGTCTTTCGCGGCTTTTCTGGATGCCGGATCAGCCGGCGTCGAGCAGGGCGTTGATGTCGCTCTCCCGGTAACGCCGCTGCCTGCTGGGCGTCCTGACCGAGGGAATCTTCCCCGTGAGGGCCCACCGGTTGACGGTCTTGGGGTCCACACCGAAGATCCTGGCCACCTCACCGGGAGTGAGGAGACGTTCGGTGGTGCCGGGCCCGGTGGAGAAGGTGCCGTCAGGGGCGACGGCCTTGAGGGGGGACATTGGAGGGACTCCTTCAGTAGCGGCTGCGGTGGATGATCTCGTCGTGCCGGGCCAACGCTCCGGCGAGGCGGCGCAGTGTCGTACGGCCGAGCATGTCTCTGGCCCCGGCCCTGCGCTGGTCGGGTCGCAACGGCCGGTACCGGATGGCCCACCATGTGGGCAGGCCGGGCAGGTGGAGGCGTTCGTACCGCCAGGCGGGGTGGGTGCTGATGAGCAGGTCGATCAGGCGTCGCTCGTCGTCGGTCATGGTCGTCCCTGGGTGCGGGAGTGGTGGGAAGCGGGTGCCTTTTCAGGGGCGGGTGCCTTTTCAGGGGGCGGGTGCCCGGCCCCGAGCCGGGGAGCACGACGGCCGGGCACCCTGGAGGAGGACCGGCCTCCGCATATGGAGACCGGCGCGCCAGGCGGCTCCCCTTCCCCCGCACGAACAGCGTGCGTGGAAGCCACCTCGCGAAGGTGTGCGGCCCAGGTCCCTCCTACCTGAGCCGCACGTTCGAGGAGGTACGGCGGGCGACGGGTGGGATGAGTCTCCACCGCCCGCCGTACCGGCTTTCAGGGGGTTGAGTGCGGTCCAGGTCCCTCATCCCTGGACCGCACGCTTAAGGGGTCGCCGTACCGGCTATGGGGAGCGCAGCAACCTGCGCAACGCCGTAGCGCGACCCGACACAACGGTCTGACCAGGACATACGGCCTGAACGGTCCGGGAGACCCGGGCGGCCCGGATCTGGATGGCACGGGCGACGGCGACGGCCTGAATGCTCGGCGGCACCACCTGAGGCACCTGGGTGCTCAACTTCCGATCCAGCTCCTCGGCGGACCCGGCCCGCACCAACAGCACGTCCCCGGCGCTCGTCAGGGCCGCCGGGCCGGAAACGCAGAGCCGCCTTCCCGAACGTGAAAGCATCATCCGCAACATCAAGAAATGGGAAGCTGGCGAACACCAGCCCAAAGACCCCTACCGCCTGCTGTACTGCCAGGTGTTCTGCCTTGAAGAGGCCCGGCTCTTCGATTCCGCCCGGCCAGAACAGCGCACCATCACCGACGTGGACGCAAGTACCGTCGAGCCCACTCCGTACCCGCCCCATCAAGGCCCCGTAGCACCGGAGCTCGTCATGTACTTCCTCGAACAGCTTCCCGGCCACTACAAGGCCGACATGTGGCTAGGACCTCGCCACCTCATTCCCACCGTCGCAACCCAGGCTCAGCTGATCAGAGAACTCGCCCAAGCAGCTGACGCGCCCGTGCGCCGTGGCCTGTTGAGCGCCGGAGTCGCCTACGCGGCGCTGCTTGGCTGGCTCTACCAGGACGCGGGCGACATCAAGCGCTCCGGAAATTGGCGAACCCTCACTCTGGATATGGCCCATCGTTCCCAGAACCCGCAACTCATCAGCTATGCCCTCACCAACAAGGCGATGCTGGCCGTCGATCTGGAGGACGGCCGGATGGTGGTCGACTACGCAGAGGCCGCGCTGACTGAGGAGAGCAAACTGTGCCCAAAGGTCTGCGTTCTCGCTCTGGTGCATCAGGCGCATGGCCATTCGATGCTTCCCGCGAAGGACAAGGAGCAGGTCGATCGTCTCCTTGACCGGGCGGCCGAACTGGTAGGTCGTGTGGATGACGAACACCCGTGGGGCAACGCATGCCGCCGAACCCCCGGATACATCGACATCCAACGGGCGACCGCGTACCTGCGGCTCGGGGCCTACCGTGAGGCCATCACGCTCTGGGACCAAATCCTGGGCGCAGCCCCGGAATCAGCCCGGCGCGACAACGGCGTTTTCTGGGCGCGTCAGGCAAGCGCTCTGGCGGCGATTCCCGAGCCGGAACGAGTCATCCAGATCGTTTCGACCACCGCACCGATCGCTCAGGGCACAGGATCGGTGCGGCTACGTCAGGAGCTCAAGGCCATTCCGCGACACGCGACGGCATGGGCGGCCACCGCTTCAGGCCGGGAACTGGCTGAGATCATTTCCTTGGTTTGACCCCTCACGATGGAGATGACAATGACCCTCCACCCGTTGTCCGATGAGGAGATCGCCGAGCGCCTGGCCGGGCTGCCCGGCTGGGAACGGAACGGGCACACGATCGAGCGCACCTTCCAGCACACCTACCACGAGTGCGTCCACCTGGCCATGTACGTCGCGGCCAAGGCCCGCGAGGTCGGCCACCACCCCGACATGCACATCACCTGGCAACGCATCCGCTTCGCCGTCACCACCCACGACGCCGGACACCGCCTCACCGCCAAGGACTTCGACCTGGCCCACCACATCGACGCCATCGCCACCGCCCACGGCGCCGAACCAGCCTGAACACGCCCCTCCCTCACGCCTGGCGTTGAGGCCTCCCCTCACCGGGAACCCCCCATAAAGTGACCCTCTTACCGACATTTGATCTTCGGGCGATCCGGATTCCGACAAGAGCGAGCCGTACATCGAGGGGGTGGCGGTGACCCGGGTGGTGTTGTGGGACATCGATCACACACTGATCGACATGCGAGGCATCGGGCGTGAACTGTCGGCGCAGGCGTTCGAGCAAGTGACCGGGGCGGTCATGCGGCAGCAGGCCAGGATCGACGGCCTCACCGAGGCGGTGATCTTCCGGGAGACCGCCCGGCTGCACGGCCTGACGACCGGCAGGGATGATTTCGAGCGGTTCGCCGCCGCCCTGGCCGAGGCTCATCTACTGCGGCGGGTTGAGGTACGACAGCGGGGCCATGCCCTGGCGGGAGCGGCTGCCGCGCTGCAAGCCGTGGCCGACCGAGACGGGGTGGTGCAGACGGTGGTGACCGGTAACGTCCGCGAGGTCGCCCGGTTCAAACTGCACACGTTCGGGCTTGACCGTGCCATCGCCTGGGAGGCGGGCGCGTTCGGTGAGGACGACGACGTGCGGGCCGAGCTGGTGCGGATCGCGGTGAAACGCGCCGCCGCCCTGTACGGCGGGCCGCTGGAACCGCACGAGGCAGTGGTCATCGGCGACACCCCGGCTGATGTGGAGGCCGCCGTTCAGAACGGTGTGCCGGTCATCGCGGTGGCGACAGGCCGCACCGGGGTCGAGGAGCTTCGACAGGCGGGGGCGTCCTGTGTCCTACCGGACCTGAGCGACACCACACGCTTCCTGGAAGCCCTCCACGACCACGCCCACTGCCCCTGACCCCTCACGTGGAAGGCCACACCATCCGGGTCCGTACGAAGACGGGTTCGCCGGGAGACCGCTGGTTCACGCGAACATGCCGCTAAAGCGGTGATCTCCCTGTCGAAGAAGGAGATGAGGAAGAGAGGTTGTCACTCATCGCCCTGAAGGGTTCGCAAGCAACGCCCACATGATTAGGCCCGTGATCGCCTCAAGCGGCGGCGCTCATCAATCTTGGAGGGATCATGCCCCGACACCCCCGCGATCCTGGCACCGGTGCGGGTGCCAGGGGGTGCGTCAGGGCCTGTTCACACGGCCATCGGGCGTGAGGTGTTGCGGGGCTGGAGGGCCTCGGTGCGTCGGACGGCTCCGGCGACCGAGTTGGCCGTCGCCACGCAGTGGGCGCAGAAGTTGCCTTTTCTGCCCGGTTCGCAGGTGCAGAACCAGCGCAGGTCCTCGTCGACGATCTGGAACCGTACACAGGCGGCGTCGTCGTCGACCTCCGCCGTGATCAGCGTCGGGCAGAACCTGACGAGCTGGACGGCGCCCGCGCTCTCCAGGTCACCGCCGTGAGCCAGCGCCTCCTGCGACGCCAGCTTCGCCTCGAAGCCGATCAGCCTCGCGATGTCATCCACCGTGGATCGCCTCCCCCTTTCTCAGTGTGGACGCGCCTTAGAAGCCAAAGGTTCCCGTTTCCGAGAAAACTCTATATTTCCCGAAAAACGATTAGCTTCCGCCCCCCGCGTTGTTCATCAGCTGTTGGCACGGCGCCCGCCCCGGCACCCGTTTCCCCGCCCTGACCAGGGCGTCAAGCACGGATATTGCAGCTATCGACAAACTCCCCTATAGCGCGAAAAATCCTGCTTTGGGATCAGTATTTTGGCCCGCACGGTCCATTGGATCAGTCCGTGGCCAGGCGCGCGTGCCGCTCCACGTCGTGCCGCACGCCCCCGTAGTTCAGCTTGGCCCGCTCGACCCCCTCGGCCGGGAAGCCCGCCCGGGTCGCCACCGTGCACGAGGCCGGGTTGTTCGTCCGGTGCCCGAGTTCGAGGCGGAACAGCCCCCGTTCGGCGAAGGCCCAGCGGGCCAGTTTGGTGACGGCCGCGACCGCCACCCCCCGGCCCCTGGCGTGCGGAACCGTCCAGTAGGACACCCAGCCGGTGTCGTGCGCGTCGATGTTGCTCACCGCGACGTTGCCGACCACCTGGCCGCCGGAGACGACCGCGAAGGCGTGGGCGTCGTCACGGAAGCCCCACGTCCCCATCCATTCGAGCGCGGCCCGCCGCGTGTCGATCGGCCGTGCCGCCTGGTCGGCCATGTCGGGCGACTCGAACGCGCCGATCACGACCCCCACGTCGTCCGGCCCCCAGCCGCGCAGCTCCACCTCAATCATGCCGTGCAGGGTATTTCCCCCGGTCCTCCGCGAAAAGCCCTCAGACCGCGAAGCGGTAGATGTCCCTGAGCCAGCCGTCGTGGTAGGAGCAGACCCCGTCGAGCCCGCCGGACATGCTCACTTTCCCGTCCTGGCACATGACCAGGTAGCCCCGGCCCTCGGAGAAGTTGTCGATGCAGTCGAACACCTGGCAGGCCTCCGTCACGGGCGTGGTCACCCTGGCGCCTGACGTGCAGTAGGTGAAGCCGTAGGCGTTGGCGGGCGCGCCGCACGTGTCCACGGTTCCCGGCGGAGGAGCCGTGACGGTGACGGTGACCGTGGGGGTGGCCGCGACGACGGGAGCGAGGGTGACCGTCTCCCGCACCGTCTCCCTGACCGTCACGGTCACCGTGGGCGTGGCGACGGGCAGCGGAGCGGCGGGTACGGCGGGCTGCGCGGGCGGGGCGGTCGCCGTGACGCGGGGGGCGCCGCTTCTGCGGTAGGAGCCGGTGCCGAGATACCTCTCCTGCCAGCCGGTCATGCCCGCCCCGACGGTCAGGACGACGTCGACCGTCCGGCAGGTGCGGGCCGCGCAGACGCGCTGCTTCACGGTGAACCGCCTGGCGACGCCGTACGTGCTGGTCACGCGGGCGGAGAGGTAGGACTTCCCGCCGACCTTCAGGATCGAGGTCCTCACCGTCTTGGTGCCGGCGGCGGCCACCTGAGCACCCGCCGCCCGCACTCCCTCGGCAGAGGCCACCTCGCGCACGGTCGCCGCCGAGTTCACCGAGCTTACCGATGAGGTGGAAAAGCCACTTTCTCCACTTAAATCACCAAGCACTCCAAAAGCCACTAAAACCGCCACAACAGCCCCGGCGACCAGCGCGAAAATTCTCATATCACCACGAATATTCTGTTCATCGAGGTTTCACGAAACGACAATTCTCGCCACTTATATCACGCTTTGTAGTGCTTTTCCGTCGAAACGGTCACCCCTCCGGGATGAGGCGTTCGACCGCGCGTTCGACCAGCTCACGCGCCTGTTCCTCCCCGAAGACCCCGGGCAGCGTGAGCCGTTCCACGATCAGCCAGTTCATCGCCAGATAGAGCAGGGTCACCGCCGTCGCGTCGCCGGGAAGCCCCGAGTTCAGGTGATAGCCGATGTTCGCGTCGACGTCCGCCCTGATTCTCGGAGTGAGCACGTCGCGCAGTCCGGGCCTGCGGGTCGCCTCAAGGCGCAGTTCGAGCAGGGCCAGATAGCCGGCCCGGTAGGTGCTGACCCGCTCGACCAGCTCGTGCATGAGCTGCTTCACCCGCTCGCGGTCACGGGTGCCCTCAAGGCTCCTGGCCACGGTCTCGGCGTCCGGCTCAAGGTGCTCGTAGACGCGCACCCCCGCCTGGGTCAGCAGGTCGTCGCGGTTGGCGAAGTAGTTGGAGGCCGTACCGCCCGGCACCCCCGCCTGGGCGTCCACGGCACGGAAGGTCAGGCCGCGCGCGCCCTCGCGGGCCAGCACGTCGATGGCGGCGTCGAGCAGCGCGGCCCGTCTCGCCTGGTTCTGTCGCATCTCGGTTGACACCACTCCACATGTAGTACTACGGTCCAAACCACTACGAACATAGTACTTCAAATGGAGTGAATGTATGCGAAAGCTTGTCTACTACATCGGTGTCAGCATCGACGGCTACATCGCGGGTCCCGGTGGCGAGTACGACTTCTACCCCCTGGCCGACGACATGACGACGTGGATGAACGCCAGGTACCCGGAGACCGTCCCCGCCCACGTCCGGGCGCACTTCGGCCTCGACGCGCCGAACAACCGCTTCGACACGGTCCTGATGGGACGCGGCACCTACCAGCCCGCCCTCGACGCCGGGATCACCAGCCCCTATACGCACCTGAGGCAGTACGTCGTCTCGACCACCATCCCCGAGATCGCCGACCCCACGGTCGATCTCGTCTCCGGCGATCCCGTGGAGCTGGTCCGCGCGCTGAAGAAGGAGGACGGCCTGGACATCCTGCTGTGCGGGGGTGGCAAGCTCGCGGGCTCCCTGCTCCCGGAGATCGACGAAATGATCGTCAAGAGCTACCCCGTGGTCGCGGGCGCGGGCGTCTCAGCCTTCTCCGGAGCCTTCGGTCCCACGCTCTTCACCCCGGCCGCGAGCCGCTCCTTCAGCAACGGCGCGACCGTCACCTGGTACGACCGGGCCTGAAGCGCGGGCTAGGAAGACGGCCCGCTCCCGCTCGTTGCGGGTCAGCGCGGCGGCGCGCCCGAACTCCGCCCGCGCCTCCTCGGTACGGCCGAGCCGCGCCAGCAGATCCCCCCGTACGGCGGGCAACTGCGGATAGTCCCTGAGCACGCGTTCCCCGGCCAGCCCGTCCACGATCTCCAGGCCCTTCGCCGGGCCGTACGCCATGGCGACCGCGACCGCGCGGTTCAACTCGACGACGGGAGAGGGCGCCACGTGGGCGAGCACCCGGTAGAGCGCGGCCATCCGCTCCCAGTCGGTGTCCTCGGCGTGGAGGGCACGGGCGTGGCAGGCGGCGATCGCCGCCTGCAGGCCGTACGGGCCGAGGGTGCCGAGCGCCTCGGCCCGGCCCAGCGCCTCCAGGCCACGACGGATGAGCAGCCGGTCCCACATGCTCCTGTCCTGGTCGAGCAGGAGCACGGGTTCACCGTCCGGCCCGGTCCGCGCGCCGAGACGGGACGCCTGGATCTCCATCAGCGCGACCAGGCCGTGCGCCTCCGGCTCGCCCGGCACGAGACCCGCGGTGAGCCTGCCCAGCCGCAGCGCCTCCTCACACAGCGCCGGACGCGTCCAGTCGCCGCCTCCGGTCGCCGAGTAACCCTCGTTGAAGATGAGGTAGATCACTTCGAGGACGGACGAGAGCCGCTCCCCCATCTCGGCGGGCGCGGGCATCTCGATCCGCACCCGCCGTTCGGTGAGGGTCCTTTTGGCCCGGGAGATCCGCTGTCCGACGGTCGGCTCGGGCACCAGGAAGGCCCGCGCGATCTCCCGCGTCGTCAGCCCGCCGAGCAGACGCAGGGTGAGCGCGAGCCGTCCCTCCGTGGGCAGCACGGGATGGCAGGCGGTGAAGAGCAGTCGCAGCACGTCGTCGCCGACGTGGTCGTCGAGGACGTCGTCCAGTTCCGCCTCCGCCGCCTGCCTGCGGATCTCCATGTCCCGGCCGACCTCTTCGAGCTTGCGGTCGTAACGGGTCACGCGGCGCAGCCGGTCGATCGCCCGGTGCCTGGCGGTGAGGGTGATCCAGGCGCCGGGGTTGTCCGGCACGCCCGTCTCCGGCCACTGTTCGAGCGCGGCGACCAGGGCGTCCTGCGCCAGTTCCTCCGCGAGCCCGACGTCGTGCACCATGCGGGCGAGCCCACCGACCACCCGGGCGGACTCCATCCGCCAGACCGCCTCGACCACCCGGCGAACGTCATCACCCGTCACGGCCACCGATCCTAGGCGGAGGCGGCGAAGTCCTCGGGGCCGAAAACGCGCCGAATGTCCGCCTGCCCCTCCCAACCGGCCCAGAGGTCCCGGTGCAGCCGCAGGAAGCGTGAGGCCCACTCGACGGCCTCCTCCTTCGAGCCCACCTGGTAGAGCGCGTAGCTGATGAGCTCCTTCGACTCGGTGAAGGGGCCGTCCGTGACGCTCAGCCGTCCGCCGGTCAGCTCGACCCGTGCCCCCTGGTCGCTCGGTGCCAGCCCCGCGGTGTCGAGCAGGACACCGGCGGCGGTGGCCTCCTCCCCCAGCTTGGCGATGGCCTCCATCAGTTCGGCGGGCGGCGGGGTCTGCGGCTGCTCGCTGAGGCTGAGGGTGATCATGTACCGCATCGTGTGTCTCCTTCTTCGCCCGGATCGTCCGGGCGTGTGTCCGGCCTTCTGACCACGCTTCGAACGGGCCGACGCGATTTCGACACCCCACCCGAAACTTTTCTCAGGATTTTTCCGTACCCCGTACCCCGTACCCCGGGCCCCGGCCTCCGGGCAGCGGTCCACGGAACCCCACGGTCACTTACCGGGAGGTAAGCAGCTGACAGGAGAGTGGGTACTTGAGGAAACCCGGGCTGGGAACCAGCATCGAAACGTCCCCGCCGGCAGGACATCCCCTTTCCCAGACTCAGAGACGGATGGAAGATGACACACGACCACCGTGTTCCGGTGACGGTTCTCGGCCTGGGGCCGATGGGCCAGGCGCTGGCGGGCGCCTTCCTCGACAACGGCCACCCGACGACCGTGTGGAACCGTACGGCGGGCAAGGACGAGACCCTGGTCGCCAGGGGCGCGGCCAGGGCGGGCACCCCGGCCGAGGCCGTCGAGGCGAGCCCGCTGACGGTCGTCTGCGTGATCGACTACGACGTCGTGCACGCGATCGTCGAACCCGCGGGACCCGCCCTCAAGGGCAGGGCCCTGGTCAACCTCACCGCCGACACGCCGGAACGCTCCCGCCGGGCCGCCGCCTGGGCCGAGGAGAACGGCGTGCGCTATCTCGACGGCGCCATCATGACCCCGACGACGTCCATCGGGGGTCCCGAGGCCGTCATCCTGTACAGCGGGGACCAGGAGACCTACCAGGAGCACCGCGCGACGCTGGGGGCGCTGGGCGCGGGCGGCGTCTATCTGGGCGCCGACCCCGGGCGGGCCGCGTCCTACGACGTCGCCCTGCTCGACCTGTTCTGGACGTCGGTGAGCGGCCTGGTCCACGCCTTCGCGCTGGCCAGGGCCGAGGGCGTGTCAGCCAGGGAGCTGGCCCCGTTCGCCAAGGGGATCGGCGCCCTGCTGCCCGTCGCCATCGACGAGTTCGCCCGCCACGTCGACGAGGGCGAGCATCCCGGCTCCGCCTCGGCGCTGCTGTCGGCCCTGGCGGGGATGGACCACATCGCCCACGCCTCCCAGGCGAGGGGGCTGGACACCGGGGTGATCGACGCGGCCAGGGCGGTCGCGCGGCGGGCCGTCGAGGCCGGTCACGGGGGTGACTCCTTCTCCCGTCTGACCGAGACCATCGCCCGGCCCGCCTGAGCGGGCCCGCCTGTCAGCCGAAGGGACCCCGGCCGTTGCCCCCCGTGTCGTTCTCACGGCCGTGGTTCCCCCAGCCGCCCCGGTCGCCGTTGTCGCTCCGCCAGTCGTCGTTGTTGTCGTCGCCCGGACCCCGGTCGTTCTCGTCCGGCGGGGGCGCGGGCTGGCAGCTCTGGCCGCATCCGCCGAACCGCGAGGTGTTGATCGGGGTGAACTTGGTCGGCGGGACGTCCTTCAGGGCCGCCAGCATGGTGTCCTTCCAGATCGGCCCGGAGATGCTGGCACCGACGACCGAGCCGTAGTAGGTGCCGCCGATGGTGACGCCCACCAGCTTGTGGGTCTGCGAGCCGCGCGGGTCGCCGATGCTGACGGCGCCCGCCAGGTCGGGGGTGAACCCGGCGAACCAGGCGGAGGCGTAGCCGTCGGTGGTACCGGTCTTGCCCGCCGCGTCCCGGCCGATGCCGCCGACCCCCCGCATGGTGCCCTTGGTGAGCACGCCGGAGAGGATGTCGGCCGTCGCGTCGGCGACCTCGGGGTCGAGTGCCTGACGGCACTTGGGCTTGTAGGTGGTGACCTTGCCGTCGCGGTCGGTGATCTGGGAGATCGCCATCGGCGCGCAGTACTTCCCGCGGGCGCCGATCGCGGCGTAGGCGTTGGCCACGGTCACCGGGTCCATCTCGTTGGTGCCGAGGGTGAAGGTCTCGTACTCCTGGAGCTTGGCCCCGTCGGAGCGGTGGATGCCCAGCGACTTGGCGGTCTTGACCACCTCGCAGAGCCCGACGTGCTGTTCGAGCGTCATGAAGAAGGTGTTGACCGAGCCCCACGTGCCCGTCTGCAGGGTCCGCCAGCCGGGAGAGCCCTCGTCGTTGGTGACGGTGTGGCTCGGGTCTCCGGCGGTGCCGCCCGCGCAGTTCTTGAACGTCGAGTAACCGGCCGCGGTGTAGCCCGCGCCGACGTTGAAGCCGTCGCTGATCTTCATGCCCTTGCTCAGCGCGGTGATCAGGGTGAAGGTCTTGAAGGTCGATCCGGCCTGGAAGCCGGTGAGGCCGCCGTGCGCGGCGTCGGCGACGGGGTTGTAGGCCAGCTCGTGCTTGTCGGTGTCCCCGCCGTACGGCTTGCTGGCGGCCATGGCCTTGATGGCCCCGGTGCCCGGCTGGACCAGCGCCTCGGCGGCGAGGGGGTTGTCCGAGGCGTGGACCCGCTTCTTGATGGCCTTCTCCGCGGCGGCCTGCATGTCGGAGTCGATCGTGGTCTTGATCGTCAGGCCGCCCCGGTTGAGGAACTTCAGCCGGTCGGCGGCCTTCTTCCCGAAGTCCGGATTTTTCAGGATCTCGTTGCGGACGTAGATGCAGAAGTACGGGTACTTGCTGGACTCGCAGCCGCCGGGGAGGCCCGTGCCCCTGTAGCCGAGCTTGGTGGCCTTCGCCTTCGCGGCGTCGTCCTTGGAGATCTTGCCGAGCTCGGCCATCCGGTCGAGCACGACGTTGCGCCGCTTCAGCAGCTTCTCCTGCTGCTTCCTGCCCAGGTTGGGGTCGGTGGCGTTGGGGTCCTGCACGGCCCCGGCCAGCGTCGCGGCCTGCGGCAGGGTGAGCTGGTCGGCCCTGATGCCGAAGAACCGCTTGGCCGCCGCCTCGACCCCGTAGGCGCTCGCACCGAAGTAGGCGATGTTCAGATACTTCGCCAGGATCTCGTCCTTGGTGTACTTCTTCTCGACCGCCATGGCGTAGCGCAGCTCCTTGAGCTTGCGCGCGTAACTGGCCTCAAGCGCCTTGTTCTTGGCCGCCTCGGTGTCGGCGGCGTTGAGCAGCACCTGCTTGACGTACTGCTGGGTGATGCTGGAACCGCCCTGGGCGACCCCGCCCGCCTGCAGGTTCTTGGCGAGCGCCCGGATCGTGCCCTCGATGTCGATCGGGCCGTGCTCGTAGAAGCGGTAGTCCTCGATCGAGATGATGGCCGTCTTCATGATCGGGGCGATCTCGTCGAACCCCACGACCTCGCGGTACTGCTCGTAGAAGCGGGCGATCGGCTTGCCCTTGGAGTCTTCGACGACCGTGACCTCGGCCGGGGGCGGCTCCACGAGCTCCTCGGGTGCGAGGTTCATCTCGTTACTCGCTGAGATCAGTCCGAAGCCCGCGCCGCCCACCGCCGGTAGCGCGAGTCCCGCGACCAGCGCGCCCGCTGCCACCCCGGCACCGGCCAGCAGGGCGATCTTCGACAGGGCGCTCGTCTGCTTCTCCACCGGTTCCTGCATGCCCCACAGCCTATGGCGCCCCACGAACCTCCCAGGCCACCAAGAGAAAACCCGCACCTGACGAAAGTCAGGGGTCGCCCCTTACTTCGGGCTCCTGACCTGGTGATTCGCGGTGTTTAGCGTGACGTTCGTCAACGAGACGATCGGAGCGCGTTGTGTGGCGGAACAGAGGTTCGAGGCGGAGAACGGCGACCACGGCGGTCGCCCTCCTGATGGCCCTGATGACCACGGCGGTCACCGTACCGCCGGCCGCGGCGGTCGCCGCGCGGGAGGCGCGAGCCGTACGGGAGCCGACTCCCGCGGCGATCGAACGGGTGGTCGCCGAGTACGCCGCCAGGACCGGCTACCCGGGCATAGCCACCGCGATCACCCTGGGTGACCGGGTGCTGTACACCGGCGGGTACGGCCACGACTCCTCGGGCGCGGCGGTGACCGCGGCGACGCCGATGCCGGTCGCGTCGGTCAGCAAGTCCTTCACCGCGCTCGCCGTGATGCGGCTGGCCGAGGCGGGCAAGGTGGTCCTGGACGCCCCGGTGCGCGGCTATCTGCCCGGCTTCCGTATCGCCGACCCCCGTGGCGAGCGGATCACCGTACGCCAGTTGCTGGAGCAGACCTCCGGGCTCAGCGACGGCACCTTCCCGGAGAAGAGCCTGCCGCAGCCCGACTCCCCCGCCGACGCCGTGACGCGGGCCAGGACGGCGACGCTGGCCGCGGAGCCGGGCACCCGGCACCTCTACACGAACACGAACTACCACCTCGCCGCCCGGCTGGTCGAGGTCGTCACGGGTGAGCCGTTCGCCGAGTACATGCGGCGGCAGGTGTTCGGGCCCGCCGGGATGCGTTCGACGACCACGATCTCCCAGACGCCGCGTGACCTGCCGCCCGGGGTGCGCGAGGGACACCTCTACGCCTACGGGATGTCGGTCCCCGCCCCGGAGCCGAAGCGGTTCGTCGGCGGCTCGGACGGCGTGATCACCACCGCCGAGGACATGGCCGTCTGGCTGATCACGCAGAACAAGGGGGGCGTGGCCCCGAACGGTACCCGGCTGCTGTCCACCGAGGGCGTGCGGACCACGCACACCCCCTCCGACCGGCGCTGGACGTACGGCCTCGGCTGGGACACCGACGCGAGGGGCCGGGTGAGCCACAGCGGCATCTGGTTCACCTACACCGCCCACCAGCTGCTGCTTCCCGGCGGCTACGGCATCGCGGTCATCGGCAACGGCGGCATCGGCCTCGGCAACGAGGGCATCGGCGCGCTGGCGGAGGAGCTGGCCACCCTCGTGACCGGCGCAAGCCCGGAGGCCGGTTCCTCGTTGCGACTGATCATCGACCTGGTGCTGGCCTGCCTCACCCTGCTGAGCCTGGCCCTGGGGGTGCGCAACCTGCGGCGCACCGGACGCTGGGCGGGGCGGTTCGTCTCCCGGCCGTCGTGGCGGCTCCTGCCGAGGCTGCTGCCCCGGCTGTTCCCCCTCGTCCTGCTGGTCCTCCTGCCCCGCCTGCTCGGCATGCTCGCCGGGGGTGGACGGGACCTCACCCACCTGCAGCTGTTCTACTACTCGGTCGCGCTGGTCACCTGGACGGCGGTCGCGGCCCTGTCAAACCTCGCCGTGCTGACCACCCGCGTCGTCGCCCTCGTACGGCTCCGCCGTACCTTTCATCCCGGACGGTGACCTCCTGACCGGTGATGACCTGGATGGCGATGGCCTGGATAGTGTCGGTGTCATGACGAGCCGGATACGCCGGGCGGCGGCGCGTTCGCCTGTCCCGCCGTGGGCGTCGGTCCTGCTCGTGGGACTGCTGGCCGTCGTCGCCATGTCCCATGACGAGCTGGCCGGGTGGGCATTGGTCGCCGCCCTGCTCGCCCCCGTCGCGGGGGTGGCGTTGCTGGGGCCGTACCCGGTGGTCGCGCTCGGGGTGTGCGCGGTGACGAGCGTCACCGTGGCGCTGAGCATGACCGACAACGTGCCGGTGTGGAGCAGCGCGCTCTGCGTGGCCGTCTTCGTGATCAGTCTGCTGGCCGGGCGCGGGGCGCCGAAGGTGGCTCCCGCTCTGGGCGCGTGCGCGGCCGGGGTGGTGCTCGACGTCGTGTTCGGCCTGGTCAGAGGCGAGGTGTGGGGGGTGGGGGCGCTGCTGCTCGGCCTGACGGTCGCGCTGCCGTGGCTGCTCGGCCGTTCCGCGCACCAGCAGGCCGAACTGGTCGTGGTCACCGCGGAGCGGGCCATGCTCCAGGAACGTGCCCGTATCGCCCACGACATGCACGACACGCTCGGACACGAGCTGAGCCTGCTCGCGCTGCGCGCCGGGGCCCTTGAGATGGCCTCCGACCTGGACGAACGCCACCGCAGGGCCGCCGCCGAGCTGCGGGAGGGCGCCGGGCTCGCGACCGAGCGCCTGGCCGAGGTCCTCGCCCTGCTGCGCGACGGCGGCCCCGCGCCGCTGAGCCCGGCCCCGGCCCGCGACGCCGAGGACGTGCGGGCCCTCGTCGATCGGGCCTCGGGCGCGGGCCTGCCGGTCTCGCTCGAACGGCACGGTGTAGGGCACCTGCCGCCCGTGGTCGGCCGGGTCGCCCACCGCGTCGTCCAGGAGGCGCTGACCAACGCCGCGAAACACGCCGCCGGGGAGGCCGTGCGGGTACGGCTGGCCACCTCGGACGGCGCGACCGTGGTCACCGTCGTCAACCCCCTCCCCCGGCGTGTACGGCGGGGCGCGGGAGGAGGGGCGGGCCTGGCGGCGCTGCGGGAGTATGTCTCGCAGCACGGCGGGACCTTCCGCGCGGGACCGCGCGGCGGGGAGTTCGAGGTCGTGGCCACGCTGCCACACGTGGGGGAGTCATGATCAGGGTGCTGCTGGCCGACGACGACGAGATGGTCAGGGCCGGGGTCGGCGCCATCCTCGCCACCGATCCGGCCATCGAGGTGGTGGCCGAGGCCGGGGACGGGCGGGAGGCCGTCGAGATGGCCCTCGCGCACCGGCCGGACGTCGCCCTGCTCGACATCCGCATGCCCCGGCTCGACGGCCTCTCCGCCGCCGTCGAGATCATCCGTGCGGCCCCCTCGGTCTCCGTCGCCGTGCTCACGACCTTCGGTGAGGACGCCTACCTGACCAGGGCGCTCGACGACGGTGTGCGTGGTTTCCTGCTCAAGTCGGGCAACCCCCGGGAGCTGATCGCCGGGGTGCACGCGGTCGCCGGGGGCGGCGCCTACCTGTCGCCGAGGATGGCCGCGCGGGTGATCGGGGAGCTCCGCTCGCCCCGGCTGGGCCGTGCCACGGCGGCCCGTGCCAGGGTCGAGACGCTCACGGAGCGGGAGCGCGACGTGCTCGCCCTGCTCGGCGCCGGGCTGTCCAACGCCCAGATCGCCAGGCGGCTCGGGCTCGTCGAGGGCACGGTCAAGGGGCACGTCAGCGCCATCCTCACCCGTCTCGACCTGCGGAACCGGGTCCAGGCCGCCGTTCTGGCCCACGAGGCGGGCCTGGTCACGGAGTGAGTCTCCCCCTGGCCTCCCTGGCGCGGAAGGCCGCGGTCTTGACGCGGTTCTGGCAGGCGGTGCCGCAGAAGCGGCGGGTGCCGTTGCGGGAGACGTCCACGTAGACGCGGTCGCAGTGCGGGGCCGTACAGACGCCGAGGCGGTCGCGGAACTCGCCGCCCAGCACGATCGCCAGGCCGGTGGCGCAACTGGCCCCCCAGTCGGCGGACACGGTCCCGCCGGGGCCGTGGAAGTGCAGGTGCCAGGGTTCGCCGTCGTGCCGCTGGAGTGAGGGCCGGGCCCGCGTCTCGGTGAGCAGGTCGTTGACCCTCAGGGCGGCGGTGTCGACGTCCTCGGCCGCGACGGCCTCGAAGACCTCGCGCAGTCTGACCGCGATCCCGGTCAGTTCGGCGGCCTCGTCCTCGGTGAGCCTCTCGTGGTCGGGGTATCCGGCGTCCCGCAGCACCCCGGTGGCCGCGGCGGCGAGGTCGTGGGGCGGCGCGAAGGGACGGCCTCGGGCCTCTCCCGGCGTCAACGCGTTGACCAGTGCGACCGCGATCCGGACGACCCCATCGGTGTGACTGTTGAAATCCACTTGACCGGTTACCTTCTCGCGTTCTAGCTTGTAACTGCCTAAAGCATAGAAGACGGTCACAAGGAGGCCTGTGTGCTCACCTACGATGTCGCACACGAGTGGATCACGCGTTGGGACCGCCAGCAGGAGGGCTACCTGCCCGACCGCGAGGAGCGTTTCACCGCGTTGGTCGACGCCGTCGAGGCGGCGGGCCGTCCCGACCCTCTCGTCCTCGACCTCGGCTGCGGGCCCGGCTCACTGGCCGCCCGAATCCTGGAACGCCTCCCCGAGGCCAGGGTGGTCGCGGTCGACGCCGACCCGCTGCTGCTCGGTCTCGGCCGGGCCGCCTACCCCGATCCGCGCCTCAGGTTCGTCTCCCTCGACCTGCGCGTCCCCGGCTGGAGCGACCTGCTCGGCCTGGACGGGCCCGCCGACGCCGTGGTGAGCACCACGGCGCTGCACTGGATCTCCCCGCAGGACATCGCGAAGGTGTACGCCGAGGTGGCGACCGTACTGCGCCCCGGCGGGCTGCTGCTCAACGGCGACCACCTGGAGACCGACGACACCACCCCGGTCCTGGCCCGGCTCGAACGCGTCGTGCACGACCGGGAGGCCGAGCGCAGGTTCGCCGGGAACCGTCCCGAGGACTGGCGTCAGTGGTGGGACGCGGTCGCCGCCGACCCCGACTTCGCCGAGCTCAACACCGAGCGGGCCACCGCGGGCGCCGACCACCACGGCTCCGAGTCCCCGCTGCTGTCCACGCACGTCGACGCGCTGCTGGACGCGGGCTTCGTCGAGGTCGGCTGCCTGTGGCAGCGCGGCCACAACCGTCTCCTGTGCGCCGTACGCGCCTGACCCGCGCCCTCACGCGCCTCGGGACGGCGGGGGGTTCAGCGCTCCGGCTGTCCCTCGTCGGCCCGGTGGATCCTCGTCCAGGTTGCGCCGCACCCGCAGCGGTAGCCCTCGACCAGGTCGCCGGTCTCGGTGACGGCCAAGCCGTCGCTGACACGGACGTGAACGTGAGTGCTCATGGGGCTTTCCTAAGCTTTCCGAGCTTCCCCGTGGCTCTCCCCGGCCTTCCTCCGGCGGTTCCCCGAACGGGGCCGCCGAGCAGGCGGAAGGGGGCTGAGCTGGGCGAACATCCTCACGATACCTTCCCTTGACGGTTCCCTGACCTCCGGGCCCGCCCGCTCGGGAAGCGCTCAGTCTCCGTTGAGGACCTGGGTCACCCACTCCAGCGACCCCGTGTCGAGCACCTCGTCCGCCAGCCGCTTGGCCGAGGCCGTCCGCAGCGCGGCCAGCGAGCTGTCGATCCACGGCTGGACGTTCTGGTGCCCCTGCTCGCGGTACTCGACGGCCTGGACGAGGCATTCGAGCTTGTCGGCGTCACGGGCGCAGACGGCTTCGAGACTGGTCTTCTCCTCGTACTCGGCGACCGCGCCGCGCACCATCCCCGCCACGACCTCGGGCACCCCGCTCACCTGGTCGGCGGTGACCTCCTCGTTCGAGGCCGCCTTCAGGTAACGCTTGCCGAGGTAGGGGATGTCGGTGATCCGGGTCTCCTGGGTGTCGTGGAACAGGCTCATGAACGCGGCCCGCTCGGGATTCCCGCCCTCAAGCGCCGCGATCACGCTCGCGATGACCGCCGCCCTGAAGGAGTGGTCGGCGATGCTCTCCGGATCCCGCACCCCCGCGACCAGCCATCCCGTGCGCCGGTACCGCTTGAGCAACCCCATCTCGTACAGCAGCCCCGCCAGACCCGTCAGTTCCTCCGCCATGGCCCCCACCCCCTTCCCAGGATCGTAGAACGCCCCTCCCCCACGACCTAGGACATCTTGACCGTCGTACGCTCGCTGTAGCGTGTCGGGAACGTACCGTCGAAAGGACCCCGGGGCCATGGACGACGATCTCCACGACCTCCACACGCAGGCGATCGACGTCTTCGTCGAGGCCACCGCCACCTCCGACCCCGAGCGTCGCGCCACCCTCCTGAGCCGTGCGGTGAGCGCCGACGTCGTCTTCTGGGGACCGCTCGGCCGGGGTGTCGGCCGTGAGGCCGTCAACGACTTCATCACCGAGGTCGTCCACGGCCACCCCGCCGGGCCGGGGCGCCTCGTCAGGACGACCCGGGTGGACGCCCCGGGAGAGTGGGCGAGGTTCGGCTGGCGTTACGAGACGGCCGACGGCGAGACCGTGCTGTCCGGCACGGACGTCGTCCACGTGACCACCGCCGGAGACATCGACGAGATCATCGTCTTCGCGGGCCCCCTGACCTGACAGCCTTCACCGTACGGCGGGCACCTCGGAAAACGGCTGATCGCCGCCGTGGGGGGTGTCGGCGGCGATCAGGGTCACAGGGGGCCTTGGATCACTCCGTGAAGGTCACCGTGGCGTACAGGTAACGGGTCTTGCCGTTCTCGTCACCGCTGTGCGAACGGCCCACGATGACCTGGTTGTAGCCGGCCTGCGCGTTGTGGTTGCTCTCCTTGTACTCACCGCTCCAGGTCAGGTTGGTCAGCCGCACCTGACGGCCCTGCCAGTACAGGGCGCCGGTGCGGTAGCGCGTCATGCCGTTCTCGTCACCGGTGTGCCACCTGCCGACGAGCGCCTGGTCCGTGGGGGCGATGTAGCTGGACTTGCTCTCCCGCTGGCTGGCGGTCCAGTCTCCCGAGTGCACCTCGACCTGCTCGCCGTTGATGAAGATCCAGCTGCAGTAGTACGTGGTCCTGGTGTTCTCGTCACCGATGTGCGAACGACCGGTGAGCACCTGGTTCGCCGGGCAGTCGAAGGCGTCCGCCCGTTCCAGCACGGTCTCCTGGTAGATGCGCTCGACCTTGATCGTCGCGGCCGAGGCGGGAGAGGCCATGGTCAGCGCCGCCGCGGCGGCGGCCGCCACCACGGGTACGGCCCTGCCGTACGTCCTCGTCTTCATCTTCTCGGTTCCCTTCTGCGTGCGTTTGCGGCCGAAAGGCGGGACACGGATCACGGTGCGGCACGGTCGCACGACCCCGGCACGGACCCGCGTGAACCTGCGCGGAACCGCGCGGCCTCGTACGGACCCGCACGGCCTGTGCGATGACGGCCACAGGACCCGTCTCCCGCCGGGATGGCCCGATCACCTCGGCGACCGGGCCGACGATGGGCGGATCAGCCCTCGAAGGTCACAAGGGCGTGCTGGTAGCGGGTCTTGCCGTTCTCGTCACCGCTGTGCGAACGGCCCACGAGGACCCGGTTGTAGTCCGCCTGGAAGGTGTGCCTGCTCTCCTTGAGGTCGCCGCTCCAGACGGCGCCGGTGAGCCGTACCGGACGGCCCTGCCAGGACAGCGTGGCGGTACGGTAGCGCGTGGTGCCGTTCTCGTCACCGGTGTGCGAACGGCCGACGAGCGCCTGGTCCGCCGGGGCGCTGTAGCTGGACCTGCTCTCCTTCTGGCCGGGGGTCCAGTCCCCGAGGGACACCCGGACCTGCTCGCCGTTGATGAGGATCCAGCTGCAGTAGTACGTGGTCCAGGCGTTCTCGTCACCGGTGTGCGAACGGCCGGTGAGCACCTGGTTCGTCGGGCAGGTGAACTGCGTGCCCCACTCCGGCACGTTCTCGGAGTAGGCCCGCTCGACCCTGATCGTCACCGCCGCGGTGGACGCGGCCGAGGCGGGAGAGGCGACGGTCAGTGCCGCCACCGCGGCGGTCGCCGCCACGAGGGGCACGACCCTGCCATACGTCCTCATCTTCATCTCCATCGGTTCCCTTCTGCGTGCGATCACATTCAGAGAGGCGGCGCGGTGAAGATCAATTTTTGGTCGTACCCCCGGTGAAGATCGTCCCCCTGGGAGGTGATCCACCGGTCCCGCTCGCGGCCTACCGAGGATCCCCCTGACTGTTGACGACGCCCCCGCGCCCGTCAGCGTCCGGGCATCCGCGTCGGCATCCACGGGTGACGCAACGCCATGACGGTGCCCTTCACGATGGCCTCCTTGTAGGCGGCGGCCGTCCGCCCGGTGAGCACCATCTCGACCGGGCTGTCGTCCCCGCGCACGAACTGGATCAGACCGTCGCGGCGGCCGAGGCTGACGCACTGGTTGGCGTACCTGAAGCGCACCGGATCGGGCGTCCGCCCCGCCAGACGCGCGGTGATCGCCCGTACAGCCTGCTGGGCCACCGGAAGCCCCGTCGCGCAGGCCATCCGCAACTCCACGCCGTCGGCCGTGCGCACGGCCGCCGCGTCGCCGATGCCGTACACCTCCCGGTGCGAGACCGAGCGGAGCGTCGGGTCCACCAGCATGCGCCCGTCGTCGTCGACGGAGAACCCGGCCTGGCGCGCCAGCTCGGGAACCCGGAAGCCGGTCGTCCAGATCGTGACGTCGGCACCGAGCCGCTCTCCGCCCTCCAGCGTGACGTGGTCGTCGTGCACCTCGGTCACCCTGGCGTGCTCGCGCACCTCGACGGCGAGACGGCCGAAGGCCGCGTTGAGGTGCCGTTGGGCCCGCCGCGACAGCGCGCCGCCCAACGCCCCCTCGGTGACCAGCCGTACCTTCACCTCCGGCAGGCACTCCGCCAGTTCGGCCGCCGTCTCGATGCCGGTGAGCCCGCCCCCGACGACGACCGCGGTGCCGCCGTCCCGCAGCCGAGTCCTGAGCCGCTCGGCCTGGTCGAGGGTGGCGACGGTGTGGGCGTGCTCGGCCGCTCCGGGCACCGGGCTCAGGTCTGCCTGGCTCCCCAGCGCGTAGACGAGTGTGTCGTAGCCGATCTCCGGGGCGTGCGCCGGCCGTACCGTCCGGGTGTCGGCGTCGATCCCGGTCACCGTGTCGACGACCAGCTCGACCCCGGTGCCCGCGAGCAGGTCGGCCAGCGGCAGGTCACGAAGACGCTGACCGGTGACGAGCTGGTGCAGCCGTACCCGCTCCACGAAGTGGTCCCGCCGGTTGACCAGGGTGACCCTGGTCCCCTTCTGCCGCGCCGCCAGCTTGGCTGCGACCAGCCCCGCGTACCCCGCTCCGAGAACCACGATGTGATGGGTCATCTGTCTCTCCCTTTCTCGCCCGCTGAGAACCGGTCAGGGGCCGGGAACGTGACGTGAACTGCGTCACACCGCCCGAGCTGGGCGTGACCTGGGGCGATGACGGCCTGGGCGGCCGCCCCGCGCTCTCTCCGCCACGGAGGTCGAGCGCCTGCGGGCACGGCCGGTGACGGCGGCCCGTGCCGGACGCGCCAAGCGCCGACCGACGTCGTACGGCGGGACCTGGGCTTTCGCCAGCCTGCAAAATCGTGACTTTACGGAATGTCAAAAACACTCCACAATCACCGCGGGGGGACAAACGCCAAAAGACGATTCGACAGGGACATCATGCAAATCGGCAGACGATCCTCCGGGACGGTCCTCCTCAGCCTCGGGTTTCTCACGGTGGCGTTACTGACGGCCATGCTGGCGATCAGCATGGCCGCCGCCCCGTGGGGGGGCATCGCCCACGCGTCCACTCCCAGCCCCAGCCCCACGAGCACGCAGACCAATCCCGGCTCCCCGACGCGTCCTGTCGGCCTGTGGCACTGCCCGGTGCCACTCGCCCCCGTCACCCAGACCGGCTACGCCTCCATCTGCTGGAGCGCCTCGTCGGACGAAAGCGGGGGCGTCATCTACGACGTGTACCGCCTGGACGTCGACGGCTTCGTCCTCGCCGCCACCACGACCTACCCGAGCAGCGTCGTCTCCGGCGAGTTGAACCGCCGGTACACGCTGTACGTCGTGGCCAGGGACGCGGAGGGGAACGTCAGCCCGCCGTCCGAACTGATCACGGTGCCGGCGCTGACCGGGATGACCCCGTCGCCCTCGCCGTCCCCGAAGCCCGGCGACCGCGTGCCGCCGAGCCGGCCGACCGGCCTGCAGGACGCCTGCCTGCAGGACTACCGGGGCGCCACGTTCTGCTGGCAGCCCTCGACCGACAACGTCGGGGTCAAGGAGTACGACGTCTACCGTGAGAACCCGTCGGCCTACGACAGGGTCGGCACGATCTCGTCCTCCGGCATCCTGAACTTCGCCGAGTCCGACGTGGTCGTCGGGCGGCGCTACAACTACTTCGTGGTCGCCCAGGACGACGCCGGCAACCTCAGCGAGCCGTCCTCCATGCTGTCCGTCCTGGCCAGGGAGGGCTTCCCCACCCCGACCCCGACGTGCACGGTCTCCTACCGCGCGGCGACGTGGAGCTCGACGCTGAACGCGGAGATCAACGTGCGTAACATCGGCACGACCCCGATCGACGGCTGGACGCTGTCGGTCGACTACCCGGCGTCGTCCGCGCAGCTCACCTCGGGCTGGTCCGCGGACTGGACCCAGAACGGCTCGCGGATCAGCGGCACGAACAAGCAGTGGAACAAGGTCGTCAACCCGGGTTCGACGACCCAGATCGGGTTCACCGCCTCCTACAGCGGCGCCCAGCCCGCCCCCCTGAGGTTCGCCCTCAACGGCAGGCTCTGCTCCGTCGAGTAACGACCACCTGACGAGAACGGGCCCACGGGATCGGCGCAATCGCCCGTGGGCCCGTTCCTCTTCTCCGGGACCGGGGAAACCCGGCCGACGCCGCGGACGAACGCGTCACGACTTTTCGTCGACGGCAGAGAAAACGCCGAAGGCGTGACCGCGCGGAGAAACCCTCGCCGAAAAAAGCCCGGGCTCAATTGAACGCGGAACGAACCAGGTGAACCCGGGCCGGAATTCGGCGCTTTCCGCCCACACAGAAACCCCACCGATTGGCCTTGAACAGTCCGGGCCTGGTGATCTCACGGCCTGACGCCTTCGGGGAATCCGGTCCAGCGCAGGCCGGGTGGGAGGTGGCTCATGTCGTTGAACATCACGATCGTCGGTGGCAGGCCGTCGCGGTACTCGATGACCGTCAGCGCGGTGTTGGCGCTGTTCAGCCCGAGCCACCGCGACGGCGGCGCGTCCAGCGCGTGCCGTACCAGCCACGCGATCGGATAGGCGTGCGTCACCAGGACCTCGTGGGTGGATCTCGGAGCCCTCGCGGCCGAGCCGGTGACCTTCGCGAACCGGGCGACCAGGGCCTCGGCGAGGCTCTGGCCGGAGGCCGCCTCAGCATCGTCGTAGCCGTCGAAGAAGCCGGCCCAGGACGGAGGCGTCTCGGCCGCGGTGGGAACGTAGGGCACATGGTCGACGAGTTCGGCGGCCTCGATCACCGGCACGTCCGGTAGACGACGGGCGAGTTCACGCGCGCTCGCCACGGCACGCGGTAGCGGAGAGTGCCACACGACGTCGACCGGCACACCCGCGAGCCGTTCGCCCAGCAGACCCACCTGTCGACGCCCGGTGTCGGTGAGTTCCCCGAACGCGTCGGCCGCGCCGTGACGCACGAGGTAGAGGTGTCTGGTCGTCATGCGTGGTCAGGGGCGGGGGCCCCGTCTCCTCTCGGACGGAGGTGGTCGGCCGTGACGGTTCCGGCGGTGCCGTCAACGGTGATGACGGCGCCGTCGCGGAGCCTGTTCGTCGCGCCAGGAACGCCGAGGACGGCCGGGATGCCGTGTTCTCTGGCCACGATCGCGGCGTGGGAGAGCACGCCTCCCGTCTCGGTGACGACTCCCGCGGCGACGCGCAGCAGCGGCGTCCAGGCGGGGTCGGTGAAGGGGCAGACGAGGATGTCCCCCGGGCTCACCCGCGCGAAGTCGCCGAAACCACGGACGATCCTCGCGGTGCCGGTCACGGTCCCGTGGCTGCCCGGCGTCCCGGCGAGCCCGGTGGCCGTGACGTCCGAGGCACCGGAGAGGGGTGGCGGGAGCGCGGCGGTGACCGGCCGTGCCTGCAGAATCCAGACGCGGCCGTCGGCGATCGCCCACTCGACGTCCTGCGGGCCGCCGAGCACGGCGGCGACCCGTTCGCCCAGCTCGGCCAGCCGCGTGGCGGTCGCGTCGTCGATCGCCGGCTGGTCCCGGGCGGCGACGGGCACGTCGTGGACGACGAGCCGTGTGCCCCTCCGGTCAAGACGCCGCCGTTTGTCCGCGACGGTACGGACGACCGACCCGTCCCTGGAGACACGGTAGGCGTCAGGGGTGACCCTGCCCTCGACGACGCTGGGGCCGAGACCCCAGGACGCCTCGATCCGGGTCACGTCGTCCGGACCCGCGGGAGTGAACATGACCCCGGACACCTCGGCGTCCAGGTGGCGTTGGACGATGACGGCCATCAGAAGGTCGTCGCAGCCGGAGCCGGCCCGGTAGGCGACGGCACGCGGGGAGAACAGCGAGGCCCAGCAGGCTCCTACGGCTTCGGCGACCTCGTCGGGTCCGTGCACGGCGAGGAAGCTCTCGTGCTGACCGGCGGCCGACGCCTGACCGGTGTCCTCCTTCGCCGCCGATGACCGTACGGCCACGGACGGCTCGCCGAGCTCGTCCAGCGCGCGCCCCAGCGCGTCGATCACGGCGGCGGGGACCGGGCGGGCCCCGATCGTCTGCCGCGCCGCGTCGGCGTCGTCCGGTCCGGCCGCGAGGTAGGCGGCGAACGGGACGACGAAGCCGTCGGGAACCGGCAGACCCGCCCTGAGCAACGCGCCGAGCGCGCCGGCCTTGCCCCCGCAGGTGTCGGCGACGGCCTCCCCAAGGGAAACGATCATCCACTTCGCCCTTCAACAGAACGTTGACAACAATTTGTTGATTGTGCATGCTGGGACGCATGTCACGCAAGGACGACATCGCCTCCGGCGCGCACGCCGACCACGCCCAGGCCGGGCGTGAGCGGGACGCGCGTGAGCGGCTTCTTGACCTGGGCGCGGACGAGCTCGACGCCCGTCCGTGGCGTCCCCCGCCCGCCCCGCTGTCGGCGGTCGACCTCGTGCAGTTCGCCGTCTGGCGCAACGCCGACCTGGACCCGGAGGGCATCCTGGACGCGCTCGCCCTCCTGCCCGCCGCACGAGCCGAGGTCGAAGGGCTCGAATCCGCCCTGCTGTTCATCGCCAGAAGCGCGGGCCTGACCTGGGCGCAGATGGCGCACGTGATGGGGTTCAACTCCCCGCAGGCATGCCAGCAGCACTACACCCGCCTGACCGCACGACAGGACACCGGCTCATGACACACGACTCCTCGCCCGACCTCCTGATCCTGCACGCCGTACGCGTCACCGGGTTCGCGGACACCCCGGTGATCGCCCGCCGGTACGGGCTCGACACGGCCACGGCGGAAGAGGTGCTACGCGAGGCCGGGAGCCGTGGCTGGGTCGAGCACACCTCCTTCGCCGACACCAGAGGCTGGTCGTTGACCGAACCCGGCCGGGCCGAGAACGAGCGCCGGCTCGCGGCCGAACTCACCCTCGCGGGCGCCGCCGACGAGGTCCGAGACGTCCACCGCAGGTTCCTCCCGCTGAACGCTCTCCTGCTGCAGGCCTGCACCGACTGGCAACTCCGGCCCGCCGCCAACGATCGGCTCGCCGTCAACGACCACTCCGACCCCACCTGGGACGCCGGAGTCCTCCACGAACTGGCCTGCGTCGGCCGGGCGCTCACCCCGCTCGTGGACCGGCTCGGTCACGTCCTCACGCGGTTCCGCGGATACGACACACGTTTCGCCGCGGCCCTGGCACGCGCGCAGGCGGGGGACGGCGCCTGGGTCGACCGCACCGACGTGGACTCCTGCCACCGTGTCTGGTTCGAACTCCACGAGGACCTCATCGCCACCCTCGGCCTCACCCGCCACGCCCAGCCCTGACCCGCCGTACGGTGCCCACCTGGATCACCCACGGATCGGCGATCCCGCAGCGGCGAGACGACCGACTTCGCGGATCATCATCCAGGCCGAGACGCCGAACCTCTTCAGTGGTCCTGCCACCTGGGCGACTTCTCATCCGCGGCGGACGCATCACGACCTGCGGTGCCTTGACTTGAGATAGTCGTTCACCCACTTCTTGCTGCTGCGCCACATCCCGTCGTCGCCCTTGACCGCACGCAGGCGCCCCCGTGCGGCAGCCACCCGGAGGGCGTTCTCGGTGACGTCGCGTGTCGCGAGGGCGGGCAGGGGGACGAAGCTTGACCGGACCGGCCACCGCCGGCATGACAAAGCGATACAGATTCGTCGTCACGCTGCGTGAGACGAGTTCGCCCAACGGGCCGAACTCGTCATTGTCGGCTCGGCGCATCGCCTGCGGATACTTGTCACGGTCGCGCTTGTAGATGATCGCCGGTGGATAGCCGATCCTGCCGAGTATCAAGTTGAGCACCAAACGGCCCGTCCGCCCGTTGCCGTCAAGGAACGGATGTATCTGCTCGAACCGATTGTGAACATGTGCCAAGCGTTCGGGGAGGGGCTCCTCGGACTCACCGCGGAGGCCATCGACGATCTTCACCCAGTCCCGCATCCGGGAGTCGACCTCCGGCCATGACGGCGGCCTCATACCCCCGGGGAACTTGGCGATCTCATGTCGCCGGAAGTTCCCCGGACCTTCGGCAGGGGTGGCGTGCGGGTGAGGGTCCACAGCCCACACGAGCGACATGGCGGTGTGATGTATCTGCCGAATCTCCTGGAGCGTGATGAGATCTCCGTTCTGCCAGTCTCCCGGCTCCAGTGCCTGCCCGTACACCCACTTCGCGGCGTCGGCGTACCCCCTCACCTCCATGTAGTCCCTGAGAGGCTTCGCGCCCACCACCCGGCCCTCCTCAAGGAGCTTCTCCACCTCCTGCAACACGAGCGTGTTGCCCTCGATCGCAGTGCTGTTGTGAGTCTCCTGGTGCCAGATGTCAGACCAGATGTCCTCCGCCTCAGCAGGCGAAGGCAGCCCGCCCAAACGGTCACGAAGCTCTCGAACGGCCTCGTCGAGAGGCTGGCACACAGTCGCCCTGGACGGTCTGCCCGGTCCTGACACCGGCTCTCCCATGGTTTTGTTCGGCTGAGTCGATGTAACCCGAACAAAACCAACCCGCCTTGTTCGCTCCGGCCGAAAAAATCGAACCGAACAACTTACCGACGGGGCGGCACCGCGACCGAGCCTCCGCCGACGCCTCCACCCCCGAGCACAGACCCCTACGCCCGGCGAATGAACCGCTCCCTCCGAAGACCATGAACGACAGCAACGGGCAGCGGCCGACCTTGTAAGGCATCGCCGACGACACGCGGAACCTAGTCCTGGGTGGTTCGTCCCAGAGCGACGGCCTCGTGCACAACGCCGAGGAAGCGCTCGATGGTCGCCTGCTCCGCGGCGTCGAACCGGCCCATGACGGCGACGATCTCGTGGATGAGCGGGCCGAAGAAGCCCCATCCGAGCGCGACGGCGCTCTCGTCCACTTTCAGCAGCACCCGCCGACGGTCCCGGGTGTCGCGTTCCCGGCGTACGTGACCGAGTCTTTCCAGCCGGTCGACCACCGCCGTGGTACCCGCGGAGTTGAGGCCGAGACTCGCCCCCAGCGTTCCCGGGGTGGCGGGCGTGCCCGTACGGGCGGCGTCCAGCAGGCAGATGAGCGCGCGCACATCGGTCGGATGAAGATCGTGTTCGGCGGCGAACCTCTCTCCCATGCGGTCGAGTTCCACGGTGATGGCGCGCAGCAGATGGACCACCCGCATCCCGGCGTCCTGTTCGTACACGTCCCCGCCGCCCTCCCGGCTCCTCGTCACCGCCCCAGTATGACATTATCTCGCCCAACGAGATTATTGATGAGCGAGCTACTTATCGGGGTGGGCATGTCCGAGAACGGGAACACGACCTTCCTCTCCGCCTACGACACGGTCCTCGGGCGCTGGCCGGTCCGGGTCGAGTCGATCGACCTGCCGTCGGTGTACGGCACGACACGGGTGAACGCGTGCGGCCCCGCGGACGGCCCACCACTGGTCCTGTTGCACGGCGGTGGCACCACGGCGGCGATGTGGTTCGCCAACGTCGCCGCGTTCGCGCACCGCCACCGGGTGTACGCCGTGGACCGCATCGGCGAGCCGGGACGGAGCATCCGAGGCCAACATCCCCCTCGCGACGTCCGCGACCTGCTCGGCTGGCTGGACGGGGTACTCGACGGGCTCGGGGTCGAGAACGCCGCGGTGTGCGGGCACTCCTACGGCGCGTGGATCGCCCTGACGTACGGTCTCCACGCGCCCCGGCGGGTCCGGCGGCTCGTCCTGCTCGATCCGACACAGTGTTTCGGAGGGTTCCGGGCGGGATACCTGGCACGCGCGCTGCCGTCCCTCGCGCGGCCGACGGCCTCGCGCGCGCGGGCGTTCCTGGCATGGGAGACCGGCGGCGCGCACGCCGACCCCGCCTGGCTGCGGCTCTACGGACTGGCCGCGGAGTTCCCGGACACGAGGATCGTGACCGGGAGGCGGCCCAGGCCCGGATCGCTGCGCGCGCTCACGACTCCGACCCTGATCCTCCTCGCCGGCGGCGGCAGGGCGCACTTCCCGCACCGCGTCGCGTCCGCCGCCGCACGCCTTCTCCCCCACGCGGAGATCGCGGTGCTGCCGGGCCTGTCCCACCACGCGATGCCGTGGCACGAGGCCGCCGACCTCAACACCCGCGTCGTCGACTTCCTCCACAGGACAGCGATGTGAGACCCCGAACGGCCCGAGACCGTACCTCCGCACCGTGGGACTCGGACGAGCCCCAGCCTGACGTCGGCGCCCCCGATGCCGCAGTGGTCGTCCTCACAACCAGGCCCTGACCGCGAAGACCAGGGAGACCACCAGGACGACCGCCCCGACGATCAGGAACAGCGCGCCGTGAAGCACGCCACCGCCGCCCGCCCCGTCCACACGGACACGCTGGGGTCGCTCGGGGTCGTAGACCACCATGACCTGCTGGCCCGGACGAACCGGCGACGGGTTGAAGCCCAGATCCGACTCGGTCTCCACCACGGAACCCTGCACCGTCTGGAACCGCAGGGTGGGGTAGTACACGCCCCTGTGATGGCCGCCGGACCGGCGCAGTCTCACGACGACGCCCGGCACCCGCGCCCCGTGCCGCCGCAGCCACCGTCCAACGGTGATGGTGCGGACGCTGGTCCCGATGAACACCGCTCCGAACACGATCCCGACCAATGGCATGATGCCTGTGTCCACTGCCTCCCCATCTCGTTCGAGGGCCGCCGTTCGCGATCCTGTCCGAGGGCCCGCGCCGCCGAAGCCCGACCCGGCCGATCACCCGCCGGTGATCGCGTCAGCAGAAGGAGCGACGGGGTCGCGGCAGCTTGCCGGACGCCCCGTGGCCCTTGCGATTCCCCGGCATGAACCTGCCCCGGCGCATGACGCTCCTGCGTGACGGCCCGGTGTGATGTACGGCAGCAGGATTCCGGACCGCGATTGCAAGCGACTTGGATCTTGCTGCAGGACGCACGACCGTTCGCGGCGGCGGAACGCGCCACCTCGCCGAACGGCTCGCCGTACAGAGGTCCACGGCCGATCTCCGGTATGCCGCTTCCACACCGGCCCGTGACCCGGCATCTGGATGGCGGTTGGGGAACCGTCCGCTGATCCGCCGCCGAACTACCGGATGAAGTCCAGGCAGCGAAACGGCTCGTCCCCGGGCGAGCCGTACGGCGAGAGGCGCGGAGCCACTCCTCGGCCGACACCGGCCACTCGGATCCGATTCCATCGCAAGGCGAGCCGTCACCATGTGTTTTCGGGCCTGAGCCAGCAGTTCCTCCGCCTATGCTCGGCTCGCCGCCACTCTTTCGATCTCACCGCGGCCGAGCATGCCCTCAAGTGCGGCACGCCCCTGCTCCCACCTCACCGGCTCTCCCTCTTTTCGATCTTGAGCCGGACAACTGTCGCGGTCCGGACAAAGGATCACCTGATCGGCTCCCCATCTCCGGCTTCAGGTGTCGGTGTCTTTCGGGTGACGGGGTGAGGCATAGACGATCCAGACAGTGCGAATGGCGTCATCGATGACATAGCGGACGCGCCCGCCGCTGGTGACCTCGAATTCCCATTGCTCCAGGTCCTGGCCATTATGACGATGAGTCGCGAGGTCACCGCGTAGGCGATGTCGACGCTCGTGATCCGCTCGTGAGCGGAGATAGGCGCGCGGTGCCTCGAAACATCGGCGTGTGTTGCCCAGGGCGTGGCGGCACAGTTCCTCCCACCCCTTGACCGCATCACTGGCACCGAACCGGATGCCCCATTCGTCATCCGGAGGCGGGACCGTGACCCGGTCACCGCGTTTCGGGCTCACGCCGAAACCTCTACCGGCCCGTAGTCACCGCCTGTGGCCTTGCGAGCCTGGGCGTAATGGGCGGGATCGGCCTTGATCCGAGCGGTCGCCCGCCAGCCCCGCGATGACCTCCTGTGTGGTGAGGTCGACATCCAGTTCCGCGGCGTCGGAGAGCGCCTCCACCAGTTCGAGAGTGAAGGCGCGCAGTTCGTCGGAGGTGAGGTGGCGAACCCAATCGTGCGTCGGTCTTCACCCACGAAGTTTGCGAAGTCGCGGCGCCAGATCGGGGATGTCCTCCAGCTCGCCCGTCGCCACGGCGATGACGAGCCTTTCGGCTTCGTCCACGTCCTGATACTCCAGGATCTCCCCGTTGTCCTCCAGAAAGGCGACGGACGCCGCCCAGGCGAGCCGCTTGTTACCGTCCACCAGAGGGTGCCCGATCAGAATGCTCTGCATCAGAGCCGCAGCCTTCTCCCACAGGTCCGGATAGGCGTCTTCGCCGAAGACGGTGGTCTGCGGGCGCAGCACGGCTACGTGCAGTTGGCCGCCGTCGCGGAGAAGGACCTCGGGCAGCACCACCTCGGCCAGGGCGAGAAGGTCCGAGGTCGTCGGATAGAGCGTCATCGAGCGAGCCGCTCCAGCAACTCCCGGTCTCGTTCAGCGATCTTCCGGCCCATCGTCTGATAGCGCTCCCGCCTCCGTCGGGCGATGTATTCCTCGATGGCCACCACCATCGCCGAGTTGACGCTCTGCGCGTCAGCCCCGGCGATCTGCTTGATCTGCTCGTACGTCTCATCCGGCAGTCGAAGCCGTGTCTCAGCCATACGACCGACGGTACCATTTTTTGGTACCACTTCTCGGTGACACAAGGACCCTTAAGTCCTGTTCCCGAGAAGTGGACACCGCTACTGGTCGGCAAAGCCGACATCATGAGCCGCACCGCTGTCCGCCCTCACCGAGTTGTCGGCGACGACCCAGGTTCGAACAGCCGATACGACGGACGACCTCAGATCAACCATGACCAGACAGCAGACGACCCGTGTCCAGAAAGTTGAGCGCGAGCCATACGGCGGAGCGCCGTGGAGCTACGCCTCGCCGGACGTCAGGCCCACCGGGCAGGCCACGCCCGTTCCGCCGATTCCGCAGTAGCCGTTTTTGTTGCGGTGGAGGTACTGCTGGTGATAGTCCTCGGCGTGGTAGTAGTCGCCCGCGGGGGCTATCTCCGTGGTGATCCTGCCGTAGCCCGCCTCGTCGAGCACCTTCTGGTAGGCGTCGCGGGAGGCCAGGGCGGACTTCTCCTGCTCGGGCGAGTGGTAGTAGATCGCCGAGCGGTACTGGGTGCCGACGTCGTTGCCCTGGCGCATGCCCTGGGTCGGGTCGTGGTTCTCCCAGAAGACGCGCAGCAGTTCCTCGTAGGAGACGCGGGACGGGTCGAAGATCACGCGGACGACCTCGGTGTGGCCGGTCTGGCCGGTGCACACCTCCTCGTAGGTCGGGTTGGGCGTGTAACCGCCCTCGTAGCCGACCGAGGTGGAGACCACGCCCGGGGTCTGCCAGAACTTGCGCTCGGCGCCCCAGAAACAGCCCAGGCCGAAGTCGGCGATCTCGGTTCCCTCGGGGTACGGCGGAGCCAGCGGGGCGTCGAGGACCGCGTGGCGCGCGGGCACCGCGATCGGGGTGGTACGGCCCGGCAGCGCGTTCTCCGGGACGACCATGGAAGTCTTGTCCTTGCCGAACAGCCAGCCCATGCTGCGAACCTCCTTCTGACACGTTCTCACCAGCTAGGAACCATCCTGGCCGCCCCCGTGTTCCCTTAAGCGTGCCTTAATCATCGGGCAAGTATCACTAATTTGTGTTAAATCGCGTAAGCAGTAAAAATGGGGGACATGCCTGAATCACGACGTGGGGTCCTCTACGGCATCGCCGCCTACGGCATGTGGGGGCTGTTTCCCCTGTACTGGCCGCTCCTGAAGCCCTCCGGAGCCCTGGAGATCCTCGCCCACCGCATGGTGTGGTCCCTCGCGGCCGTCGTCGTGATCCTGGCCGTGCGGCGCCACTGGTCGTGGTTCCGCGAACTGCTGCGCACCCCGAAGAAGCTCGCCCTTCTCGCCCTCGCCGCCGCGATCATCACGGTCAACTGGGGTGTCTACATCTACGCGGTCAACGCCGGACATGTGGTCGAGAGCGCGCTCGGTTACTTCATCAACCCGCTGGTGAGCGTGTTGTTCGGCGTCGTGCTGCTCAAGGAGCGCCTGCGGCCGTGGCAGTGGGGAGCCGTCGGGCTCGGCGCCGTAGCGGTCCTGCTGCTCGCCATCGACTACGGCAGGCCGCCGTGGATCGCGCTGACGCTGGCGGCCAGCTTCGGCACCTACGGCCTGGTCAAGAAGATCGCGCAGGTGGGGGCCGCGGAGAGCATGGCCGTCGAGACCCTGGTGCTGTTGCTTCCCGCGCTCGGCTACCTGGCCTTCCTGCAGGGGCAGGGGCAGAACACCTTCGGGACCGAGGGCCTGGGGCACGCCCTGCTGCTCGTCGGGGCGGGCGTCATCACCGCCATCCCGCTGCTGCTCTTCACTGCGTCGGCCCTGCGGGTGCCGCTCACCACGGTCGGGCTGCTGCAGTACATCGCCCCGGTTCTGCAGTTCCTCGTCGGCATCCTCGTGGTGCACGAGGTCATGCCGGCCAGCCGCTGGGTCGGGTTCGCGATCGTCTGGCTGGCCCTGTCGGTCTTCACCTGGGACGGTCTCCGTACGGCCCGGCGCTCCCGCCGTGCCGTACGCGAGAGCGTCACGGCTCAGCCCGCGGGGATGACGAGCCGCTGAGGAGCACTGAGGAGCCGGGCCGGCTGACACAGCCCACCCACCCACAAAAGACGAAAAATCCGGGAAAATCGGGTTGGCCGGAAAGCCGCTGGAAAGCCCGCAGCGGGGCCGTACGCCCCGATGGGCGGATCAGCCCGAGCGCTCGATGACGTAGTCACACAGGGCGAGATAGGCGGCCCTGGCGGGTATGTCCGGAAGGCCGGAGAGATCCTTGCGTGCCCGATCGATCCAGGAGACCAGTTCCGCGCGGGCCCGCTCCATGGCCGGGTGCGCGCGCAGCAGGCGCAGGGCCTCCTCGACGTCCTCCTCGGCCACCGGCCCGGCCAGCAGCTCACGCAGGCGGGCGTCCTCCGGCGACTCCGAGGCCAGAACGTACAGCATCGGCAGGGTGTGAACACCCTCACGCAGGTCGGTTCCCGGCGTCTTGCCCGACTCGGCGGACTCGGAGGCCACGTCCAGCAGGTCGTCACCGAGCTGCCAGCCGATTCCGATCGCCTCACAGGCCCTGGTCAGCCGGTCGACGACCTCCGGCGCGGCGCCGCTCAACAGGCCGCCGAACCGGCCGGAGGTGGCGATCAGGGACCCGGTCTTGTCGGCCAGCACCTCGATGTAGTGGGCGATGGGGTCTTCGCCCTCACGGGGGCCGATGGTCTCGCGGATCTGCCCGCGCACCAGCCGGGAGAACGTCTGTGCCTGGATGCGGATGACCTCGGGGCCGAGATCGGCGAGGATCTCCGAGGCCTGGGCGAACAGATAGTCGCCGGTCAGGATGGCCACGGTGTTGTCCCAGCGGGCGTTGGCCGACGGTGACCCCCTGCGCACCGGGGCCTCGTCCATCACGTCGTCGTGGTACAGCGTGGCCAGATGGGTCAGCTCGATGACCACGGCTCCGGGAACCACCCCCGAAGCCCCGGATGAGCCGAACTGGGCCGCCAGCAGCACGAGCATCGCCCGGAACCGCTTGCCACCCGCCTCGATGAGATGCCGGGACGCCTCCGTGACGAAGGAGTCCCGGCTCTCGACCGAGGACCGCAGCAGCTTCTCGACCTCCGCCAGTCCGTCGGCGAGGTCCTGCGCCAACCGCTCGTCGACGAACGGGAGATCAACAACGGGTGGCGCAGCCATGAAGCACTACTCCTCTAACGAATGAACAACGCGGACGCAGCCTGGTCCGCCAGAGTCAGCACCGGCTGCGGGAAGACCCCCAGCACTACGGTAGCCGCTGCCGCCAGAGCGACCACAGCCGAGGTGCCGACGCTGGGCGTCGCGATGCTCGGGCCGTCCGCCGCGGGCTCGTTGAAGAACATCAGCACGATCACGCGGACGTAGAAGAACGCCGCGATCGCCGAGCTCACCACACCCACGATGACCAGCGGCAGCACCCCGCCGCCGACCGCCGCGGTGAACACCGCGTACTTCCCGAAGAAACCGCTCGTCAGCGGGATGCCCGCGAAGGCCAGCAGGAAGAAGGCGAAGATGCCCGCCAGCATCGGGGACCGCTTGCCCAGACCCGCCCACCGGGACAGGTGCCCGGCCTCGCCGCCCGCGTCGCGGACCATGGTGACGACCGCGAAGGCGCCGACCGTGGTGAAGCCGTAGGCCGCCATGTAGAACAGGACCGCCGACAGCGCCTGGGAGTTCTGCTCCGCGGCGCCGGTGGCGATCACGCCGGTGAGCATGAAGCCCGCGTGCGCGATGGAGGAGTAGGCGAGCATGCGCTTGATGTCGGTCTGGGTGATCGCCAGGATCGCACCGACGATCATCGTCAGGATCGCCACGCCCCACATGACCGGGCGCCAGTCCCAGTCGAGGTTGCCCAGCGCCACCCAGAAGACGCGCAGCAGCGCGCCGAAGGCGGCGACCAGCACGGTCGAGGCCATCAGCGCGGTGACCGCGGTCGGCGCGCCCTGGTAGACGTCGGGCTTCCACGCCTGGAACGGCACGGCGCCGATCTTGAACAGCAGGCCGACGCCGAGCAGCGCGATGCCGACGAGCAGCAGGGTCTGCTGGCCGGAGACGCTGCCGAGCGACTCGCTGATGGCCCTCAGGTCGACCGACCCGGCGTAGCCGTACACCAAGGCCGTGCCGTAGAGGAAGAAGGCCGAGGAGAAGGCGCCGAGCAGGAAGTACTTGACCGAGGCCTCCTGCGAGAGCAGGCGGCGACGGCGGGCCAGGCCGCACAGCAGGTACAGCGGCAGGGACATGACCTCAAGGCCGACGAACATGGCCAGCAGGTCGTTGGCCGCGGGGAAGAGCAGCATGCCGCCGACCGCGAACAGCAGCAGCGGGTAGACCTCGGTCTGGGCGAATCCGCTGCGGACCGCCTCCTCCTCGTCCACGCTGCCCGGTACGGCCGCCGCCTGCGCGACGAACTGGTCGTCGTCGTTGATCAGCAGCGCGCTGACGAAGGCCAGGATGAGGATGATGCCCCAGATGAACAGCGCGGGACCGTCGACCGCGACCGCGCCCATGGCGGCGGCCCGCTCCGGCAGGCCGTTGAGGGCCGTCAGGATGGTCGTGACGAACGCGCCGACCAGTGCCAGCAGCGTGAGCGGCATCTGGATCGACTTGCGCAGGTAGCGAGGCGCGAACGCCTCGACCAGCACACCGACGAGCGCCGCGCCGAACACGATCAGCATCGGGGACAGCAGCGCGTACTCGATCGTCGGGCTGGTGATGGTGGTGCCGTTCACTGCCCGGCCCCCTTCTTCTCAGCGACGGCCGGAGTGATGTGGACGTTGGAGATGTGGACGTTGGACAGCGTGTGGTCCACCGCCGGGTTGATCATGTCGAGCGCCGGCTTGGGGAAGAACCCAAGAGCGATGATCATGACGATCAGCGGGCCGACCACCCACCGTTCCCTGGCGTCGAGGTCGGGCAGGCCCTTGACCTTCTCCGCCGTCGGGCCGTTCATCGTGCGCTGGTACATCCACAGGATGTAGATCGAGGCCAGGATCACACCGGTGGTCGCGATGACCGTCGGGACGACGTAGCGCTCGTAGCTGCCGAGCAGGACCATGAACTCGCTGACGAAGGTCGACAGACCCGGCAGCGAAAGGCCGGAGAGCCCGGCGATCAGGAAGGTGCCCGCCAGCACGGGGGCGACCTTCTGCACGCCTCCGTAGTCGGCGATCTGGCTGGAACCGCGGCGGTAGATCAGGAACCCGGTGATCAGGAACAGCGCACCGGTCGAGAAGCCGTGGTTGACCATGTAGAGCGTGGCGCCGGCGCCCGCGTTCGTGGTCATCGCGAACACGCCGAGGGCGATGAAGCCGAAGTGCGAGATCGAGGTGTAGGCGATCAGGCGCTTCATGTCGGTCTGGCCGATGGCCACGATCGCGCCGTAGATGATGCCGATCACCGAGAGCGTGATCACCAGCGGCGTGAAGAACTTGGCCGCGTCGGGGAACAGCTCAAGGCAGAAGCGGAGCATGCCGTAGGTGCCGACCTTGTCCAGCACACCGACCAGCAGTACGGCCGCGCCGGCCGGAGCCTGCGCGGCGGCGTCGGGCAGCCAGGTGTGGAAGGGCCACAGCGGCGCCTTGACCGCGAAGGCGATGAAGAAGCCGAGGAAGAGCCACTTCTGCGTGGTCGGGTCCTGGATGACCCCGACCAGCTCGGGGAACATGAAGGTGCCCTTCTCGGCGATCACGTAGAGCGCGATCACCGCGACCAGCATGAGCAGGCCGCCGAAGAGCGAGTAGAGCAGGAACTTCACGGCCGCGTAGGACCGCTGGGCGCCGCCGTACGACCCGATCATGAAGTACATCGGGATCAGCATGGCTTCGAAGAAGACGTAGAAAAGGAAGACGTCGGTCGCCGCGAAGACGCCGATCATCATCGCTTCCAGCACCAGCAGCAGCGCGAAGTAGGTCTTCACGGACCGCTTGGGCGGGGCCGCGGCCCCGGTGCCGTCCGCGTCGTGCCAGGAGGCCAGGATCACGATCGGCACCAGGATGACCGACAGCGCGATCAGCACCAGGGCGATGCCGTCGACGCCGACGCCGTAGTGCACGCCGAAGGCCGGGATCCAGTTGTAGACCTCGGCGAACTGGAAGCGGGTCTCCTTCGCGGCGCCCAGGGCCGGGTCGAACCTGAACGCCATCACGGCGGTCAGGACCAGCACGACCAGCGAGACCACGAGGGCCACCTGCTTGGCGAGCTTGTCACTCTTGACAAGGGAGACACCCACCGCGCCCACGACGGGCACGGCTATCAGGGTCGAGAGCCAGGGCATCACATGTTCCCTACGTAGAGCAGCGCGCCAACGACCACGGCGGCACCGAAGAGGATGGACAGCGCGTACGACCGTACGTAGCCGGTCTGCACGCGGCGCAGCCGCCCGGAGGTGCCGCCGATCGCCGCGGCCAGCCCGTTGACCAGGCCGTCGATGCCTCGGTTGTCGAAGAACACCGCGAGCCGGGTCAGCCACTGGCCGGGGCGCATGAGCAGCGCCTCGTTGAGGGCGTCGCCGTACAGGTCACGGCGGGCGAAGGTGGTGAGGAACGAGCCGCGCGGGGCGACCCGGGGCACCTCGGCGGCGCCGTACCTGAACCAGGCGAAGGCGGCGCCGACGGCGACCAGCGCGAGCGTGGCCAGGCCGGGGACGCTGAAGGGGTGGAAGCTGGGCAGCTCCTCCGGCAGGCCGACGGCCGGGCCGAGGAAGAGCATGAACCGGTTGCCCAGGACCAGGAAACCACCCAGGAAGATCGACCCGATCGACAGGATGATCAGCGGAACCGTCATGACGGCGGGCGACTCGTGCGGGTGGGCGTCCTCCTCCCAGCGCCGCTTGCCGAAGAAGGTCATGAAGACCATCCGCGACATGTAGAAGCCGGTGATGCCCGCGCCGACGACGGCGAGCCAGCCGAGGATCTGGTTGTGCTCCATGGCGGTCTCGATGATGCCGTCCTTGGTGAAGTAACCGGACAGCAGCGGGAAGCCGATGATCGCCAGGTAGCCGATCATGAAGGTGATCGCGGTGATCTTCATCACCGAGAACAGCCCACCGTACTTGCGCATGTTGACCTCGTCGTTCATGCCGTGCATGACCGAACCGGCGCCGAGGAACATGTTGGCCTTGAAGAAGCCGTGGGTGATCAGGTGCGCGATGGCGAAGGTGTAGCCGACCGGGCCGAGGCCCGCGCCGAGCATCATGTAGCCGATCTGCGACATCGTCGAGCCGGCCAGGCCCTTCTTGATGTCGTCCTTGGCGCAACCGATGATCGCACCGGCGAGCAGCGTGGCCACACCGACGATCGTCACGACGAGCTGCGCGGTCGGGGCGGCCTCGAAGAACGCGCCGGAGCGGACGACGAGGTAGACACCGGCGGTGACCATGGTCGCGGCGTGGATGAGGGCCGAGACCGGGGTCGGGCCCTCCATCGCGTCCAGCAGCCAGGACTGCAGCGGCAGCTGGGCGGACTTGCCGCACGCGCCCAGGAGCAGCAGCAGGCCGATGGCGGTGAGCGTGCCCTCCGAGGCGCCGCCCGCCGCGCCGAAGGCCTCCTTGAAGGTGACCGAGCCGAACGTGGTCCAGATCGTGAAGATCGCGATCAGGAGGCCGAAGTCACCGACCCGGTTGACGATGAAGGCCTTCTTCGCCGCCACCGCGGCCGAGGGCTTGAACTGCCAGAAGCCGATCAGCAGGTAGGACGCCAGACCGACGCCCTCCCAGCCGATGAACAGCCCGACGTAGTTGTCGGAGAGCACCAGCAGCAGCATGGCCGCGACGAACAGGTTCAGGTAGGAGAAGAACCTGCGACGGTCGGGGTCGTGCGACATGTAGCCGATCGAGTAGATGTGGATCAGCGAACCCACACCGGTGATCAGCAGAGCGAAGCTGATCGACAGCGGGTCGATCAGCAGGCCCATGTTCGCGACGCCGGGGATGAACTGGTAGAGCTCGACCGCCATCCGGCGCTTGTCCTCCGGCTGACCGAGCAGCTCGACGAAGGACAGCACCGCGACGACGAACGCGGCCAGCGACATGGCGACGCCGAGCAGGTGCCCCCAGCGGTCGGTACGGCGGCCGCCGAGCAACAGGATCGCGGCGCCGATCAGCGGCAGCGCGATCATCAGCCAGGAGACCCCGACCACCCCACCGGAGTGCGGGACGATCTCAGCGAGAGATTGCACCTGCCACCTCTTAGTACTTCAGCAGGTTCGCGTCGTCGACCGACGCGGACCTGCGGGTTCGGAAGATCATCACGATGATGGCCAGACCGATCACGACCTCTGCCGCGGCCACGACCATCACGAAGAACGCGATGATCTGGCCGTCCAGGTTGCCGTGCTGTCTGGCGAAGGTGACGAACGCGAGGTTGCAGGCGTTGAGCATGAGCTCGATGCACATGAACACCACGATCGCGTTGCGTCGTGTCAGGACACCGATGCCGCCGATCGCGAACAGCAGTGCGGAGAGCACCAGATAGTGGGTGGTCACTTGCCGTCCTCCTGGTGGGCTTCCCGTACGGCCTCGCCCGTCGCGGTCTCGTCCGTGACGGTTTCGTCCTCGGTGCCGGACTGGGAGGAGTCCTGAGCGACGTTGTCCTCGACGACGGCCCGCGCGTCCGCGTGGGAGTCGTCCGGGGTCACGTCCTGCTCCGCCAGCCGCTCCTCGACGAGGATCTGCTTGACGATCGCCGCCCGCCGGGGGTCGGTCGGCGTGACGCCGTCCTCCTCCTCGTGCCTGGCGAGCACCCGGTTGATCGACTTGGTCGCGATCGTGCCGTCGGGCAGCAGGGCGGGCATGTCGATGGCGTTGTGCAGGGCGTAGGTGCCGGGGCCGGGCAGCGGCGAGGGCTGCGGACCGCTGAAGCGGGCGCGGGCCAGGTCACGCTGGGTGGCCTTGGGCCGTACGCGCTCGCGGTGGGCCAGGACCATCGCGCCGAGCGCCGCCGTGATCAGCAGCGCCGAGGTGACCTCGAAGGCGAAGACGTACCTGGTGAAGATCAGCTGTGCCAGGCTGGGCACGTTGCCGCCCGCCTGCTTGACCGCGTTCTCCAGGCCCTTGGCCGGGCCGATCAGCGTGTTGCCGACCGCGAGCGCGAGCAGGGCCGCGAAGCCCAGGCCCGCGACGGCCGCCCAGAACCGCTGTCCCTTGATCGTCTCGACCAGTGAGTCCGCCGAGTCCACGCCGACGAGCATCAGCACGAACAGGAAGAGCATCATGACCGCGCCGGTGTAGACGATGATCTGCACCGCGGCCAGGAAGGGCGCGTCCTGGACGGCGTAGAGAACCGCCAGGGAGAGCATGACCATGCCCAGCATCAGGGCCGAGTAGACCGCCTTGCGGCTGAAGACGAGGCCGAGGGCCGCGCCGACGGAGACCACCGCCAGCACCCAGAACGTGATGGTCTCACCCATTGTTTCGTCCCAGCCGGTAGTAGTCCTCTTCGGTCTCGCCGAGACGCATGGCGTGGGGCGGGGCCTCCATGCCGGGACCGAGCGGCGCCAGCAGCATCTCCTTGGTGTAGATGAGGCTCTCGCGGCTCGAATCGGCGAGCTCGTACTCGTTGGTCATGGTCAGCGCCCGGGTCGGGCAGGCCTCGATGCACAGGCCGCACAGGATGCACCGCAGATAGTTGATCTGGTAGGTGCGCCCGTAGCGCTCGCCCGGCGAGAAGCGCTGCTCGTCGGTGTTGTCCGCTCCCTCGACGAAGATCGCGTCGGCCGGACAGGCCCAGGCGCACAGCTCGCACCCGACGCACTTCTCCAGGCCGTCGGGCCAGCGGTTGAGCTGGTGACGGCCGTGGAAACGCGGAGCCGTCGGCCGCTTCTCCTCGGGGTAGTTGACCGTTTCGACCTTCTTGAACATCGTGTGGAAGGTCACGCCGAACCCCTTGACGGAGTTCAGCCAATCAGTTGCTCCCACTGGGAACCTCCTTGCGCGCTACCCCGTGGTAGTGCGGCAGGTCGAGCGGCGGCACTGGGAAGCCACCCGCGGCCGGTTCTGCGTCGAGCTGCGCGAACTCCGCCTCGACCTGGGCCGCCTTGGCGTCTCTGCGCTTCTGCAGCACGTTGTCGAAGCGCCACCACAGCGCGAAGCACCCGACCAGCACGAGGCCGGCCAGGATCAGGATCAGCTGCCTGTTGACGCCCGGGATCTGGAAGGCCTTCATGGTCGCCACCAGGAGGATCCAGCCGAGGTTGACCGGGATGAGGACCTTCCATCCGAGGGCCATCAGCTGGTCGTAGCGGACTCGCGGCAGCGAGGCGCGGCACCAGATGAAGAACGAGAAGACGAGCACCATCTTGAGGAAGAACCACAGCAGCGGCCACCAGCCGGTGTTGGCCCCCTCCCACATGGAGATCGGGAACGGCGCCCGCCACCCGCCCATGAACAGGGTGATCGACACCGCGGAGACCACGAAGACGTTGACGTACTCGGCGAGCATGATGACCGCGAACTTCAGCGAGTTGGAGTACTCGGTCTGGAAGCCGCCGACCAGCTCGCCCTCACCCTCGGGCAGGTCGAAGGGGACCCGGTTGGTCTCACCCAGCATCGTGATGACGTAGATGAGGAAGGAGGGGATGAGCAGGACCATGTACCACGAGGGCAGCTGCAGGGTCAGCCCGCCGAGCGTGACCTCCCTGCCTCCGGCCTGCGAGGCGACGATCTCGGAGGTGGACAGCGTCCCGGCGTACAGGAAGACGCCGACGAACGACAGGCCCATCGCGATCTCGTAGGAGACCACCTGGGCACTGGCCCGCAGGCCACCCAGGATCGTGTACGGCGAGCGCGAGCCCCAACCGGCCAGGACGATGCCGTAGACGCCGATGGAGGCCATCGCCAGCACCAGCAGCACCGCGACCGGCAGGTCGGTGAGCTGCAGCGGGGTCTTGACGCCGAACATCGAGACGATCGGCCCCATCGGGATGACCGAGAAGGCGAGGAAGGCCGGGACCGCCAGGACGACCGGGGCGATGAAGTAGATCACCTTGTCCACGGTCCTGGGCATGAGGTCTTCCTTGAGACCCATCTTCAGACCGTCGGCGACCGACTGCAGAAGGCCGAACTTACCGGCCCTGTTGGGGCCGTAGCGGTTCTGCATACGGGAGATGAGCTTGCGCTCGAACCACACGCCGAACAGCACGCCCAGCATCAGGACGACGAAGATGACGACGGCCTTGATGATGCTGATCCAGAGCGGGTCGTGGCCGAAGTCCGCAAGGGACGGATCGCCCGCAACCGCGAGCAAGTGCGTATTCATTGGTCGCTCACCGCTCCTCATTCACTTCGCGGACGGCGCCCGAGACCTGGGCGGCGGTCGCGGCGCCGAGCCTGACGACGTCACCGGCCGTGGCGCGCAGGTCGCGGGTCACCGAACGGCCCGCGGAGTTCGCGGGCAACCACACGACCCGGTCGGGCAGGTCGGCGACCAGGACCGGCAGGCTCACCGCGCCGCCTTCGGCGGTGACGGTGATCTCACCGCCGTCCGTGAGACCCGCCTCGGCCGCGGTCGCGGCGGAGACCAGTGCGACGGTCGCGCGCTCGGTGCCCGCGAGGTACGGCTCGCCGTCCTGCAGGCGGCCGTCGTCGAGCAGCCGGTGCCAGGTGGCCAGGATCGCCTCGCCCTCCTTCGGGGCGGCGGTCCGGGAGGCCCCCACGTTCGGCGCCTCGGCCCTCGGGCCGCGCCAGGCGCCGATCGCGGCCAGCTCACGGCGGGCGGCGGCGGGGTCGGGCAGGCCGAGGTGGACGTCCATCTGGTCGGCGATCGAGGAGACGACCCGCAGGTCGCTCATGACGCCGGGGACCGGGACGGCCGCCTCGAACGTACGGCCGCGTCCCTCCCAGTTGACGAACGTGCCGGCCTTCTCGCTCACCGAGGCGACCGGCAGCACGACGTCGGCGCGGTCGGTGACCGCGCTGGGGCGCTGTTCGAGGCTCACGATGAACGGGGTGTTCTCCAGGGCCGCCAGGGCGGCCTCCGGGTCGGCCAGGTCGTAGGGGTCGACACCGGCCACCACGAGGGCGCCCAGCTCGCCGCCGAGCGCCGCCGTCAGGATGGCGGAGGTGTCACGGCCGGGGGTCGAGGGCAGCGAGGAGACGTTCCACGCCCTGGCCACCTCGGTGCGGGCGTTCTCGTCGTCGATCGGCCTGCCGATGGGCAGCAGGTTCGGCAGCGCGCCCGCCTCGACGGCGCCGCGCTCCCCCGCCCGCCTCGGGACCCAGGCGAGCCTGGCGCCGCTGGTGTCGGCGAGCCGTACCAGGGCCGAGAGCGCGCCCGGCACGGTGGCCAGCCGCTCACCGGCGAGGATGATCGCGCCTGCCCGCCTGATCTCCTCGGAGATCGGCGAGACGCCGGAGACGAGGTCCTCGACGGCCGCGGTCTCCGCGCCCGGCAGGGTGCGCACGAGCGTGCCGCCCATCTTGGCCAGGCCCTCGGAGGCGAACGGCGCGACCGAGAAGACCTTCAGGCCCTTCTTGCGCCACGCCTTGCGCAGACGCAGGAAGACGATCGGCGACTCCTCCTCGGGCTCGAGGCCCACCAGGAGCACGACCGGGGCGCTCTCCAGGTCGCGGTAGCGGATCTCGATGCCCTTGCCCGCGACCGCGTGCGCCAGGAAGCGCTCCTCCTCGACGGAGTGCGGCCTGGCGCGGAAGTCGACGTCGTTGCTGCCGAGCGCGATCCTGGCGAACTTGGCGTAGCCGTACGCCTCCTCGACGGTGACCCGGCCACCGACCAGGACGCCCGCCCTGCCCCGCGCCGCGGCCAGGCCGCGGGCCGCGACGGCCAGCGCCTCGGGCCAGGAGGCCGGGACCAGGTGACCCTTCTCGTCACGGACGAGGGGGGTCTTGAGCCGGTTGGGCTGGGTCGCGTAGGTGAAGGCCCAGCGACCCTTGTCGCAGTTCCACTCCTCGTTGACCTCGGGGTCGTCCCCGGCCAGGCGTCGGGTGACCTTGCCGCGGCGGTGGTCGGTGCGCAGCGAGCAGCCGCTCGCGCAGTGCTCGCACGCGCTGGGCGTGGACACCAGGTCGAACGGCCGGGCCCGGAAGCGGTAGGCGGCGCCGGTGAGCGCGCCGACCGGGCAGATCTGCACCGTGTTGCCGGAGAAGTAGGACTCGAACGGCTCGCCGTCGGCGGTCCTGACCTGCTCCTTGGCCCCGCGCTCGAAGAACTCGATGAGCGGGTCACCGGCGATCTCGTCGGAGAAGCGGATGCAGCGCGCGCACTGCACGCAGCGCTCGCGGTCCAGCAGCACCTCGGTGGACAGCGCGATGGGCTTGGGGAAGGTCCGCTTGCTCTCCTGGAAGCGGCTCTCGCCCTGGCCGTTGGACATGGCCTGGTTCTGCAGGGGGCACTCGCCGCCCTTGTCGCAGACCGGGCAGTCCAGCGGGTGGTTCAGCAGCAGCAGCTCCATCACGCCGCGCTGCGCCTTCTCGGCGACGGGCGAGGTGAGCTGCGTCTGCACGACCATGCCGGGGGCGACCTCGATGGCGCAGGACGGCTGCGGCTTCGGGAAGCCCCTGCCGTTGCCCGCGTCGGGGATGTCGACCAGACACTGGCGGCAGTTGGCCGCCGGGTCCAGCAGCGGGTGGTCGCAGAACCTGGGGATCTGGATGCCGAGCAGCTCGGCCGCCCGGATGATCAGCGTGCCCTTCGGGACGCTCACCTGGAAACCGTCGATGGTGAGGGTTACCAGTTCTACCGGCGTCTGCGCCGGGGTGGTCGCTTCGACGGTCATGGCGCCTCCTCCGTCGGCCTCATGACCGAAACGGTGCTGTGCTTGCCGGTTGCGTGCCGTCCGCTCACTTGTTCCCCCAGAGCCTTGAGGGGGCGTGGTCGAACGGGCAGCCACCGATCTCGAAGTGCTTGAGGTACTCGTCCCTGAAGTGCTTGACCGACGAGTGGATGGGGCTGGTCGCGCCGTCGCCCAGGGCGCAGAAGGAGCGTCCCAGGATGTTGTCCGCGATGTCGGTGATCGTGGACAGGTCCTCCTCGGTGCCCTGTCCCTTCTCCAACCGCTTGAGCACCTGCTTGAGCCAGTAGGTGCCCTCCCGGCAGGGGGTGCACTTACCGCAGGACTCGTGCGCGTAGAACTCGGTCCAACGCAGTACGGCCCGCACCACGCAGGTCGTCTCGTCGAAGATCTGCAGGGCCCGGGTGCCGAGCATGGACCCCTTGGCCCCGACCGACTCGAAGTCGAGCGGGACGTCCAGGTGCTCGTCGGTGAAGATCGGCGTGCTCGATCCGCCGGGGGTCCAGAACTTCAGCCGGTGCCCCGCCCGGATTCCGCCCGCCATGTCGAGCAGCTCGCGCAGTGTGATGCCCAGCGGCGCCTCGTACTGGCCGGGCCGGGTGACGTGGCCGCTCAGCGAGAAGATGCCGAAGCCCTGGGACTTCTCCGTGCCCATCCCCGCGAACCAGTCGGCCCCGTTCGCGATGATCGAGGGAACACTCGCGATCGACTCCACGTTGTTCACGACGGTTGGCGAGGCGTACAGGCCCGCCACGGCCGGGAAGGGGGGCTTGAGCCGAGGTTGGCCGCGATGTCCCTCAAGCGAGTCGAGCAGTGCCGTCTCCTCGCCGCAGATGTAGGCGCCCGCGCCGCTGTGGACCACCAGCTCCAGGTCGAACCCGGTGCCGAAGAGGTCCTTGCCGAGCAGGCCCTTGGCGTAGGCCTCGGCGACCGCCGCCTGCAGGCGGCGGATGACGTGCAGCACCTCGCCGCGCACGTAGATGAAGGCGTGGTTGGCACGGATGGCGTAGGAGGCGATGATGACGCCCTCGACCAGCGCGTGCGGGTTGGCCATCATCAGCGGGATGTCCTTGCAGGTTCCCGGCTCGGACTCGTCGGCGTTGACCACGAGATAGTGCGGCTTGCCGTCGCCCTGGGGGATGAACCCCCACTTCATGCCGGTGGGGAAGCCCGCACCGCCACGGCCGCGGAGACCGGAGTCCTTGACGGCCTGGATGACGGCGTCCGGGTCCATGCCCAGCGCCTTCCTGGCCGCCGCGTAGTCGCCGTAGCCGTCCAGGGTGAAGGAGTCCGGCCGGTCCCAGTTGGCCGTCAGGACCGGAGTGAGAGTCGTCATGATGGCTCAGGTGCCTTCCATCCGTTGGCCTTGGCGACCTTCAGGCCCTCCAGGGAGGCGCCCGCCGCGGAGGGGCCGTCGCCGGCCTGGCCGTCGGGCAGGCCCGCCAGCACGCGCGAGGCCTCCTTGAAGGTGCACAGCTTCTTCGGACCCCGGGTGGGCGAGACGTCCTTGCCCGCCTTGAGGTCCTCGACGAGCTGCTTGGCCGACTCGGGCGTCTGGTTGTCGAAGAACTCCCAGTTCACCATCATCACCGGGGCGAAGTCGCAGGCGGCGTTGCACTCAAGCCGCTCCAGCGAGATCTTCCCGTCCGGGGTCACCTCGTCGTGACCGACCCCGGCGTGCTCGGACAGCTCGTCCCAGATCTGGTCGCCGCCCATGACGGCGCACAGCGTGTTGATGCACACCCCGACGTGGTAGTCGCCCATCGGCTTGCGCTTGTACATCGTGTAGAAGGTGGAGACACCGACCACCTCGGCCTTGCTCAGGCCCAGCATCTCGGCGCAGAACTCGTGTCCGGCGTCGGAGACGTAGCCGTCCACCGACTGCACCAGGTGCAGCAGCGGGAGCAGGGCCGACCTCGGCCGGGGGTACCGGCCGATGATCTCCTTGGCGTCGCGCTCAAGGCGCTCACGGACCTCTGGTGCGTACCCTGTGCCCACGGTCGCGCCCCCCTCCTCGTTCCTCTCCTCGTTCATCGGTCGACCCCTCCCATGACCGGGTCGATCGAGGCCACGGCCGAGATGACGTCGGCGACCATGCCACCCTCGCAGGTCGGGGGCACCGCCTGCAGGTTCGTGAAGGACGGGTCGCGGAAGTGCACGCGGTAGGGCCTGGTGCCGCCGTCGCTGACCACGTGGGCGCCGAGCTCGCCGCGGGGCGACTCGACCGAGGCGAAGGCCTGCCCGGCCGGGACCCGGAAGCCCTCGGTGACCAGCTTGAAGTGGTGGATCAGCGCCTCCATCGAACCGCTCATGATGTGCGCGATGTGGTCGGGCGAGTTGCCCAGGCCGTCGGGGCCGAGCGCGAGCTGCGCGGGCCAGCCGATCTTCTTGTCGTCCACCATGACCCGGTCGCCCTTGAGCGGGCCGGAGAGCCGGTCGAGAGCCTGCTCAATGATCTTGAGCGACTCCTCCATCTCGGCCATCCTGACGAGATAGCGGCCGTAGACGTCGGCGGTCTTCTCGGTCGGGACGTTGAACTCGTAGGTCTCGTAACCGCAGTAGGGCTGCGACTTGCGCAGGTCCCACGGCAGGCCCGCGGCCCGCAGCATCGGCCCGGTGACACCCAGCGCCATGCAGCCGGTGAGGTCGAGGTAGGCGATGTCCTTGGTCCTGGCCAGGTAGACCGGGTTGGCGTCGAGCATCTTGCGCATGTCCTTGATGCGCTGCGGCATGATCTTGAGCAGCTCACCGACCTTGTCGACCGCGCCTGCGGGCAGGTCGACCGAGACGCCGCCGGGCCGTACGTAGGCCATGTTCATCCGCAGGCCGGTGATGTACTCCATCACGTCGAGCACCATCTCGCGCTCGCGGGACCCGAAGAGGAACGGCGTGGTCGCGCCGAGCTCCATGCCGAAGGTGCCGATGGCCACCATGTGCGAGGAGATGCGGGTCAGCTCCATCATCATCACGCGGATGGCCTGCGCCCGCTCAGGGACGCGGTCGGTGATGCCGAGCAGCTTCTCGACGCCCAGGCAGTAGGCCGTCTCGTTGAAGATCGGCGCGAGGTAGTCCATGCGGGTCACGAACGTGGTCCCCTGGGTCCACGTCCGGAACTCCATGTTCTTCTCGATGCCCGTGTGCAGGTAGCCGATGACCGTGCGGGCCTCGGTGACCGTCTCGCCGTCCAGGTTCAGCACCAGACGCAGCACGCCGTGCGTCGAGGGGTGCTGCGGACCCATGTTGACGACGAGCTGCTCGTCCTGCTGTCCGGTGAGGGTCTCGACCAGTTCCGTCCAGTCGTTGCCCGAGACGGTGTAGACCTTGCCCTCGGTGGCGTCCGTGATCTCTTCGAACGGAGCACTCACGAGTACGACCTCCTCTGGTCGGGCGCGGGGATTTCGGCGCCGCGGTACTCGACCGGGATACCGCCGAGCGGGTAGTCCTTGCGCTGGGGGTGCCCGTCCCAGTCGTCCGGCATCATGATGCGGGTCAGCGCCGGGTGGCCGTCGAAGACGATCCCGAAGAAGTCCCAGGTCTCCCGCTCGTGCCAGTCGTGCGTCGGGTAGACAGAGACCGTGGAGGGAATGTGCGGGTCGGCGTCGGGGCACGCGATCTCAAGGCGCAGGCGCCTGTTGTGGGTGATCGAGCACAGGTGGATCACCGCGTGCAGTTCCTCCCCCTCAAGGTGGGGGTAGTGCACGCCGGAGACGCCGAGCGACAGCTCGAAACGCAGCGCGGGGTCGTCGCGCAGGGTCCTGGCGACCTCGACCAGACGCTCACGCCTGACGTGGAAGGTCAGCTCGCCGCGGTCGACGACGACACGCTCGACCGCGTCGGCCAGCTCGGGGCCCAGGGCGCGCTCAAGCTCGTCGGCGACGGTGTCGAAGTAGCCGCCGTAGGGGCGGGGGGTCGACAGCTCGGGCTTGCGCCGTACGACCAGGCGGCCGTAGCCGGAGGTGTCACCGGTCCCCTTGGCACCGAACATGCCCGTGCGGGCGATCGGCTCCTCCGGGACCCCGGGGAGGTTGTCACTGCTCATGTCGGTCCCTCACCGCTCCTCGTCCGTCGCGCGGGGCCGGTCGTCGCGGCACCTCATTTGGCGGTCCCCTGATCGATCAGGGGCAGCGCCCGCAGCGCCTGCAGTTCGAGCTCGTCGATCTGCTTGGCACGGTGCGCGCCGAACTTCATGTTCTGGATCTTGTCGTGCAGCTTCACGATCGCGTCGATGAGCATCTCGGGCCGCGGCGGGCAGCCGGGCAGGTAGATGTCGACGGGGACGACGTGGTCCACGCCCTGCACGATGGCGTAGTTGTTGAACATGCCGCCGCTGGAGGCGCACACGCCCATCGCGATGACCCACTTGGGCTCGGCCATCTGGTCGTAGATCTGGCGCAGCACCGGCGCCATCTTCTGCGAGAGCCTGCCCGCGACGATCATCAGGTCGGCCTGGCGCGGAGACGCCGAGGCGCGCTCCATGCCGAAGCGCGCCAGGTCGTGCTTGGGACCACCGGTCGACATCAGCTCGATGGCGCAGCAGGCCAGACCGAAGGTCGCCGGCCAGACGGAGTTCTTCCGCGCCCAGCCCGCGACCTGTTCGACCGTGCTGAGCATGAACCCGCTCGGAAGTTTCTCTTCAAGACCCATGTCTAGTCCCAGTCCAAACCCTTGCGGCGCCACACGTAGGTGTAGGCCACGAGCACGGTGACGATGAACAGCACCATCTCGACCAGTCCGAAAACCCCGAGCTGGTCGAACGCGACCGCCCACGGGTAGAGGAAGATGATCTCGATGTCGAACACGATGAACAGCATCGCGGTGATCATGTACTTCAGCGGGAAGCGACCGCCACCGACCGGCTGGGGCGTCGGCTCGATCCCGCATTCGTAGGCGTCAAGTTTCGCGCGGTTCCAGCGCCTGGGACCGGTGAAGGGCGCGATCGTCACCGAGAAGATCGCGAATCCCGCCGCGAGAACGGCGAGCACCAGGATGGGTGCGTACAACTCCATCGCTACGCCTCCTCTCCCATCTCCACGCGCGCCGGCGCGCAGCTCATCAGGTCGTTTCCTTGTTCAGGCCGTTGTGCAAGTCTAGGCAGGGCGATCATCGCTCTTGCCTTCCACGTTCCGTACGTTTGCTGAGGTCATGCCGACGGCGCGACCTTCGACAGAGCGTTGATGATGCGGTCTGACGCATCGCCTCGTCGGTCGGTGAGGTTACCAAGGAGTTTGAGCGCGAAGCGCATCAGTCCGGGATGTGGCAGCGCGTGCCTGGCGGCGAAGTCCATCACCCCGCGGTGCCCGATGAGCTCGACGAAACCCCTGCCCAGGGTGAAGTAGCCACCGTAGGCGTCCTTCAGCGTCTGCGGGTAGGCCCGCAGCACACGCTCACGCTGCGCCGGAGTCGTACGGCCGAGCGCCTGAACGATGGTCTCGGCGGCCACCTGACCGCTCTCCATCGCGTAGGCGATACCCTCGCCGTTGAACGGGTTGATCATCCCGCCCGCGTCCCCGACCAGCACCAGACCCCTGGTGTAGTGCGGCTGACGGTTGAACGCCATCGGCAGCGCCGCCCCCCTGATGGGGGAGGTCATGTTCTCCTGGCTGAAGCCCCACTCCTCGGGCATGCCCTTGACCCAGCGCTTGAGCAGGTCGCGGTAGTCCATGCCCTTGAAGGACTCGGTGGTGTTCAGCAGTCCGAGACCGACGTTGGAGGTGCCGTCGCCGACGCCGAAGACCCAGCCGTAGCCGGGCAGCAGCGTCTCGCCGTCCCACAGCTCAAGCCAGATCTCAAGGTAGTCGTCGTCGTGACGGGGGCTGGTGAAATAGGTCCGCACGGCCACGCCCATCGGGCGGTCCTCGCGCTTGTGCAACCCCATCGCCAGCGAGATGCGGGTGGAGTTGCCGTCGGCGGCGACCACGAGGCGGGACCGGTAGGTGACCTCCTCGCCGTCCTTCTTGGCGACCACGCCCACGATGTGGCCGCTGCGGTCGTCGAGGATCGGGCCGGTGACGTTGACGCCCTGCAGCAGGCGGACCCCTCCGCGCACCGCGTTGGAGGCGAGGATCTCGTCGAAGTCCTGGCGGGTGCGGACAAGCCCGAAGTCCGGATAGCTGGCCAGTTCGGGCCAGTCGAGCTCGAAACGTCTGCCGCCGCCGACCACGCGCAGGCCCTTGTTCCTGACCCAACCGGGGGCGTCGATGTCAATGCCCATCGCGATGAGCTGCTTGACCGCTCTGGGCGTCAGCCCGTCACCGCAGACCTTCTCGCGGGGGAAAGTGGTTTTCTCAAGCAACAGGACGTCAAGCCCGGCCTGTGCGAGATGGAAAGCGGTTGTCGAACCGGCGGGCCCGGCGCCGACGACGATGACGTCGGCGTCAGCCTCAGCGACATTCCGCTGTACGGCGGCTGGCACGGTCACGGGACCTGTCCTGTCCTACACGCTTTGAGGGCCTCGGGGTGGGGCCTTTCGTTCCTTTGTGAAGACCTTCACAAACTTGTCGCGCCGAAGTCTAACCCCTTTGCGGCGAGAAGTGTCAGGCGGGTACTGCTATCGCCTGTCAATGTTCACGCGGGCTTATATGCCCGATGAAGGGCCACGATGCCCAGAGCGAGATTCCGCCAGGCGACCCGCTTCCAGCCCGCCTCCTGAATGATCTTCGCCAGCCCCGCCTGGTCCGGCCACTCCCTGATCGACTCGGCCAGATACTCGTAGGAGTCGTCGTTCGAACCGAACACCTTGGCGGCCTTCGGCATGAACCGCATGAGGTACTGCGTGTAGATCAGGTCGAAAGAACGCAGCGTGGGGTGGGAGAACTCCAGGATCACCAGGCGTCCGCCCGGCTTGGCCACCCGCAGCATCTCGCGCAGCGCCTGCCCGGTGTCCTGCACGTTGCGCAACGCCGTCGAGATCGTCACCGCGTCGAACACGTCGTCGGCGAACGGCAGTCGCAACGCGTCACCCGCGATGAAACTGACCCCCCGCACCCCGCCACCGGAGATGCCGGAACCGCCGCGCCGCCGTACCCCGGTGCTCAGCATGCCCAGCGAGAAGTCGGAGGCGACGGCCCGCGCCCCGAGGGAGGTGAAGGTGTCGGTCGAGGTGCCGGTGCCCGCGCCCAGGTCCAGGACCAGCTCCCCGGGGCCCGCGTCGACCGCCGCCGCGGTCGCCTTGCGCCACAGCCTGACCTGGCCAAGGGAGATAACGTCATTGACCAGGTCGTACCGCCGGGCCGTGCGATCGAACATCGCGGCGACCTCATGCGGCTGCTTGTCCAGCGAAGCGCGCGTCATGGGGCCCAGCCTATTAGCGCCGTCTGCGTCTCTTTGCTCCGCCTGCGGCGTCGCGGGGCTGTGTCTCTTTGCTCCGCCTGCGGCGTCGCGGGCTTGGGCGCTTCGGGTCGGCGTCTTCCCTCGTCACTCATCCGCTGCGCTCCTTCGCTCCTCAGTCCAGACACCGACGCGCCCAAGCCGGTCCTCTTGCACCGCCTTCGGCAGTGCGGGCTTGGGCACGCCGAAACCCCTCACACTTGGCGCCGGTAAAGCACAAGATCAAAAACCTCACGCACGGCGCCGAGAAGCACGGAGGCGAGTCCTCGTTCCCGGTGTCGGGGGCGGTCGTGGCCGGGGGCGTTCGGCATCCACGGAAAGTGACGGCTTGATCACTGTGGGTCTGCTAGGAATTACCGAATGTTTACCAGGAGCGTTTCGGCGCTGGTCGCAGCAATGGTTCTTCTGCCGCCCTGGGCGGCCTCGCCCGCGGCGGCGGGCACAATACGGCACACGCGGGTCGTCTCCGCCAACCCGGTGAACAACACCCCCCATGTGCTCGACGGGATCGTCAACGCCATCGCGCTCGTCGGCAGGACGGTGGTGGTCGGCGGCTCCTTCAGCCAGGTGAGGAACGCCGGGAGCAGGACCACGGTGGAGCGCTCCAACATCTTCGCCTACGACCTGGTCACCGGGCGTGTTCTGGCGGGCTTCGCGCCGATCCTGGACGGGCAGGTCAGGGCGCTGGTCGACGGCCCCGGCGGCACGGTCTACGCCGGGGGCGAGTTCACCGAGACCACGGCCACCCAGACCGAAGGCCTGTCGGCGGTCGGGCCCGCCGCCTCGGGGGCGGACACCAACGGCCTGGTCAGGCTGCGACTGTCCGACGGCGCCCCGATGACGGACTTCGGCGCCCAGACCTACGGGGGCGGGGTCACCGCCCTGGCCAGGTCCGGTTCCCGGCTCTACGTCGGCGGTGACTTCATCGGGATCAGCGGGACCGGCCGTACGGCACTGGCCAGGCTCGACGCCGTGAGCGGGGTGGTCGACGCGGGCTTCGCCGTACGGCTTGGCGATCCGAGGGGGCGCCGGGTCAAGATCGCCTCGATGGCGTTGAGCGGGGACCGGCTGGTGGTCGCGGGCGACTTCACCACCATGAACGGCCTTTCCCGGCCGCAGCTCGGACTCGTCGACGTCGCCGCCCGTCCCGCGAAGGTCGCCGACTGGCGGACCTCGACCTACGCGGCCAGGTGCAAGGCCGTCTTCCCCTCCTACGTCCGGGGGGTGGACTTCGCCCCGGACGGGAGCTACTTCGCGATCGTCACGACCGGCGGCCCCCAGGGGCCGGACAAGCCGTGTGACAGCACGGCGCGTTTCGAGACGCGCCCCCGGGGCTCACTGGAGAACGTGCGGCCGACCTGGATGAACCTCACCGGGGGCGACTCGCTCTACGCGGTCGCCGCGACGGGCGCGGCCGTGTACGTCGGCGGGCACCAGCGGTGGCTGAACAACCCGCTCGGCCACGACTCCGCGGGCCCTGGAGCGGTCCCGAGGCCGGGAATCTCGGCGATCGATCCGCGCACCGGCAAGGCCCTGTCGTGGAATCCCACCAGGGAGCGCGGAATCGGCGTCAAGGCATTCCTCGCCCATCACGGAGGGTTACTGGTTGGTAGTGACACAACGCGGCTTGGTCACGAGTACCATGCCCGAGTCGGCATGTTCCCGTTGCCGTGATCACTCCTGATTCTTAGTGAATCGCTGACTCACCGCGTCGCGCTGCTTCGACAGCAGGACGTAGCTGGCCACCCCACTGACCAGGAATGCGGCGACCAGCAGGATGAAGGGCTGGCGAAGGCCGAGGAGATAGAGCACACCGATGCTCACGGCCAGGAGTCCCAGCCGGGAGACGGTGTAAACGAAGACGGGATGCACAGCGTTGAGGTTACGTCACCCCACACCCGGCCTGCTCAGGGGTAGGTGTGGGGTGCCGAAGTGGGTGCTTCGCACTGCGCGTGAGCGCTGCTAGTGTGCACAACAGATCAGTTTCGTAAAGAAACACCCACGAGACTCTCAAAGAGGCTCTATCATATAACAATCGGGCAGTCAGTCGATAACAACCCGTGATCTTTGTAGAAAAGCACGGATAAATCAGACTTCGCTCGGCACACTGGTTACCTGTCCGCCCGCTGGCAGGAAGCGGGATGCGAGGGGGAGAGATTGTGGAGAGTAGCAGCGAGCGTCTGCTGACGCCCGGAGAGGTTGCCGCCCTCTTCCGGGTCGACCCAAAGACGGTTACACGCTGGGCCGCGGCAGGCCGCATCAGCAGCATCCGTACCCCCGGAGGGCATCGGCGGTTCCGCGAGTCGGAAGTGCACGCCCTTCTGCGCGGGGAAGACGTCTTGACGGCCGAAAGGCCGGCAGGCGACGCACCGCGTGTCTGACGACTTATGACGTCACACCATCGGTGGTCCTACGGGGCCCCCACCCGGAAAGCCGCAGGGTCACCGATGGAGTCGTACGGCTCGCACCCCCCGAGCCGCAACCCCGCCCCCACCCGGGGCGTCCCCAGGGACCTCAGCCGTCCTGTTCGGCCTTGAAGGCCAGGAACTCACGTTCCAGATCGTCGTTCTCCTCAAGCCAGCGCCGTCTGCGCTCGGCGAGTTCCTCCTCGGTGAACGCCTCCGCCAGCCACCGGTCGTAGTCCGGATCTCCCGGTAGCAGTTCCACGTACGCGTTGCCGATCAGACGCCCGTCATCACTGGACAGAGTCTGCGGCACGCGCAGCGTTCCGTCAGCGAGCCGGATGACGTACATCCCAGATCACCTAGATTCCGTAACGCCGGTTGAAGAACAACATGACATCGAGCGCCAGCCTCGTGTTACCGCCGAGCATGTCCACCAGGGCCGGACGCTGCCGCGAAACGATCGCGGCGAAGGCGTCAGCGAAAAACTCCTTACGCCCCAGATCGCCCGACTGAAGGTGGAACCCGGAGGCCAGCATAGGGACGCATCTCTCATAAAGGGCCGCGAACTCGGGAGAGTCGGATACCCAGTCTCCGTGGGGAGCGTCCACGTCGTCCAGGGCGTGCCCGACCTCGTGCATCATCACGTCCGGAGTCGGCGAGGGCCGGTCCCCCACGACGATCTTGCGGTCGCCGTACGCTCCCGCGCAGATGTCCCAGGTCGCCCGGCCCGAGGGCAGCGGCGCGCCCCGCAGATAGCCCATGTCGTCCAGGTCGGGCACCCCGCCCGCGCCGACGTAGATGCCGTCGAGCCCCTCGGCGAGTTTCCTCTTGAGGATGTCGGGCAGCCTGGCCAGGCTCTCGACCGCCCGTACGGCGTCCGCGGACGGCGGCCCCTGGTCGGCGTCCCACTGGCGGTGCAGGATGCGTTCGAGCCGCCCGCAGTGCCGTAGGCCGTCGCCCATCCCGGGGGCGTCCGGAGGGTTCGGCATGGCCCTCGGCCGCTCGTCGTCGAGCTCGAAGTCCCGCCAGGTGTACTGCGGGCGGTCGACCACCGGCGCCGTGACGGCGCCCATCCGCCACTCCGGCGCGAGCGGCGCGTCACGGACCGCTCTCCCTGCGACACTCTCCGTGCGCTGCGGCAGGCTCCGCTGCCACCAGCGCCGCCGATGACGGCCCTTGTCCGCCGAATTCGCCATCACACGCCCCAGGAGGAAGTGGCAACAGGCTCCACCGTACGGCGTGGGCCCCCGTCAGTCACCCGGATCGGGGCCACGACCGCACCCTGCCGCCGAATGGCTTACAGTTCGGGCATGCCCCTGCTTGTCGGTCTGGCGATACTCGCCTTCTGGCTCTACTGCCTGTTCGACGCGATCACCACGCCGGACGAGGACGCCAGAAACCTGCCCAAGCTCCTATGGGTGATCATCGTGCTGCTGCTGCCCGTCGCGGGCGGCGTGTTCTGGCTCCTGCTCGGCAGGCCGAGCGTCTCCGGGGCCAGGGGAACGCTCCCCCCCGACGACCACAGGCCCGTGCGTCGCGAGGCCCCCAGGGGCCCCGACGACGACCCCGAGTTCCTCAGGGACCTGGAGCGGCGGCTGCGTGACGAGGAGTGAACAGCACATGCGAAAGCCCGCCAGGAGGTACGGCACGGCCGCCCTCCTGACGGGCGGGAAGGACCGGTCTCAGCCGGGAACCTCGGCGTAGGAGTGCAGACCGCCGAGGAAGATGTTCACCCCGACCAGGTTGAACATCAGGCAGGCGAAGGCGATGAGTTGCACGATCATCGCGGCCTTGCCCCTGAACCCCGCGGTCGCGCGGGCGTGCAGGTAGGCCGCGTAGGCGATCCAGGTGATGAACGCCCAGACCTCCTTGGGGTCCCAGCCCCAGTAACGTCCCCACGCCTTGTCCGCCCAGAGGGCGCCCGCGATGACGGCGAACGTCCAGATCGGGAAGCCGACCACGATGGCGCGGTGCGCGACCCGCTCCAGGTCCTGCCGGGACGGCAGCCGGACCGCGCTGTCCTTCCTCACCAGGAAGAGGACACCGGCGACGCCCGCCATGATGAACAGGCCGCTGGCGATGATCGCCGCCGACACGTGGATGGCGACCCAGTAGGAGTTCAGCGCCGGCACGACGGGACCGGCCTGCACGTACAGATACCGTACGGCGAAGCCGAGCCCGAGGGCGGCGGCGACCGTGACGAAGGCCCCCAGGAACAGGTTCCGGTAGCGCAGGTGCATGAACAGGAACGCGCTCACCGCCGCGAAGCACATCGCGACCACGAACTCGTACATGTTGCCCCACGGCCAGCGGCCGATGGCCCAGCCCCTGGTCAGGATGGCCGCCAGGTTCGCGGCCCAGCCGAGCCAGGTCAGCGCGAGCGCGACCGGGGCCGCCCGCAGCGCCCAGGCGGGCGGTGCCTTCTCCTCGGGCGCCTCGTCCCGGGGGGTGTCCTGGGAGACACCCCCCGCGTCCCCGCCGACCGTGACGAGCGCGGGCTCACCGGCGGCCCTGGCCTTCGCGGTGCTTCTGACCCGGCCGAAGCCGAGGTCGAGGGCGTAGCCGATCATCGCGACGATGTAGAGCAGCACGGTCGCCAGGGTGAGCTGGTCGCTCAGCGTGGCGAGGCCGACATCGACCTCAACGGGCATCGTTGTTCACTCCTGGATTCAAAGCGGCGACGATCCCGGCGAACTCCTCGCTGAAATCGCTGCCTTCGGTGCGCGTGAGACCGCCGATCTCGACGTGTCCACTGTCCTTTTCCTGCCGGTCGCCGATCCGCACCCACACCCGGCGGCGGCGGACGGTCAGCGAGAGCACCAGGCCGATCACCGAGAGCGCGGAGGCGACGAGCGCGGGCATCCGGCCCGGGTCGTGGGTGATCTGCAGTGCGATCCACTGCCTGAGCCCGGTGAACTCGATCGACCCCATACCGTTCGGCAGGTCGAGCTTCTTGCCGACGGCCAGCGGGTCGGCCTTCATGACCAGCGGCTTCATCTTCTTCAGGCTCGTCGGGTCCAGCTCGTAGACCGACTGCGGCCTGCCGTTGCGCAGCCCGAGGTCCCCGGCGAACGCGCCGTACACCTGGGCGGTCGGGTTGGCCGCGCCGGGGAAGACCGAGATCCACTCACCGTTCATCGGCACCGTGGTCGGCAGGAAGCCGATCAGGAGGCCGAGCTGCTCCGGCTGGGCGTCGGGCACCTTGATGACGCACTCGGAGGTGAACGTCGCGGGCTGGACGACCAGGCACGGCACGGGACCGTCGAAGGCGACCTGCCCCCTGCCATCGGTGATCTTGAAGGTGGGGGCGTAGCCGTGGTCGATGAGGTAGGTCAGCGTGCCGTTGACGTCCAGCGGGTCGTTGACCTTCAGCGTGTAGTCGCGCTGTCCGGCGCCGGGGGCCTCGGTGACCTTGAGCCTGGCCTCGAAGTCGAGCGGCTGGCCACGCCGCTCACCCTGGGCGATGTAGGTGGCCTGGAAGTCGTCAAGGGTGAAGGAGAACGGTTCGAGCGACTCGGCGCTGACCTGCTGGCCGGGCATGTAGCGGTCGTAGGCGGCGACCGTGTTGGCGAAGCCCTCCCCCTCGACGACCAGCACGTTGCCGCGGTAGCCGTACAGGGCGCCCGCGCCGACCGCGACGAGCAGGCCGAGCAGCGCGACGTGGAAGATCAGGTTGCCCGTCTCGCGCAGGTAGCCCTTCTCGGCGGAGACCCAGCCGGGCCCGGTGACCACCCGGAAGCGCATCCGGCGCAGCCGCTTCGCCGCCTCCTCGACGGTCAGGTCACCCTCGAAGGAGGCGTTCTGCGGCAGCCGAAGCAGGTTGCGCGGCGGTGCCGGGGGCTTCTTCCGCAGCTCACGCAGGTGCGTCGCGGCACGTGGAAGCACACAGCCGATCAGGGACAGGAACAGCAACAGGTAGATCGCGGCGAACCACGGCGCCCTGAACACGTCGAACAGCCACAGCCGGTCGAGCCACTCGGCCAGGGCCGGACTGTCGCTGAAGTACTGCGAGACCTTGGCGTCGGAGACGCCGCGCTGCGGCCAGATCGACCCCGGGACCGAGGCGAGGGCGAACAGGAACAGCAGGATCAGGGCCGTGCGCATCGAGGTGAGCGTGCGCCAGAACCAGCGCGCCCACGCGACCACGCCGAACGAGCCCGGCCGTACGGCCCGCTCGTCCCCGTCCGGCTCGCGCCGCCCGGCCGTACGGCCAGGCTCGGCCTGCTTGACTTCCTCCATCAGATCACCGGCTCGAATCCGCCGATCCACCCCTGCATGGTCGCGACGAGCTCTCCCCAGAGTCCCGTGACGAGCAGCAGGCCGACGGCGACCAGCATGGCCCCGCCGATCCGGGTGATCAGCTGCGAATGGCGGCGAACCGCCTTGAACGTGTGCAGTGCCCTACGGTATGCCAGCCCCGCCACCAGGAAGGGCAGTCCGAGGCCGAGCGCGTAGGCGAAGGCCAGCAGGGCTCCCCGCCCCGCGCTGCCCTCGGTGAGTCCCAGGGTGAGCACGACACCCAGGGTGGGGCCGATGCAGGGGGTCCAGCCGAGGCCGAAGACCACGCCGAGCAGCGGCGCCCCGGCCAGCCCTGCGGCTGGAATCCGGTGGATGCGCAGGTCACGCTGGAGACCGGGCAGCACTCCCATGAACGCCAGGCCGAGCACGATCGTCAGTACGCCGAGCACCCGCGTGATGATCGCGGCGTTGTCGGCCAGCGCCTCGCCGAGACTCCCGAAGATCGCCCCGCCCGCCACGAAGACCAGCGCGAAGCCGAGCACGAACAGCCCGATGCCCGCGACCATCCGGCCGCGCCTCGGGTCACCGCTCATCCCCGTCACGTACGACAGGTAGCCGGGCACCAGTGGCAGCACGCAGGGCGACAGGAAGGAGACAAGGCCGGCGGCCACCGCGATCGGCAACGCCAGCAGCAGCGACCCGCTCGCGACCGTCGCGGTCAGGTCGGTTCCCACCTCAGTGCTCACCGCCGACCTTGGTGACCACGTCGAGGAGGTCGTTGTACTTGACGGCGCCGAGGGCACGGGCCGCGATCCGGCCCTGGCGGTCGATGACCAGCGTCGAGGGGATCGCGGCCGGGGGCACGGTGCCGTGGAAGGACAGCGCGATCCGGCCCGGCTGGTCGAAGATGCTGGGGTATCCGGGCTGCTGGCTGCGTTCGAAGGCCTGGGCCTCGGCCTTGCGGTCCTTGAAGTCGATGCCGAGGAACTCCACGCCCGACGCCTTGGTCTTGGCGGCGATGTCCTTGAGCACCGGCGCCTCAGAGCGGCAGGGCGCGCACCAGGCGGCCCAGAAGTTCAGCACCACGACCTTGCCCTTGTACGAGGCCAGGGAGACGGTCTTGCCGTCGAGGGTCTCGCCCTCGACGGCTGGAGCCGGTTTGCGGCCGGCGGCCTCGAACGTGGTGATCTTGCCGTCACCCGGCACGAAGCGGGTGTCCCCGCTCTGCGGCTGCGATCCCTGGTTACCGGCACATCCGGCCACGGTGACGATCGACACGGCCACGAGCAGCACGGCGGCGAAGGGTTTTGCGCGCATCAGGGGCTGAGTCTTCCTGTACTACAACCGGTAGAGCAGTCACTCTACCGGCGTGGTCAGGCGCCCGGTACGGCAGGGCGCCCGACGAGCGCGCCCGCGGGTTCGCTGTATCCGACACTGACCAGCCGGTCGCCCTCGAAGGAGAAGCTCGTGAGGCTGGCCAGCGAACACTGCCTGCGTCTGGGGTCGTGCGGCAGCCGCCTGCCCTCGGCCGCGAGCCGGATGATCCAGATCGGCAGCTGGTGGCTGACCAGCACCGCCTCGTGACCGCGCGCCGCGTCCCTGGCGGTGTCGATCACGCTCTTCATCCGCCGGACGACGTCGGTGTAGCGCTCTCCCCAGGAGGGACGCAGCGGGTTCCACAGGTGACGGTAGTGGCGCGGGCTGCGGAAGACGCCATTGCCCCCGGCGACCGAGACGCCTTCGAAGATGTTCTCCGCCTCGATGAGACGTTCGTCGAGGGTGACCTCAAGGCCGAAGGAGGAGGCGATCGGAGCGACGGTCTCCTGGGCCCGCTCCAGAGGGGAGGAGAACAGGGCCGTGACGTCTCGTCCCGCGACGGACTTGGCGACCAGTTCGGCCATCTGCTTTCCCGTCTCCGACAGGTGGTATCCGGGGAGCCTGCCGTACAGGATGTTCGCGGGGTTGTGCACCTCACCGTGGCGCAGGAGGTGAACGACGGTCGTCTCAGCCATGGTGCCGCCAGCCTACCGACAGGTATGGATGAATAGGGCGCATAGATGGACCAGTGTGGCTGTGCCGCCCGGACGACGCCAGCGCCGAAGACAGTCGACTTCCGGGTTTAGCGGCGTTTTCCGGTGCTTCGTGCATGATCTCACCGTTCCACGGCCGATCTGTGGCCGATATGGGACACCTGTTCACGGGCCGGTCACCGAGGCGCCCGGCCCGTGCACTCAGCCTTCGACGGGTTCCCCGACCGGATCGGCCGTACCCGCCGGGCAGTGGGGCTCGGAGGCGAGCCTGAGCGCCTCGACCGCGGCCCTGATCGCCGGGCGGCGGGCCGCGTCGGTGCGCCAGAGCGCGTAGATCTTCCGGGTGGGACGCGGCCTGAGCGGGACGATCCGCACCCCCTCGGGCACGAAGTCGCGGCCGAGACGGGGGACGATCGCGCAGCCCTGCCCGGCCGCGACGAGGGCGAGGTGGGTCGGATACTCGTCGGCCATGCAGGCGATGTCGGGTTCGAGCTCGGCCGAACGCAGCGTGTAGACGAGCCAGTCGCGGCAGACCGTACCGGGCGAGGAGCTGATCCATCGCTCGCCGGACAGCTCGGAGAGCTCGATCTCCTGCCGGTCGGCCAGCGGATGGCACGAGGGCAGGATCGCGTCGGCGACGTCGTCGAAGAGCATCGCCCTGGAGAGCCCCTCGGGAACGGCCAGCGGCCGGTTCATCCAGTCCTGGACGACCGCGAGGTCGAGCTCACCCCTGCTCACCTCACGGAGCTGACGCTCCGGCTCCCGCTCGTGCAGTTGGAGCCTGAGGTCGGGGTGGCGCCGCTGCAGGTGGGACAGCGCCGCGGGCAGCAGCCCCCGCGCCGCCGTGGGGAACGCCCCGATGCTCAACCTGCCGACGACCGCTCCCCGCAGCGCCTCGAAGTCGGCCTCCGCGGTCTCGACCAGCGCGAGGATGCGCTCGGCGTGGTCGGCGAGCAACCCGGCCGCGTCCGTCAACCGGACCCCGCGCCCGTTGCGCTCAAGCAACGTCGCGCCGGTCTCCCGTTCGAGCTTGGCGAGCTGCTGAGACACGGCGGACGGGGTCACCATGAGGGCGTCGGCCGCCGCACCGACCGATCCGTACACGGCCACGGCGTGCAGAGCTTTGAGGCGGTTGAGATCCAGCATGTAGCAACTCTAAACGCCCGTAGCAGAAAAAGCTCCCTTTACTAAAGAAAAAGCACGAACAGGGACGAAAGTCGCCGAATCCATCACACCTTCGCCCAGCCCGGCCCATCGCCTTCGTTCATACCCTTTCAAGCCACCCGTACGACTTCGCGACACCTGGGTGGTTTTGCGGCATCAGGTCCCGTACGGCCGCCGCCCCCGGAGGCCGTACGGGGACCGAAGAACGGAGACCTCAGCCCTTGGCGCTGACCTGCCCGCTCCCCTTGCAGGGACGGCAGGTGATCTCGACCTGGGTCACCACCGTCCCGCCCGCGGCGGTCTTGGTCTCACGGGTCTCGTAATAGTGGCCGTTTCCCTCACAGTTGCCACAGGGGCGCGTCGCTCCCATCGGCCTCTCCTTCACCTGGGCCGCGGCCTGGGCGACGTCCGCGAACGACGCCCTGACCCGCTCCGCCTGCTCCCCCGTCAGGAAAGGCAACACCACCTTGCCGCCCGCGGCGGTGGGAATGCCCAGCACATACGTTCCTCGTTCGGTCACAGGCTTTTCCAATCGGGGGACGATGATCGATCCGAAGGGCGACCGTCTACCACGTATCTCCGATGATCATGGTAGGCCGCCCATGACACCACACCGGCACATGCACGGCCGTCCGGCGCGTCTCCCCTCGGGCACCGCCCTGGGGAGTCACCGGCACGGCCCCACGACCGACTCCGTCAGGCTACCTGCCCGATCCTCGCCGCCACCCTCGACTTCTCACAACCCCCACTTCCGGGAGGAACACAACCACTCCCCACACCGAAAAGTCCCCACCGAACCGTAGAAATCACGAAAGGAAAACCGCTCCGGGTCTTTCCAAGGACTTTGTCCCCTACTTCGGGAAAGCCTGTCCCGGCTATCGTCGCTCAGACCCGACAGATCCCCATGAGCACCAAAGACGCACTACCAAGCCCCTTACCGCCCTCTTACGCCCTTTGTTCTAGCCTCGCCTCTGTCCCGCACGGCGACGCGAAGCCGGAACCTCCATAGGAAACCCCATGGCCACAGACGTTCACCCGCACCCCGGTCGAGCACCGGAACGGCCGCGCTGGTTCCTCGTCGCGACGATCCTGCTGAGCGTCATGGGCCTGGCGGTCTCGGCCTACCTGACCCTCGCCCACTACGACACCGCGGTGCCCCTCGTGTGCGCGGAGAACTCCACGATCGACTGCGCCTCGGTGACGTCGAGCAGTTACTCCGAACTGCTGGGCATCCCGGTACCCGTGCTCGGCCTGCTGTTCTTCGCCGCGATCACGGTGCTGACCACCCCGTGGGCCTGGCGCTCGGCCTCCCCCCTCATCCGCTGGGTACGGCTCGGCAGCGTGATCGTCGGCGTGCTCTTCGTGGTCTACCTGGTGAGCGCCGAACTGCTCGTCCTCGGCAAGATCTGCCTGTGGTGCACGGCCGTACACGTGATAACCGTGGCGCTTTTCGGATGCGTCGTGACCGACGAATACCGGCGGGCGGGCCAGCCGGTCTGACCGCCGCAGCGATATCGATGAGGAGTCCTCATGAGCAAGAACGCCCGGCGGCAGTCAGCCAGGGAGCGCGTCGCCGAGGAGCGCAGGCTGCAGGCCGCCAAGGACAGGCAGCGGAAACTGCTGCTGGGCGTCCTCGGTGGCATAGCCGCCGCGGCGGTCATCGTGGTCGCGGTCGTCGTCGCGCAGAACAACGCCGGTCAGAGCGACCAGAAGGCCGTCGCCTACACCGGGCCGCTGGCTCCGACCACACGCCAGGAGGACGGCTCGATCCTCATGGCCAAGGAGGGCGTCACCGCCCCCACCCTGGAGATCTTCGAGGACTTCCAGTGCCCCTTCTGCAAGAAGCTTGAGGACAGCGCCGGCGACGCGATCTACAAGGCCGCCGCGGAGGGCAAGGCCCGGGTGATCTTCCGGCCGTTCCAGCTCTTCCAGGCCCCCGCCCACCCCGAACCCGTACCGTCGGTCTCCCGGCGCGGCGCCAACGCCGCCCTGTGCACCCCGCCCGACAAGTGGGCCTCCTACGCCAAGACGCTGTACGCCAACCAGCCGGTCGAGGGGCAGAACGGCTTCGAGAACAAGGACCTGCTCAACTGGGCCCGGGACCTCGGTTTCTACGACGCCGGGTTCGACAAGTGCGTCACCGGCCTGGAGATGGGGGCCGACGTCGACAAGGCCACCGAATACGCCCAGAAGCAGAAGGTCAACAGCACCCCGACCCTCCGCCTCAACGGCAAGGACCTGACCGCCGAACAGGTCAACGAACTCCTCTCCACTCCTGAGAGCTTGGAGCAGATCCTGAGCGCGAAATAATTGCGCCGCCTTCGGCGGCGCGGGCTGTGACTCTTTGCGCCGCCTTCGGCGTCGCGGGTCCGGGCACTCCGGGCCGGCGCTTTCCCTCGTCGCTGTGTCTCCTTGCGCCGCCTTCGGCGTCGCGGGTCCGGGCGCTTCGAGCCGGCGCTTTCCCTCGTCACTCCGTCGCTGCGCTCCTGCGTTCCTCAGTCCAAGCACCGGCGCGCCCGAACCGAAAACCCCTCACACACAGCACCGGTAAAGCACAAGACCAAACTCTTCACTTCTGATGCCGGGGCGTCTGGGGCGGAGCTCTTCAGACTTGGCGTCGGGGCACCCGGGGAACCTCTCAGCCTGGGGGCGGGGGCACACCCAGGCCGAGGTGTTTCGGGTCGGCAGGTCCGAGCGACGGCTTCAGAAGGCCTGGGCTGCGGCTTTGGCGGCTGCGGGGAGGGCTTCGACCACCTGGGAGAGGGCCTCCTCGTCATGGGCGGAGGAGAGGAACCACGCCTCGTACGCCGAGGGAGGCAGATAGACGCCCTGGTCGAGCATGGCGTGGAAGAACGCCCGGTAGGCGGCGGTGTTCTGGGTCTGCGCACCGGCGAAGTCGGTGACCTGGTCCTCGGTGAAGAAGATGGAGAACAGGCTGCCCGCACGCTGCAGGCGGTGCGGCACCCCGGCCGCGGCCAGGGCGTCGGAGGCGGCACGGCCGATGATCAGGGCGGCGGCGTCGACGCGGTCGTAGACCTCCTCGTCGCAGGAACGCAGGGTGGCCAGGCCCGCCGCGCAGGCCAGCGGGTTCCCCGACAGGGTGCCCGCCTGGTAGACCGGCCCCTCGGGAGCGAGATTGGCCATCACGTCGGCACGACCACCGAAGGCGGCGGCGGGCAGGCCACCACCCATGACCTTGCCGAAGGTCATCAGGTCGGCCTCGACCGGGTCGAGGCCGTACCACCCGGCTTCGGAGACCCGGAAGCCGGTGAGCACCTCGTCGAGGATCAGCAGGGCGCCGTGGGCGGTGCACAGCTCACGCAGCTTGGCGTTGAAGCCGTCCAGCGGAGGGACGACGCCCATGTTGGCCGGGCACGCCTCGGTGATCACGCACGCGATCTCGTCGCCGAACTCCCGGAAGGCCTCGGTGACGGCCTCGACCGAGTTGTACGGCAGCACGACCGTGTCGGCGGCCGACGCTCCGGTGACACCGGGGGTGTCGGGCAGCCCGAAGGTGACCAGTCCCGACCCGGCGGAGGCGAGCAACGCGTCCACGTGGCCGTGGTAGCAGCCGGCGAACTTGACGATCTTCGCCCGGCCGGTGAACCCCCGCGCCAGCCGTACGGCCGACATCGTGGCCTCGGTGCCCGAGCTGACGAGGCGGATCTTCTCCACGGGCTCGACGAGGGAGACGATCTCCTCGGCGAGTTCGACCTCGCCGGGCGTGGCCGTACCGAACGAGGTCCCGGCCGCGAGCGCCTCCTGCAGGGCCTCGACCACGGCCGGGTGCCGGTGCCCAAGGATCATGGGGCCCCAGGAGCACACCAGGTCGACGTAGCGGTTACCGTCCACGTCGGTGATGTACGGCCCCTGCCCCGAGGCCATGAACCGGGGCGTACCACCGACGGCGCCGAAGGCGCGGACGGGAGAGTTCACCCCTCCAGGGACGATCTCGCGGGCACGGGCGAACAGGTCCTCGGACTTCTCAGTAAGGCTCACGCCCCCAGCGTAACCACGACAGGCCCAGCCCCCACCCCAGGGCATCCCAACCCCCACCCCGGGCCTCAACCTGCGAAAGGCCACGGTAGGAGCACCGTCCCTGGCCGGATAGGGGTCCGCTCCGGACACCACAATTACTCAGCGTGCAGAAACCCTGCCCTCGGCACCCCAGCGCGAAAAGCCCCTATGCCAGAAGTGCAGGGCTTCACCCCGACCGTCCGGCGCGGTGCGTGAAGAGTTCCGGCCTGTACCTTACCGCCGCCAGGCGGATCAAAGAGACATGGTTCGGGCGCGCCAACCTCGGGCGTGAAGAGTTTGATCTTGTGCTTTACCGGCGCCAAGCGTGAGGAGTGTCGGCTTGGGCGCGTCGGTGTCTGGACTGAGGAACGCAGGAGCGAAGCGACGGAGAGACGAGGGAAGACACCGACCCGAAGCGCCCAAGCCCGCGACGCCGCCAGGCGGAGCAAAGAAACCCGGTTCGGGCGCGCCGGTGCTTGGACTGAGGAACGCAGGAGCGAAGCGACGGAGTGACGAGGGAAAGCACCGGCCCGAAGCGCCCGGACCCGCGATGCCGAAGGCATCGCCATCAACAGGTATCGGCCAGCTTTTCCAGCACGACCAGCGGGTCAGGAAGCGGTCGCCCGTCCGGGGGGCGGAGCCAGGTGGCGGGTTTGCCTGTCGGCAGCAGGGAGGGCGGCGCCATGACGTAGCTGTCGCGGCAGTGCCACCGTAGGCCGGGCATCTCCTCGATGGTCGAGGGGCCGTAGTCGAGGGAGCAGGACCACCACTCGTCCTCGTCGTCGGAGGTGTTGCGGGTGGCCACATAGAACAGGACCCGGTCACCGTTGGCGGCGACCGGGCCCTGGGCGGTTCCGGCGGAGTCCATGTTCGCGAAGGCGGTCAGGCCCGCGGCGAGCGGCACGTCGAAGACGTCGAAGACCCTGCCCGTGGGGAGGATCACGTTCGCCTCCGGGTCACGTTGCCACCAGTGGCTCAGCAGGGCGGGGTCGGTGGTCGCCTGCATCTGCCAGGCGCGGGAGAGCGGGTGGGCACCGGCGTCCGGGCAGCCGATGCGGTCGCACGAGCAGGCGCGGGAACCGCTGTTCAGGGGCCGCGCCCCGGGACAGCTCGCCCAGCCGAGGGCGGCGTACTCCAGCACGGAGGCGACCGTCTGCTTCGGATGAGCGCGTCGTTTGCCCCGACGAGTCAGCGGTACCCCCACCATCGTGTCCTCCGTCGTCCGCGCGTCCCGCGTGCCTTCGGATGCGATGACATGCCCGTGTTCGGTCGATCAGCGAAAGAAGTCAGACAGCCAGGGTCTACACCACCTGGGACACATCCGCACCGGTCCTCGCACTCTAACGCACAGACCCCATGTGCGAATGACAAACCCCCGGTTCTCACCACGTGCCTGTCGTCACACCAGGTCAGCCGAGCTTCCTGGCCACCTCGGTCGCCCAGTAGGTGAGGATCATGTCCGCCCCGGCCCTGCGGATCGCGATCAGGGACTCCATGATGGCGCGGTCCCGGTCGATCCAGCCGTTCGCCGCGGCGGCCTCGATCATGGAGTACTCGCCGCTGACCTGGTAGGCGGCCACCGGGACGTCCACCAGGTCGCGGATCTGGCGCAGGATGTCGAGGTAGGCGAGGGCGGGCTTGACCATGACGGCGTCGGCCCCCTCCTGGAGGTCGAGGCGCACCTCGCGCAGCGCCTCACCGATCGGACCTGCGGGGTCCTGCTGGTAGGCGTTGCGGTCGCCGAACTGCGGCGCGCACTCGGCGGCCTCCCTGAAGGGGCCGTAGAACGCCGAGGCGTACTTGACGGAGTAGCCCAGGATGGGGATCTCCTGGAAGCCGTCGGCGTCCAGCGCGGCGCGGATCGCGGCGACCTGACCGTCCATCATGCCGCTGGGCGCGATGACCTGGGATCCGGCCCTGGCCTGGGCGACCGCGACGGCGGCGTAGCGCTCCAGGGTGGCGTCGTTGTCGACCTCCCCGCCGGGGGTCAGGATGCCGCAGTGGCCGTGGTCGGTGAACTCGTCCAGGCAGGTGTCGGTCATCACGACCAGCGCGTCGCCGACCTCGGCGACCAGGTCGGCGACCGCGCGCTGGACGATGCCCTCGGGGTCGTCGCCAGCCGAGCCCCTGGCGTCCTTGACCTCGGGCACGCCGAACAGGATCAGGCCGCCGACGCCCGCCTGAGCGGCCTCGTTGGCGGCCTTGAGCAGGGAGTCGCGGGTGTGCTGCAGGACGCCGGGCATGGAGGTCACGGGACTGGGCTCGTCGATGCCCTCCTTGACGAACACCGGCAGCACCAGCTCCGCGGGATGCAGCCGGGTGCCCGCTGACATCCGGCGCATCGCCGCCGTACGGCGGAGCCTGCGTGGGCGCGCGACAGGGAACTGGGCGGTCATGATGTCTCCCCCTCCCCCCGGCACACGGGCACCACGGAGGGTGAGAGGAGCCGGGGGACGTATTCGGTTTGTCCAACGTCTTCCCGGGTGCCGACGCGCCGACCTCCTGCCGCGCGGCACCCGTGCCTACCGTCCTCCAGGCTACTTGGCGCGGCGCCTGGCCCCTCGTCTGGTCTGGGAGGGCCTGCGGGGAACGTCTCCCGCGGCGACGGCCGCCTGGCGCTGCTTGGCGCCGTACTCCGCCAGTGCCGAGGCGAGGGCGGAGGCGGAGGGCTTGTCGGCCATGACGTCCACCCTGAGCCCGAACTCCTCGGCGGTCTTGGCGGTCTGCGGGCCGATCACGGCGATGACCGTGACGTTGTGCGGCTTGCCCGCGATGCCCACGAGGTTGCGCACGGTGCTCGACGAGGTGAACATCACCGCGTCGAAGCCGCCGCTCTTGATCGCCTCCCGGGTCGGCGCGGGCGGCGGCGCCGCCCTGACCGTCCGGTAGGCGGTGACGTCGTCGCACTCCCAGCCGAGTTCGGTCAGCCCGGCGACCAGGGTCTCGGTGGCGATGTCCGCGCGGGGCAGCAGGACCCGGTTGATCGGGTCGAGCATCGAGTCGTACGGCGGCCACTCGGCGACCAGTCCCTCGGACGACTGCTCACCCGAGGGCATCAGGTCGGGCTTGACGCCGAAGCTCACCAGGGCCCGCGCGGTGGCCTCGCCGACGGCGGCGACCTTGAGCCCGGCGAAGGCCCTGGCGTCGAGGCCGTACTCCTCGAACTTCTCCCTGACGGCCTTGACGGCGTTGGCGCTGGTGAAGGCCACCCACTCGTAACGGCCTGTGACCAGGCCCTTGATCGCCCGGTCCATCTGCTGCGGGGTCCGGGGCGGCTCGACGGAGATCGTGGGGACCTCTTCGGGCACCGCGCCGTAGGAGCGCAGCTGTTCGACGAGCCCGGCCGACTGCTCCTTGGTCCTGGGCACGAGCACCCGCCAGCCGAACAGCGGCTTGGTCTCGAACCACGACAGGCGTTCCCGCATGCCGACGGCCTCACCGACCACGATCAGCGCGGGTTCGGTCATCCCGGCGTGCTTGAGGTCGGGCGCGATCCGGCCGAGGGTCGTCACCACGGTGTACTGCTCGGTGGTGGTGCCCGAGCCGCTGATCGCGACCTGTGTCGAGTCGGGACGGCCCGCGGCGATCAGTGCCTTGCCGATCGCGGCGGCCTGGGAGAGCCCGTTGTAGATCACCAGGGTTCCCGCGCCGGTCGCGTGCGCCGACCAGTCGTCGACCTGGGTGGCGTCCACGACGCGGAACTCGGGCACGGAGACCGCGGCGGGAATGCCCGCATAGGTGAGGACGGCGGTCGCCGCCGGCACGCCGGGGACGATCTCGAAGTCCACCTCGGCCTTGGCGCAGGCCGCGACCTCGTCGGTGATCGCGGAGAAGAACATCGGGTCGCCCGCGCACAGGCGCACGACGTCACGGCCCGCCTTGGCGGCGTTGACGGCCCGTAGTGAGACGGCCTCCTCGTTCGCGGTGTCGACGACCTCGACGTTCTCCCGGCAGTGGCGCAGCAGCGTGCCGTACGGCTCCCGATCGAGCACGACGACGTCGGCCTTCGAGAGCAGGTCGGCGCCGCGAAGCGTGAGCAGGCCCTCATCGCCTGGCCCGGCGCCCACGAAGGCGACGAACCCGGCGGAGCGCTCGAAGGTGGTACTTCCGGAGCTCAATGTGCTCGCTCCCCTATCAACGTGCCTGCCCCTTCGGCGATCATCTCGGCCGCGAGGTCGCGACCGAGATCCATGGGCGCCGAAGAGGTCCCGGCGGCGGACTTGCGTACCGCTCTGCTGCCGTCCACGGCGACGACAGCGGCGGTCAGGAACAGATCGTGCCCGCGCTCGGCGGAGTAGGCGCCGACCGGAGCCGAGCACCCCGCCTCAAGTGCGGCGAGCACCGCGCGTTCGGCGGTCACCGCGGCGCGTGTCGCGGCGTCGTCGAGCACGCTCAGGAACTCGGCGAGGTCGGGGCGGTCGGCACGGCACTCGACGGCCAGCGCGCCCTGCCCGGGGGCCGGGAGCATCTCCTCGACCTCGAAGACCTGGGAGATCTCGGCCTCTCGCCCGAGACGGCCGAGTCCGGCGGCGGCCAGGACGATGCCCTGCAGCTCGCCGGAGGTGACCTTGCCGATGCGGGTCTCCGCGTTGCCGCGGATCGGGACGTACTCCAGGTCGGGCCTGAGGACCCGCAGCTGGGAGACCCGGCGCGGGGAGCCGGTGCCGATCTTGGCGCCCGGCGGCAGGTCGGCCAGCTTGGCGGGGCCGACCAGCGCGTCCCTCGGGTCGTCGCGGGGCGGGATGGCGGCGATGACGATGCGCGGGTCCGGCGTGGTCGGCAGGTCCTTCAGCGAGTGGACCGCGAAGTCGATCTCGCCCTCGATGAGCTTGTCGCGCAGCGCGCTGACGAAGACGCCGGTGCCGCCGAGCTGGGTGAGGTTGGCCTTGGTCACGTCGCCGAAGGTGGTGACGCCGACGAGCTCGACGGCGCGGCCGGTCAGCTCGGTGAGGCGGGCGGCGACCAGGCCGGACTGGGTCGTCGCCATCAGGCTGCGCCGGGTCCCCATCCTCAGTGGAGAAGCGGTGTCGCTCATCTGCCCACCTCCTTCTTGTTCGTCTCCGTTTCCACCGAATCGACCCGTCTCACCGCATCGGGCACCTTCGGGTCAAGATTGAACAGCTCGCGCAGCGCCTCCGCATAATGATCGCCTGCCGGAGACTCGGCGAGCTGTTTGACACGCACGGTGGGCTCGTGGAGCAGCTTGTCGACCACGCGCCTGACCGTCTGCGCGACCTCGTCGCGGACCCGTCCGTCGAGGCCGGGCACCCGGGAGGCGAGCCGTCCGAGTTCGGCCTCGACCACGTCGGCCGCCTTGCTGCGCAGCGCGACCACGGTCGGGGTGACCCGCGCGGCGCGCTCGGCCGACAGGTAGGCGGCGACCTCGCGGGTGACGATCTCTCGTACGGCGGCGACCGCCTCGGCCCGTCCGCCGTCGTCGGTCTCGGCGATGTCGCCGTCCTGCATCGACTCCAGGTCGACGAGGGTGACGCCGGGCAGGCTCCGCACGGCCGGGTCGACGTCGTGGGGCAGGGCGAGGTCCAGCACGAACATCCGCCTGGCGGGGACCATGTCGACGGTGACGACCACGTCGGTCGCGCCGGTGCACGAGATCACCAGGTCGGCCTCGGCCAGTTCGGCCGTCAGGTCGTCGAACCGCGCGGCCCTGCCGCCGACCGTCTGCGCCAGCCGTACGGCGCGCTCGTGGGTGCGGTTGACGATCACGATGTCGGTGACACCGGCCCGCTGGAGGGTCGCGGCCGACAGGGCGCTCATCGAGCCCGCGCCGACGACCAGGGCGCGCCTGCCCTGGATGGGGCCGAGGGCGCGTTCTGCGAGGGTGAGGCCGACGCCGACGAGGGAGGCGCCCGCCCGGTCGATGCCGGTCTCGGTGTGGGAGCGCTTGCCGACCCGCAGGGCCTGCTGGACCAGCTCGTTGAGCGTCGGGCCCACGGTGCCCTGCTCCTGGGCGAGCCTGAGCGCCGAGCGGATCTGACCGAGGATCTGCCCCTCGCCGAGGACCATCGAGTCGAGTCCCGAGCCGACGGAGAACAGGTGCTCGACGGCCCGGTCCTCGTAGTGGACGTACAGGTGGCCGGCCAGCCGCTCCATGGGGACGCCGGAGTGGACGGCGAGCAGCTCGGAGATCGCGTTGACGGCCGCGTGGAAGCGGTCGACGGTGACGTAGACCTCGACCCGGTTGCAGGTCGAGACGACCATGGCCTCCGCGACCCGGACGTCCTGTTGCACGTCGTGCAGCAGTTTGACCAGCGCGTCACCGGTGACGGAGACCTGTTCGAGCAGTGCGACGGGGGCGGTCCTGTGACTCAGACCGACGACGAGGACGCTCACCGGGCCTCCTCGGGTCGTGGTGAACCCGTGGTCTCCCCGCGGGAGACGTCGTGCCTTCGGGCTCTGTCGTTCACAAGTCCACCGCCTCGGGCCACTCCTCGGCCATCGCGGGCCCCCCAGTCATCCGATCCGTCTTACGTTGTTCGTGGAACGCGAGGATCTGCAGTTCAATGGATAGGTCGACTTTACGGATATCGACGCCTTCGGGTACAGCGAGTACGACCGGGGCGAAGTTCAGAATGCTCGTCACACCGGCGGCTATGACCCGGTCGGCCAGTTCCTGCGCCGCCGCGCCCGGGGTCGCGAGCACGACGATCGACACGGCCCGCCGCCTGATGACGGCCTCAAGCTCGTCGACGTGCTCGACGGTCAGTCCCGCGATGTGGTCACCAACCACCTCCGGGTCGGCGTCCAGGAGCGCCGCGACCCGGAACCCCCTGGAGACGAACCCTCCGTAGTTGGCGAGCGCGCGCCCGAGGTTACCCACCCCGACGATCGCGACCGCCCAGTCCTGGGTCAGACCCAGTTCACGGGAGATCTGGTAGATGAGGTACTCGACCTCGTAGCCTACCCCGCGGGTGCCGTACGAGCCCAGATGCGAGAGGTCCTTGCGAAGCTTGGCCGAGTTCACTCCGGCGGCGACGGCCAGGTCCTCCGAGCTCACGGTCGCCAGGCCCCGCTCGGCCATGCCGTTGAGCGCTCGCAGATAGAGCGGCAACCGGGCGACGGTCGCCTCGGGAATGCCACGTTCACGAGCTTGGGAAAGACGGCGAATCACGTGCCGGAGCTCCAGGGGGACAGGCGGCCGGCGCGGCCCGGACGCGACGGATGACGAGGTGAGGCCACTGTCTTTCAGGTTAGTCCCTTTGTGAACCGGTGCACAAAGTGGGTCTTCCCAGTGTCGGGCACGGAACGGGACGACGAGAACTCCCAGGTTGCTCTCCTGTCCCCCACGTTCCCGGACCGGCCGTGCCCTGGGCTAGCGTGACGGACATGGCACCGCAGGACCACCGCATCACGCTGTACGGCAAGCCCGGCTGTCACCTGTGTGACGACGCGCGGGCGGTGATAGGCCGCGTGGCGGCGGAGCTGGGCGTTCCGTGGGAGGAGCGTGACATCACGCTCTCCGAGGAGGACCAGGCGAAGTACTGGGAGATGATCCCGGTCACGCTGATCGACGGCGTCCAGCACGACTTCTGGCGGGTCGACGAGGGTCGGCTGCGCGCCGCACTGGCTCGCTAGATCCTGAACGCCGTGGGCAGCGGCATCACCTTGGCGGCGTTGACCGTGAGTTCGATCACGTTGGTCGCCAGCACCATGCTCTGCCGCTCGGCGACGAAGCGCTCGACGTGGGGCTGCCGCTGGTGCTCGGCGTAGGCCACCTCGTCGCGGTACAGCTCGTAGACGATGCGCTGCAACGGGGCCGACTTCACCGAGTGGCAGGCGTAGATCAGCGTGTCCGGCTCGGCGCGGCGGACGGCCTCAAGCGTCTCCTCGGCCAGCCGGTCGAACCTCTCCCCGGTGCCGTCGAGGAGGGTGAACACGGTCAGCAGCCCGAAGATGGCCGGGGAGGGACGGCCCGCGCCACCCGCCTGCTCGGGCCCGGCGCCGGGATACATGACGCCGGTCTCCGGGGCGGCCATGGGCGGCTGGCCGTAGGCGCCGAAGGCGGGCACCCCGGGCTGGGACTGTTCGGGCGCCTGGCCGTGCCTCGCGCCCCGTGAGAGGTCGGGGCCGCCGGGCGGGACGGGCGGGGCGCCGAAGGCCTGGTCGGCGGGCATGGGGGCGAGGCCGTTGTTGTGCCTGCCGCCGTACAGGGGGTCGGCGGCGAACTCGCCCGTGCCGGGACCGACGGCGGGATCGACGGGTTTGGCGCGCCTGCCGCCGCCGCGCCTGCCGTACTCGTTGGTCTGGATGTCGTACTCACCGGTGGCCGGGCCGCCGGAGGTCATGCCGAACTGGCCGTTCCCCTGCGGCTGCGGGCCGTACGCGCCTGCCGGGGGCGGTGCGGCGGGGGGCGCAGAGGGCTGCGCGGTGAGCGGCGCGGCGTAGTCGCCCGCCATGAACATGCCCGTCGCGGGCCCGCCGAACATCTCGTTCCCCACGGGCGGCGCGTTCGGCGGGATCGGTGCCTGCCGTGTGTGCGCCGCGTAGTCGGCCTCCCGCTCCCCGGCCCGATATTCGGCCACCAGGTCACCGAGACCGGAATGGCGCGCGGAGTCCTCGGGTACGGCCCGGCGCCCGGCGACCTGGACGTCCTGGAAGGGCGGCTGCTCCGGCGCGGCCCTGCGGCCCGCGGGCCGTGTCTCGCGTCGTGCGTCCTCCACCGGTTCCTCCTCGTCCTCGTCCTCGTACGGCGCCAGCGGGCGCAGCACGACGTACCACACGGCGGCCCCGGCGACGGCGAGCAGGACGATGGTGAGCATCCCGGGGACCGCGAAGCTGACCGCCCCGATCGTGGCCAGGCCCACGGGGCCGAGCACGAGCATGGCGTGCAGGTTGTCGGCGTCGTAGTCGTCGCCGTTGCGGCGCAGCACCGCGAGGATCAGGGCGCCCAGCAGGACGAGCGCGGCGCCCGCGTGAACCGCCCAGAGCAGGTAGGCCGGGAAGACGTCCCAGTGGCGGCTGCCCAGCGGCAGGCTGGTGGTGAACTCCTGTTCGAGGTCCACCCGGTCGGAGATCATGATGACCGTTCCGACAATGGTGAACGCCACGCCGAGGAGCCAGGAGGCGAACCTCCCCGCGGACCCGCGTCCGATGAGCTGGACCACTCCGACGGCCAGCCAGAGCGGGGCGAGCAATGATCCGGAAAGCTGGAAAACGCGGAATGTGGTCGCCCCAAATCCAATGAGACAGCCGGTTCCGATTACTGCGAGTGACACGCCCAGCGTCGCCGTCGTGAGGCTCCAGGCGATCAGCCATCCCTTGCGTTCATCCCGGATACGGCTGATGAGAGCGACTGTGGCGATGATCGCGAGCAGCGCCCCGGCGAACGCGATGACAGCGACGAGGAGATTCATGGTGCCTCCAATGCTGCCGGACATTACCCACTAACCGGTAGCCGAACTGATGACGGGCTGCTCGGACCGACGTAAAACCACCGGCGCCCTACCGTACCGACCGATTACCGGCAGTCACGACATTGCCCAGTGGATTGTGGAATTTCAGGTTGTTTTCCTAGAGTGTTCGAGCACGCCGTGCCCCCTCCCCCAAGGGATACCGGATGCCAGACACGTGGCCGTTCGCCGGGCCCCTCCCCACGACCACCGGGGTGACCCAGCCTGCCCGCAGTAATGAGCTCGCCGCGCGCGAGGACGCCTCGGAGGAACTCCGGAGGCTTGTTCTGCGTGCCAAGACAGGGGACACGGACGCCTTTGGCACGCTCTACGACCGCTACCTGGACCTGGTCTACCGGTACGTCTACTTCCGGGTCGGCTCCCATCCACTGGCCGAGGACCTCACCAGCGAGACCTTCCTGAGGGCCCTGCGCCGGATCGCCGACTTCACCTGGCAGGGCCGCGACTTCGGGGCCTGGCTGGTGACCATCGCCAGGAACCTGGTCGCCGACCACTTCAAGTCGGGCAGATACCGCCTTGAGGTCTCGACCGCCCAGGTGTTCGACGTCCCCCTCGACGGCCCGCACATCCCGGAGAACGCCGTCGTCACCGCGATGATCAACGATCGGGTGCTCAGCGCGGTGCGCGCGCTCGGCCCCGAGCAGCAGGAGTGCGTGGTCCTGCGGTTCCTGCACGGCATGTCCCTGGCGGAGACCGCTCTCGTCATGGGCAAGAAGAGCGGGGCGATCAAGGCCCTGCAGTTCCGTGCCATCCGGGCGCTGGCTCGTGCGCTGCCCTCGGATCTCGGCTGACCGTACCGATGGCAGGGGATCGCGTAACCTGGCACGCGGGGCTGTCGTTAGGCAAGTGCACAGACGGATCATGACCTGGGGGCGGCAGGGAGCGTTCATGGGTAAGTGGCTGCCCGGCATCTCACACAGATCGCGGACACACATCCAGGATCGCGTGTCCCGGCTCGGTGCCGACATGAGCGGCGACCCCCGGCCCGAGTTCCGCGCCGAACTGCGTGAACGCCTGATGAACGCCGCCGAGGAGGACCTGCCCCCCGAGCCCGTCGCCGCCGACGTCCCGGACGTCCCCCGGCGGGCGCGACGCCGTACGGCGCTGGTGCCCCAGCTGGTGAGCCTGGCGTTGGCGGGCGCGCTGGTCGCGGGAGGCGTGGGGACCTACCGGTCGATGCCCGGCGACGCGCTCTACCCCCTCAAGCGTGCGGCGGAGAGCACGTTGTTCCACCTGAGCACCGACGACGCCGAGCGGGCCGACCGCTCCTTCGGCTACGCCGAGACGCGCGCCCACGAGGTCGAGGAGCTTCTCGGCGCGACCAAGCGGGAGAGCGGCCTGATCGACGAGACCCTCAAGGACATGGAGGACACCACCCGCTCCGCGGTCACCTCCCTCACCCGGGTCGAGCGCCGCAGCGGCAGGAGCACCGGGCAGCTCAAGCGTTTCGTCCAGAAACAGCGCAACCAGATCGAGATCATGCTCCCCAAGATGGACGAGGAGGACCGCCGCAGGGCCAACGGCTACCTCGACTACATCGACGGCCTGACCCAGCCCGACTCTCGGCCCGTCACCAGGGACTGATCCACACCAGGACGTCACAGGGCGTCACGACGACTGTCACGGGGTCTAGAGAGCGGCGCACGGGCGCGGTGCACGGGCGCGGTTAAGCTGAGGGGCTATGAGGCGGCTACTACGACGGCGGGACGAACCTCGGACGGCCGGAGAGGTGGCGGCCGCGGCGGCGGTGGCCATGCCGATGGCCGAGCCCGACCCGTCCTCGGCCGCCTTCTTCGACGTCGACAACACGATGATGCGCGGCGCCTCCATCTACCACTTCGCCAGGGGGCTGGCCTCGCGCGGCCTGTTCACCACCAAGGACCTGCTCAGGTTCGCCCTCGGCCAGGTCATCTTCCGCGTCCGCGGCGACGAGAACCCCGACCACATCGCCAAGGCCAGGGAGACCGCGCTGGCGTTCGTCGCGGGCAGCAAGGTCGAGGAGATCGTCAGGCTCGGCGAGGAGATCTACGACGAGGTGATGGCCGACCGCATCTGGGCGGGCACCCGCGCCCTCGCCCAGGGCCACCTGGACGCCGGCAGACGGGTCTGGCTGGTCACCGCGACGCCGGTCGAGCTGGCCCGGGTCATCGCCCAGCGCCTCGGCCTGACCGGCGCCCTGGGCACGGTCGCCGAGACCAGGGACGGCGTCTACACCGGGCGTCTGGTCGGCGACCTGCTCCACGGTCCCGCCAAGGCGGCGGCCGTACGGGCGCTGGCCCGCCGGGAGGGGCTCGACCTGGACCGCTGCTCCGCCTACAGCGACTCGGCCAACGACCTGCCGCTGCTCTCGCTCGTCGGTCACGCGACCGCGGTCAACCCGGACGCCGAGCTGCGCGAGTACGCCAGGGAGAACGGCTGGGACATCAGGGACTTCCGTACCGGCCGTAAGGCGACCATGATCGGACTGCCCATCGCCGCGGGCGCCGGGGCGGTCGCGGGCGGAGTCGCCGCGGCCGTCGCCCTGCGCCGCTTCTACCGCTCCAGGTGACCCGCTCCGGATGATCCGTTCCAGGTGACCCGAGAGGGTCAGAGGAACGGCGGGAAGGCGTGTCCCCGCCGCAGGCGCAGCTCGTTCAGCTGCTGCTGGATGACCTCACGGACCTGGTCGGTGAGGTTGAGGACCAGCATGGGGTCGTCGGCGTCCGAGGGGGCGAACTCGTCGGTCCTGATGGGCTCGCCGAAGCCGATCACCCACTTGGACGGCAGCGGCACCAGCCCGAGCGGGCCGAGCCAGGGGAAGAACGGCGTGACCGGCAGGTACGGCAGGCCGAACGCCCTGGCCAGGAAGCGCAGGTCGCCGATCTTGGGGTAGATCTCCTCGGCCCCCACGATCGCGCAGGGAATGATCGGCACCCCCGCCCTGATGGCCGAGGCGACGAACCCGCCACGGCCGAAGCGCTGCAGCCGGTAGCGCTCGGAGAACGGCTTGCCCACACCCTTGAACCCCTCGGGGAAGACCCCGACGAGTTCGCCCTTGCGCAGCAGGCGGTCGGCGTCCTCCGGGCAGGCCAGGGTGTGCCCGGTCTTGCGGGACAGGTGCCCGAGCACGGGGAGCTGGTAGACCAGGTCGGCGCCGAGCAACCGTACGGCGCGGTGGCTCGGGTGCTCGTCGTGCAACGCCACCTGGAGCATGAGCGCGTCGAGCGGGACGGTGCCCGAGTGGTTGGCCACGACCAGGGCGCCGGAGTCGTCGGGGACGTTGTCCATCCCGACGGTCTGGACGCGGAACCAGTGCCGGTACAGCGGGCGGATGAGTTCGAGCAGCACCCGGTCGGTGAGCTCGGGGTCGAAGCCGAACTCGTCCACGTCGTACTGTCCGGAGACCCGGCGCCGCAGGAAGTCCAGCAGTCCCGCGACGCGGTCGTCCTTCTCGCTCACCGTCCGGCCGCCGTCGGGAGGAGACGGGAGGGCAGGCCCCGCGAACGGACGAAGTCCTCGAACGCGGCGGCGGTGGAGAACTTGGGCCGCCAGCCGAGCTCCGCGGCGAGCCTGGTGGTGTCGACCACGCGTCCGTAACGCATCAGGCGCACCTGCTCGGCGGAGTAGCCGGTCAGCCCCGTGCCCTTGACCAGGTCGCCCATGAGGTCGCCCATGAGCCGGAAGGCCGGTGAGGGCAGCGGGATCGTCGGCAGGCCCGCCCTGCGGGCGCACTGGGACAGCAGCAGCACACCGTCCCCGGCCACGTTGAACGTTCCGGGGTGGTCCTCGGTGGCCATCCGCCTGAGCACCTCGACGGCGTCGTCCTCGTGGACGAACTGCAGCCGGGGGTCGAAACCGAGCACGGTCGGCAGGACCGGCTGGGTGAGGTAACGCGTCAGGGGCGAGTCGATGCCCGGTCCCATGAAGTTGGCGAACCTGAGTGTCGAGACGACCACGTCCGCGCGTCGCCTGGCGAAGCCACGGACGTAGCCCTCGACCTCTGAGGCGTCCTTGGCGTAGCCATGGCCCGGGTGCTCGCCGGGATCGCTGTCCTCGGCGAAGACCGCCGGGTCGTGCGGGGAGGAACCGTACACCGCCGTGGTCGAGCGGATCACGACACGGCGGACCGTCGCGGACCGCTGACAGGCACCGAGCAGTTGCATGGTGCCGATGACGTTGTGCTCTTTCATGAGGGCCCTGCCACCGCTCCGCGAGGGAGCGCTGACCAGGCTCATGTGGACCACAGTGTCGATGTCGGCGGCCGCGATCACCTGGGCGATGTCGGGGCTGCGCAGATCGACACGGACGAACTCCGTCCGGCCGGGAGGTACGCCGCCATCACGTGAGAGCGAGGGCGGCGGCACCGTGTCCACTCCGATGACCCGGTCGATGGCCGGGTCAGCCGCGAGAACGCTCGCCACTCGGGCGCCGATGTGGCGCGAGACCCCGGTGACAAGCACGGTATGGGTCATCGGCGCCTCGCAGATCCGCGTCGCTACTTCTTGTTACGCCGCTGGATGCGGGTCTTCTTGAGCAGCTTACGGTGCTTCTTCTTCGCCATGCGCTTACGGCGCTTCTTGATCACAGAGCCCACGGGACCCCCAGGTAGCTGGTAGCCGAGTTTGTCAGACCGGTGCGCGCGAGCACACCGGCTCAACAGACTACCGGCGATCCGTGGTAGATCGCCCCCTGGGGGGAGCCCGGGTACCGGAACTCACGGCGTGACGCGCACGCCGCTACCCCACCGTCGTCTTGTCGAAGGCCGGGTTCCCGTCACCGGATCTCACCCGGGGACCGGAACCCGTCGGCCGTTCGCCCGTCTTCGCTCACCCGGTGGCCGGGTCACCCAGGACCCCGGCCGCCGGGCTCACCCGTCGGGCTCGCACCGCTTCAACCAGCCTCGATGTAGGCGTCCCTGAGATAGTCGTGGACCGCCTGCTCCGGCACTCTGAAGGATCGGCCGACCCGGATGGCCGGCAGCTCGCCCGAATGCACGAGTCGGTACACCGTCATCTTGGACACCCTCATGACAGTGGCCACTTCGGCCACGGTCAGGAACTTCACCTCACTGAGAGGTCTTTCGCCTGCACCCATCGGACGCCTCTTCCGCACGTGTTTCCGGGTTATCCCCACTGGTGCCATTGCTCACGCACGTGTACTGCCGTCAGCGTAAGACGGGACTCCGAGTGTGCAAACCCCCCACTGTCTCAGTCTTCGCAGTCCCACGTCAGCGAAACGGAAGAAAACGCTGGCCAGCAGCCGGAACCCACCTCTCCCCCTGGTCTTGGAACGGACCAACTGTCTCTTCTCAGAGTCGCCCACAACGGCCAAAAATTTGGCAAACGGGTGGCGAGGCAGATGGAATGCAGGCGCGAAAAGCACGTAAGGGTCGGGCCGATTCGTGCAACGCCCGTCTCAGAGAGCCCGTACGACTCTCTCGATCAGATGATCCGTCAGCGGAGCGTAATACCTCGGTAGCACGTTGTCGTCAAGGGGTACGGTGACCGCGATCTTCCCCTCGGCCTCACCGACGAAGAGCGCGGGGTCGTTGCTGTCGGCGAAACCGACCGTGAGGACGCCCGCCTCCCCTGCCGCCCCGGCCCAGCCGTGGTCGGCGATCACCAGGTCCGGCCGCCCGTCGCCGAGTTCGGCGAGCATGGCCTCCATGGGGGCCGCGTCGTGGGTGTGCGCGAAGTTGCCCCGGTCCGCGACCATGGCGACACCGCCCAGGTAGCGGATCTCGTGCTTGCGGCCCGAGGCGGGGCTGCGGTGGGACCAGCCCTCGGCCGGGTCGAGCAGCGTCGCGCCATGCCTGCTGAGCAGACCGGCCAGCACCAGGTGCACGGCCAGCAGCCCGGTCGGGTGGCCGGTGGCGATCAGCACCCTCGGCGAGCCGACGCGCAGCGCCCCGGCGATCGTGTCTCCCATCGCCTCGACGGCGTCGATCGTCAGGTCGGGGTCGATGGTGTCCTGGCCGTCGCGGTGGTCGGGGTCGGCCACGACCCCGGCGGACTTGGCCATCAGTTCGAGGACGTCCCGCTCGTCCCAGCGGCCCTCCGGCCTCAGCCCGAACAGGTGGCGCGGCTCCCGCTCGGCCAGTGCCCGGTAGTGGTCGAGGTTGTTCTCCCTGCTGGTGGCCACGTCCCCGGCGATGCGGGTGCGGACCAGGTGCGCGCGGAGGCTCTCACGTGTCATCGGCCGCCGGTCGCTCATCCGTCCTTCCCCTCCTGTCTCGGCGTGATCTCCCACCGTCACGGTCATGGGAGGGGGTCCAGTCCGTGGAAGGGGAAGATGGCCTTCCTTGTCGCCATGATGGCTCTGTCGATCGGGTCTGCTGGATCATAACCAGCAGAAAAATCCCGAAATTCCGGGTTCCTGCCGTCGGTCAGCGTGAGCGGCGCCGTCTCCCCCGTGCGCTCGGCGACGAACCGCCGCCAGCCGGGAGGCGTCTCGGTCTCCGGGTCGAGCGGGTGACCGGAGACCTCGGCGATCAGGTGGGTCCAGGCCCTGGGCACCACCCGGACCAGCTCGTATCCCCCGCCGCCGGTGACGACCCAGCGCCCTCCCGCGGTCTCGTGCGCCAGCTCGTGCAGGGCCGCGTAGGCGGCGCGCTGGCCGTCCAGGCTGAGCATGAGGTGGGCCAGCGGGTCCAGCGCGTGGCTGTCGCAGCCGTGCTGGGTGACCAGGACCTCGGGGGCGAACTCCCGCAGCAGCGGCGGCACGACCGCGCCGAAGGCCCTCAGCCAGCCGATGTCCCCGCATCCGGCGGGCAGCGCGACGTTGACCGCCGTCCCCTCCGCCCCGCGCTCGTCGGGGAAGCCCGTCCCGGGGAAGAGCGTGCGGGGGCTCTCGTGCAGGCTGATCGTCAGCACCCTGGGGTCGTCGTAGAAGGCGGCCTGGACCCCGTCGCCGTGGTGCACGTCCACATCGACGTAGGCCACCCGGGTCGCGCCCTGGGCCAGCAGCCAGGCGATCGCCACCGCCGGGTCGTTGTAGACGCAGAACCCGCTCGCCGCGTCGGGCATCGCGTGGTGCAGCCCGCCGGCGACGTTGACCGCGTGCTCGGCCTCGCCGTGCCACACGGCGCGGGCCGCGGCGAGGGTGGCACCGGTGATCAGCGCGGAGGCCTCGTGCATCCCGGCGAAGGCCGGGGTGTCCTCGGTGCCGATCCCGTGGGCCCGGTCGGGGCGCCCCTCCGCGGAGGCCCGCCTGACGGCCTCGATGTAGCCGCGCCCGTGGACCATCGCCAGCTCGTCGTCGGTCGCGGCCACACAACCGGCCACCTCGACGGCGTCGAGCACGCCCAGCTCCCTGGCCAGCGCCATGGTCAGCTCGACCCGCACGGGCGCGAGCGGATGCCCCGGCCCGAAGTCGTATCCGGTGAGCGCGTCGTCCCAGACGACCCTCACGGACCGGCTCATGCGCCCTCCCTGTTCGATCGCGACGCGAGAAACGGGCGCTCCGGTACGGCCCCGCCCCCGGATCTCCCCACCCCGGCCGACGTTACCGCACGTGCAGACGCACAGACCCATCCGGCCTCTGACGGCCCCCAGGCGGCCCCTCGGGGCCCTCAGGCGGGCACGACCTCGGCGACCCTGCGCAGTCTCCTGACCGCGGGCACCAGCAGCAGGCAGACGCAGCCGCACACCGCGACCACCGCGGAGACGGCCAGTGTCTCCCGCGCGCCGAACACCCCGGCGAGAGGCCCGGCGAGCACCTGCCCGACCGGTACGGCGAGCGTCGAACCGCCGACCTCGTAGGCGGTGACCCGGTTGAGCGCCTCCGGAGGCACCTGCGTCTGGATGCTCGTGGCCCACATGACCGACCAGAACGCCCAGCCGACACCGCCGACCACGTGCCCGGCCATCAGGACCCCCAGCGGCGCCCCGATCGCGATCGTCAGCGGTTCGAGCGCGAAGCCGAACATGCCGATCGCCCCGGCCATCAGCGGGCGGGCGGGACGCACCCGCATCGCGAGCAGGCCGCCCAGGATCGTGCCCGCGCCCGAGGCCGACATGACCAGTCCGTACGCCTGGTCCCCCAGCCTGCCGCCGATCAGCACAGAGCCCAGCGGGATCAGCGGGCCGAACAGGGTGGCGCCGAAGATGATCCAGACCAGGATCACCGACCACATCCAGGTCCTGGACCGGAACTCCAGCCAGCCTCCGCGCAGGTTGCGCCACATCGACTCCTCGGCGACGACCGGGGAGCCCGGGGGCAGACGCATCAGGAGCAGGCAGGTGGCGCTGATCGCGAACCCCACGGCGTCGAGCGCGAAGACCACCCCGACGTTGACGAAGCCCGCGACGGCCCCGGCGACCCCCGGCCCGACCAGCATCATGATCGACTCGGAGACGCGCAGGGTGGCGTTGGCCCGCTGCACGTCCCTGGCCACCCTGGGGATCGTGCTGGCGACGCCCGGCTGGTACATGGCGGCCGCGGCGCCGTTGATCGCCGAGATGACCAGCACCTGCCACAGCGTGGGGGTGCCGAAGACGAACAGCGAGGCCAGCAGCGCCTGGGTCACGACCCTGACGACGTCCGCGCCGATCATCATGCGGCGCGGGGTGAACCTGTCGGCGAACACCCCGCCGAACAGGATCAGCAGCGCGACCGGTGCCATCCAGGCGGCCAGTGCCAGCCCGACGCCGGTCGGACCGTACCCCAGGCCGCCGACGCCGAGCGCGGTCGCGATCGGCACCATCGCGCTGCCGAGCATGGAGACCGAACGGGCGGTGAAGAAGAGGCCGAAACCCCGCGACCAGACCGCGGGTCTCTCCCGTTCCCCCTGGCCGACGGCTCGTACGGCTTGCCCGCCCATCACATCACTCCCCGAGGCTTCCGTGGAGATGATGCCGCTTATCGCAAGAAAAGGAAACTTTACTGACTAATAGGGGATATCACCCACCGGCGAGCTGACGGCTTCGGTCCCTGGCGGCCTCGATGGCGGCCAGGAAGGCCGCGCGGACGCTGTGACGCTCCAGCTCGGCGATGGCCGCGATGGTCGTGCCGCCCGGCGAGGTGACCGCCTCCCGGAGGATCACCGGGTGCTCACCGGAGTCACGGAGCATGATGGCCGCGCCGACGATCGACTGGGTGACCATGTCGAGGGCGGCGGAGCGGGGCATGCCGAGCAGGATGCCCGCGTCGACCATGGCCTCGACGAGATAGAAGAAGTAGGCCGGGCCGCTGCCGGACAGCGCGGTCGCGGCGTCCTGCTGGGACTCGGGGATGCGCAGCACCTTGCCGACCGGCCGCAGCAGGTCCTCGGTCAGCCGCAGGTGCTCCTCGGCGGCGTGGGCGCCCGCGGAGATCACGCTCATCGCCTCGTCGACCAGCACCGGGGTGTTCGACATGACCCGCACGACCGGGACGTCGCCGGCCAGCCTCGACTCCACGAACGAGGTCGTGATGCCCGCCGCCGCCGAGATCACCAGCCGGTCGGCGGAGACGTGCGGGGCGATCTCGGTCAGCAGGGAGCCCATGTCCTGCGGCTTGACCGCGAGGATGATCGTCTCGGCGCTCTCCGCGGCCTCGGCGTTGGTCACGATGCGCACGCCGTACCGCTTGCCGAGGTCGGCGGCCCGCTCAGGGCGCCGCGCCGTCGCCAGCACATCGTCCGGCTCGAACCCGGCCCGCAGCAGGCCCGACAGCAGGGCCTCGCCCATCTTCCCGGTTCCCAGAATCGCGATCACGTCAACGCACCTTGCATGAGGAGAAGCGGATGACCAGCCTAAGGGCAGCCCTGACGAGCCAGGACGCGGGTGGTTGAACCGTACGGCGCCGTGATCCGTTGACAGGGTTATGCGTAGGATCGTGATTCCCGTCCTGGCCGGAGGCCTGCTGCTGACGGCGGCCTGCGGTACCCAGAGCGTCCAGAGCGGCGCCGTCGTCCCCGAGGCTCCCGCGGGCGCCGCGGGCGGCGCCGTCCCCTCCCTCTCGGTGGGCCACACCGTCGCCCCCAGGGTCGAACCGACAGAAAAGGGCGCCCCCAAGCCGGTCAAGCCGGAAGGCCACGCCATCGGCCCGCGCAAGGTGGCCTGGCTGTCCGCCAAGCCGTCGAAGGACGGCCGGAGCCTGCGGGTCGTCTGGTGGTCCGGGGTCGAGCCCTGCCAGGTGCTCGACCGGGTGACCGTCAAACAGACCTCCAAGCGGGTGACCGTCACCCTCTGGGAGGGCCAGAGCGGCAAGATCCAGAACCCGGTCTGCATCGACATCGCCATCAAGAAGGTGACGACCGTCAAGCTCAAGGCCCCCCTCGGGCACCGCAAGGTCGTGGACGGCGCCAAGCCCGCCCCCAAGCCCAAGAACTGACCCCCGGTCAGGGAACGTTCGCCACCCGCCTGCACCCGCCGGGCCGGGCGGGCCGCTCGTCGGTCCAGCCCTGCTCGGTGTAGGCCGTGTAGTCGAGCACCGTGCCCCGGGGCAGCCCGCCACGGTTCGTCACCGCGGTGCTCCTGTCCCCGGCCAGCTCCCCCGTCCGGGGGTCGACCATGATCTGGTAGTCGGTGGGAATCCTGACCTTGGACGGCCGGTCGGCGTTGATCCGCACGGCCACCTCGGTACGGCCCAGCGCGTCGACGACCTCCCCGACGACCTCCGTGCCGGGACGGCCCGCGAGGATCCGCAGCGCCGCGGCCCGCAGGGCGGGAGGGCTCGGCAGATCCAGCAGCGAGACCGCGGCGAGACTCAGGTACTCCTCCTCCCCCGCGTCTTTCGGCACCTCCCTCCGCGCCGCCCTTCCTGAGACGGGGGGCGCCTGGCGCGGGCGGGTCCGCAGGGTCCTCAGCCGTTCGAGCAGCGCCGCCGGGTCCGTCGGCAGCGCCTGCAGTTCGGCGAAGGTCAGCTCGGCCGCCCTGTGGTCGTACAGGATCCTCCCGGACCCGGTGTTCCAGGAGTATCCACACATGTTCGACATATCACCCAGCGTGTAGTCGTACTTCTCGGCCGGGTTCCACGGCTTGCGCGCCTTTCCACGCGGCAGGACCAGGGAGCGTTTCGGCTGTGCCTCGGAGATGACGAGGGTGGGATCATCGGGCTTCCGCGGTGCCCAGAGCACGACGTCGTAGGTGTTGATCACGACACCGCTGGAGACGGCGTCCGACGGGAAGAGCGACCCGACGACGGAACGGCGCCGCCAGTAGGCACCGGTCCCCACGGGGGCCTTCTCCACCTTGTCCGCGAGGTCCAGGAGGACCTGCCCTCCCTTCGCCGGGACCACCACGGTCGGCGGTACGGCGTCGCCCAGGCCGGACACGACGACCGTGACCGCCACCGCGACCGCGACCGCCACGGTCGCGGTGGCCACCCCGGCGACCGGTGTCCATCGCCGCGCCACGGCCCTGGCCGTACGGGTCCCGGGGTCCTTCAGGCGCGCCCTGGCACGGGCCACGATCTCGGGCGTGGGCGGCGGCGCGTCGGGCAGGTGGGACGCCATCAGGGTGATCTCATCCATCGTGGGCCTCCTCCAGCGGGTTGACGCCGCCCAGTGCCTTGCGTAGCTGTTTGCGGGCCCGGTTCAGCCGGGAGGCCACGGTTCCGTAGGGGATGCCGAGTGCCTCGGCGACCTCGGCGTGCGCCAGGCCGCCGAGCGCCAGGAGCAGCACCACGTCGCGGTCCCGCTTGGCCAGACCGGCGAGCGCCCCCGCGAGCCTGCCCGTCACCTGCTCCGCGGTGACCCTCGCCGCCACCGCGTCCTCGTGTCCCTCGTGCGCCCGCCCCCACGGGGTGCCGGTACGGCTGAGCGCCTTCCAACGGCGTACCTCCTGGCGCCGATGCCTGGCGACGAGGTTGGTGGCGATGCCGTACAGCCACGGTCTGACGGCACCCCTGGCCGCGTCGAAGCGGTGGCGGTCGCGGAAGGCGATCAGGAAGGTGTCCGCCGCGAGATCGTCGGCGGCGTCGGTGTCCAGACGCCTGGCGACATAGCGGTGGATCTCGGCGAAGTGGGCGTCGAAGACCCGGTCGAATGCCTCCCCGACCCCCTCCGCCAGGTCCACATCGGAGGGGTCGATCATGTCGGGGCCGTCCCGGGAGCGATCATGCGTGTTCCTTCGTTGGGGGATGTGGATCGCCCGTTGTTTCCCGGATTCCGGGAACCCTTTCACGCGCCCAAGGGTTGAGCGGCATAGACTCAAGTCGTTTGACAAACACCACTCGAAGCTCCACTATGAGTCTGACCCACTCAACTTTGACTACAAGGACGTACTCATGGCACGTGCGGTAGGTATCGACCTGGGGACGACCAACTCCGTCGTCTCGATTCTCGAAGGCGGTGAGCCCACGGTCATCGCCAACGCTCAGGGCTCGCGGACCACCCCGTCCGTGGTCGCCTTCGCGAAGAACGGTGAAGTCCTCGTTGGTGAGGTCGCCAAGCGGCAGGCCGTCACCAACGTCGACCGGACCATCCGCTCGGTCAAGCGCGAGATGGGCACCACCTGGGCTCAGGAGATCGACGGCAAGAAGTTCTCCCCGCAGCAGATCAGCGCCTTCGTCCTGCAGAAGCTCAAGCAGGACGCCGAGGCCTACCTGGGCGAGAAGATCACCGACGCGGTGATCACCGTCCCGGCCTACTTCAACGACGCCCAGCGTCAGGCCACCCAGGAGGCGGGCACCATCGCCGGCCTCAACGTGCTGCGCATCATCAACGAGCCGACGGCGGCCGCGCTCGCCTACGGTCTCGACAAGGAGAAGGACGAGACCATCCTCGTCTTCGACCTCGGTGGCGGCACCTTCGACGTGTCCCTGCTCGACGTCGGCCAGGAGGACGGCCACGGCTTCGTCGAGGTCAAGGCCACCAGCGGCGACAACCACCTCGGTGGTGACGACTGGGACCAGCGCGTCGTCGACGAGCTGGCCAACCGCTTCAAGAACGCGCACGGCGTCGACCTGACCAAGGACAAGATGGCCCTGCAGCGTCTGCGCGAGGCCGCCGAGAAGGCCAAGATCGAGCTGTCCAGCCAGTCCGAGACCTCGATCAACCTTCCCTACATCACGGCCTCCGCCGAGGGTCCGCTGCACCTGGACGAGAAGCTCACCCGGGCCGAGTTCCAGCGGCTGACCGCCGACCTGCTTGAGCGGTGCAAGGGCCCGTTCAACCAGGTCGTCAAGGACGCCGGCATCAAGGTCTCCGACATCGCCCACGTGGTCCTCGTCGGCGGCTCGACCCGTATGCCCGCGGTCGCCGAGCTCGTCAAGGAGCTGACCGGCGGCAAGGACCCCAACAAGGGCGTCAACCCGGACGAGGTCGTGGCCATCGGCGCCGCCCTGCAGGCCGGTGTGCTCAAGGGTGAGGTCAAGGACGTCCTGCTGCTCGACGTGACCCCGCTGTCGCTGGGCATCGAGACCAAGGGCGGCATCTTCACCAAGATCATCGAGCGCAACACCACGATCCCCACCAAGCGCTCCGAGGTCTTCACCACGGCCGAGGACAACCAGCCGTCGGTGCAGATCCAGGTCTACCAGGGCGAGCGTGAGATCGCGGCCTACAACAAGAAGCTGGCCACCTTCGAGCTGACCGGCATCGCCCCGGCGCCGCGCGGCATCCCGCAGATCGAGGTCACCTTCGACATCGACGCCAACGGCATCGTCAACGTCTCCGCCAAGGACCTCGGCACCGGCAAGGAGCAGACGATGACCATCACCGGCGGCTCCGCGCTGCCGAAGGACGACATCGAGCGCATGATGCGCGAGGCCGAGTCCTACGCCGAGGAGGACAAGCGTCGCCGCGAGGAGGCCGAGACCCGCAACAACGCCGAGTCGCTGGTCTACCAGACCGAGAAGTTCCTCGGCGAGAACGCGGAGAAGGTCCCCGACGACATCAAGAACGAGGTCAACGAGGCCCTCACCGAGCTGAAGAAGTCCCTTGAGGGCACCGACTCGGCGACGATCCGCGCCTCCGCGGAGAAGCTCGCCACGGTCAGCCAGAAGATGGGTTCCGCCATCTACGCCCAGTCCCAGGCCTCCGAGGGCCAGGCCGGTGCGGCGGGCGCCGCGGGCGCCGACGGCCAGAAGGCCGACGACGACGTGGTCGAGGCTGAGATCGTGGACGACGAGCCGAAGCGCGACAACGGCGCGAAGTGACGTCGCAGGCCGAGGGGAGCACGAGCGTGAACACGCGTGAGAACGGTTCCGAGCAGGAGCCGGTGATCCGCGACAACCGCAAGATCGACCCCGAGACGGGGCAGGCGCGCGCGGCGGACGGTGAGCAGGTCAAGGAGCAGGCCGAACAGCCCGCTCCGGCCGCCGACCTGGCCTCGGCCGAGCTGGCGATCCAGCTCGCCGAGCGCACCGCGGACCTGCAGCGTCTCCAGGCGGAGTACTCCAACTACCGCAAGCGGGTCGATCGAGACAGGACCCTGATCAAGGAACAGGCGGTGGCCGGTGTGCTGACCGAGCTGCTCCCGGTTCTCGACGACATCGGCAGGGCCCGCGACCACGGCGAGCTCACCGGCGGTTTCGCCAAGGTGAGCGAGTCGCTGGAGGTCGCGACGGGCAAGCTGGGGCTGAGCGCCTTCGGGACCAAGGGCGAGCCCTTCGACCCGACGGTGCACGAAGCCCTCATGCACAGCTACTCCCCCGATGTCACCGAGCCGACCTGCGTGGAGATCCTGCAGCCCGGCTACCGAATCGGCGACCGCGTGCTCCGCCCCGCGCGGGTCTCGGTCGCCGAGCCCGAAGAAGAGCCTGTCGCGAGCGACAGCTGAACCCCCCGTATCTGAGATCTGAAAAGGAACTGAGATGAGCACCAAGGACTACCTGGAGAAGGACTACTACGCCGTCCTTGGTGTGCCCAAGACCGCCACCGCCGAAGAGATCAAGAAGGCGTACCGGAAGCTGGCCAGGCAGTACCACCCGGACGCCAACCAAGGCAGCACGGAGACCGAGTCGAAGTTCAAGGAGGTCTCCGAGGCCTACGACATCCTGTCCGACACCAAGCGCCGCAAGGAGTACGACGAGGCGCGGACGCTGTTCGGATCAGGACTCGGCGGCTACGCGGGGGCCGGGGGGGCCTCGCGTGGGGGTGGGTTCCCCTTCGACCTGGGAGACCTGTTCGGAGGCACCCAGCAGGGCGGCACGGGCGGCGGGGGTGGCATCGGCGACATCTTCGGAGGCATCTTCAACCGGGGTGGCGCCCAGCGTTCCGGGGGGACGACCACGAGGGCGCGGCGTGGCCAGGACATCGAGTCCGAGGTCACGCTCTCCTTCGGCCAGGCGGTCGAGGGGACCACGGTCTCGCTCCGCCTGACCAGTTCCTCGGCCTGTACGGCCTGCGCGGGCACGGGGGCGAAGGCCGGGACGACCCCGAGGGTCTGCCCGACCTGCGAGGGCACCGGGGCTGCCAGCAGGAACCTCGGCAACTTCGCCTTCTCCGAGCCGTGCCGTGACTGCAAGGGCAGGGGGCTGCTGGTCGACAACCCGTGCGAGGTCTGCGAGGGCAGCGGACGGGGCAAGAGCACCCGGACGATCCAGGCGCGCATCCCGGCGGGGGTCGGAGACGGTCAGCGCATCAAGATCAAGGCCAAGGGCGCACCGGGCGAGAACGGCGGTCCCGCCGGTGACCTGTACGTCCAGATCCACGTCAAGCCGCACCCTGTCTTCGGCAGGACCGGCGAGAATCTGACGATCACCGTGCCCGTCACCTTCACCGAGGCGGCGCTCGGGGCCGAGATCAAGGTGCCGATCTTGAAGGGGTTGCCGGTCACGCTGCGCATCCCCGAGGGCACGCCCAACGGCCGCACCTTCCGGGTGCGGGGCAGGGGTGTGGCCCGTAAGGACGGCACGAAGGGCGACCTGCTCGTCACGGTCGAGGTCCTGGTGCCTCAACAGCTGGAGGACAAGGCCAGGGGGGCCCTTGAGGACTTCCGCGACGCGACGGCTGGTGGTGACCCCAGAGCCGAGCTCATCGAACTGGCCAGAAGCGAGTAGCCATGGACGCCAACTACTTCGACCTGTCGGACGACACCCCCGTATATGTGATCTCGGTGGCGGCCCAGCTGTCCGGCCTCCATCCCCAGACCCTGCGCCAGTACGACCGTCTCGGCCTGGTCAGTCCGGGCCGTACGGCGGGGCGTGGACGCCTGTACTCGACACGCGACATCGTCATGCTCCGCGAGGTGCAGCGGCTCTCCCAGGAGGAGGGCATCAACCTCGCGGGCATCAAACGCATCCTGGCGCTGGAGACCGAGGCACTGCGCCTTCGTGACGAGAACCATCGCCTGCGCGCGGAGATGGCCATGATCCGCGCCCTGATCCAGTACCAACTGCCGCCCGCCTGACACTCCAACTCGAAGGCCGGGGGGACATCATCGCGCCGGCCCGCCCGGCGCCGTAGCCGCCGAACGGAGCAAGGCAGACAAGCATGGACTACAAGCTCACCCAGAAGAGCCAGGAGGCTCTCTCCTCAGCGATCAGGCGGGCGGCCGCCGAGGGCAACCCCGAGGTCGCCCCCGCCCACCTGTTCACCTCGCTGCTCGCCCAGACCGGCGGCACCGCCGTACCCCTGCTTGAGGCCGTCGGCGCCGACTGGAAGAAGCTGCGCACCGAGGCGGAGACGCAGCTGGCGGCCCTGCCGAAGGCGCAGGGTTCGACGGTCAGCGCCCCGTCCAGCTCGCGGCAGCTGCTGACGGTGCTGAACACCGCCGCCCAGCGGGCGACCCAGCTTGAGGACCTGTACGTCTCGACCGAGCACCTCCTGGTCGGCCTCGCCGCGGACGGCGGCCCGGTCGCCGAGCTGCTCAGGCGCAACGGGGCGACCCCGAACGCCCTGCTCGACGCCTTCGAGAAGGTTCGCGGGCACGCCAGGGTGACCAGCGAGACACCCGAGGACACCTACCAGGCGCTGGAGAAGTACGGCGTCGACCTGACCGAGCGGGCCAGGGCGGGCAAGCTGGACCCGGTGATCGGCCGTGACTCGGAGATCCGCAGGGTGATCCAGGTGCTCAGCCGCAGGACCAAGAACAACCCGGTGCTGATCGGTGAGCCCGGCGTCGGCAAGACCGCCGTCGTCGAGGGGCTGGCCCAGCGGATCGTCGCGGGCGACGTGCCCTCAAGCCTGCGCGACAAGCGCCTGGTCGCACTCGACCTGGGCGCGATGGTCGCCGGGGCGAAGTACCGCGGTGAGTTCGAGGAGCGCCTCAAGGCCGTGCTCGGCGAGATCAAGGAGAGCGACGGGCAGGTCATCACCTTCATCGACGAGCTGCACACCATGGTCGGCGCGGGCGCGGCCGAGGGCGCCATGGACGCGGGCAACATGCTCAAGCCCATGCTGGCCCGCGGCGAGCTGCGGATGATCGGCGCGACGACGCTCGACGAGTACCGCGAGCGGATCGAGAAGGACCCCGCCCTCGAACGGCGTTTCCAGCAGGTCTACGTCGGCGAGCCGACCGTCGAGGACACCATCGCGATCCTGCGCGGCCTCAAGGGCCGCTACGAGGCCCACCACCAGGTGCAGATCGCCGACGGCGCGCTGGTGGCCGCCGCGGCGCTGTCCGACCGCTACATCACCTCCCGGTTCCTGCCGGACAAGGCGATCGACCTCGTCGACGAGGCCGCCTCCCGGCTGCGCATGGAGATCGACTCCCGTCCCGTGGAGATCGACCAGCTCCAGCGGAACGTGGACCGGATGAAGATGGAGGAGCTGGCGCTCGCCAAGGAGACCGACGAGAGCAGCCTGCAACGCCTCGAACGGCTGCGCAGGGAGCTCGCCGACCGGCAGGAGGAGCTCAACGGCCTGGTCGGCCGCTGGGAGCGGGAGAAGGCGGGCCTGAACCGGGTCGGTGACCTGAAGAAGAAGCTCGACGAGGTGCGCGGCGCCGCCGAACGCGCCCAGCGCGACGGCGACTTCGAGGCCGCCTCCCGGCTGATGTACGCCGAGGTGCCCAGGCTGGAGGAGGAACTGGCCGAGGCGACCGCCGCCTCCCAGCCCGAGGACCCGATGGTCAAGGAGGAGGTCGGCCCGGACGACATCGCCCAGGTCATCTCCTCGTGGACGGGCATCCCCGCAGGCCGTCTGCTCGAAGGCGAGAGCTCCAAGCTGCTGCGCATGGAGGACGAGCTCGGCAGGCGCCTGATCGGCCAGCGTCAGGCCGTGCAGGCGGTCTCCGACGCCGTACGGCGCGCCCGAGCGGGCATCGCCGACCCCGACCGGCCGACCGGAAGCTTCCTGTTCCTCGGCCCGACCGGCGTCGGCAAGACCGAGCTCGCCAAGTCGCTGGCCGACTTCCTGTTCGACGACGAGCGGGCGATGGTCCGCATCGACATGAGCGAGTACGGCGAGAAGCACAGTGTGGCGCGTCTCGTGGGCGCCCCTCCCGGCTACGTCGGCTACGAGGAGGGCGGCCAGCTCACCGAGGCGGTCCGGCGCAGGCCGTACGGCGTGGTGCTGCTCGACGAGGTCGAGAAGGCCCACCCCGAGGTCTTCGACATCCTGCTCCAGGTGCTCGACGACGGGCGGCTGACCGACGGGCAGGGCAGGACCGTCGACTTCCGCAACGTGATCCTGATCCTCACCTCCAACATCGGCTCGCAGTTCCTGGTGGACCCGGGCCTCGACAAGGAGACCCAGCGCAAGGCGGTGCTGGACACGGTCAGGAGTTCCTTCAAGCCGGAGTTCCTCAACCGGCTCGACGAGGTCATCCTGTTCGACGCGCTCGGCACCGAGGAGCTGTCCAGGATCGTCGACCTGCAGGTGGCCCACCTGGCCAGGCGCCTTGCCGACCGGAGGCTGACGCTGACGGTCACCCCGGCCGCGCGTGACTGGCTGGCGCTGACCGGCTACGACCCCCTGTACGGCGCGCGTCCGCTACGCCGTCTGGTGCAGTCGGCGATCGGCGACACGCTGGCCAAGAAGGTGCTGGCCGGGGAGATCCAGGACGGTGACGAGGTTCTGGTCGATCTCGACGAGAAGGGGGACACCCTGGTCGTGGGACCGTCGGCAAGAGTTTGACCAGCATCGGTCCAAACGCTCCCGGCGCAGGGCTCTTCCTGTTACTTTCAGCATTCTTCCGACAACCGAAAGTAACAGGGAGACGCGCATGTCGAACGGGTCACGCAAGACCCGCGGGATCCTCGCGGGGGCGGTGCTCAGCACCGCCCTCGTCGGTGGACTCGCGGCCGGGTTCGGACTTCCGGCGGCTGCTTCGGCCTCCGTCGTGGACTCGCTGGTGCCATGCCTGCTGCAGGCGCCCGGGACCGCACCGACGGTCTGTGAGGGAACCAACGATTTCCTGGACGCGCAGCGGACGACGGTCGCCAACGGGCTCGCGGCCGGGAAGGCTCCGCTGCGGGTCACCGACAAGGTGATAGCCCCTCAGGCGGCGAACGCGCTCTCGTTCGCCAAGAACCTCTTCGGTCTGGTGAACGAGGTCGTCGCCGCCGAGGGCATCATGGACCCCAAGTACAGCAACTTCGCCAAGAACGCCACTGAGTCCGCCAGGACCCAGTCGGTCAGCGTCGCCGAGGGCAACCTGTCCGACCCACCCGCCTACGGTGTGAGCGTCGGCGAGACGCGCAAGAACGTCAACGCCGGCCGTCCGCAGTCGGCCCCCGTGCCACCGGAGACCCACGGCCGGTCGGACAACCCCTACGAGCTGACGCCGCTGCCCCGCCCCGCCTCGGCCAGGGAGATCGGCGACGAGCGCCCCTCGGCCGAGCCGGAGCAGTACGTCCAGCCGCCCGCCGCCCGGCCCGCGGCTCCGAAGCCGGCGCCGAAGCCTCAGCTGCTGTCCCCGCTGGGAACGCTGCTTCCGCTCCTGGGCCTGGGCGGCCTGGGATGACCTGTGGGCCGTGGCTCTCTCTGCGCGGGGACCACGGCCCGACCCTCAGCGCGAGAGGTCGAGCAGCGCGTCCAGCTCGTCCTCGGGAAGCCCCAGATCGACCCTGATCCGGTAACGGGTGCGCAGTAGAGCCGTGTGCTCCCCGCTGTCCCGCACCGCCCTGTGCGCCCCCTCAGTGGCCCACAGATGCGCCTGCCGCAGATCGCCGTAGGCGACGAGGGTCTCGGCGACCGTGAGAGCGGTCGCGGCTGTCACCTCCCCCTCATGTCTGATCGTCTCGATGACCTGCCGTGCCTCGTCCGGCCGTTCGAGCTCGAAGAGGGTGTCGGCGATGCCCGCCCTCGGATCGACGCCCACCTCCCCACCGTCGTCCACGGCCCGCTGGAAGCAGACGAGGGCATGGGCCGGCTGCCCGGCCTGCCGCCACTCCTCGGCGGCGAGCACCAGGATCGCGGCCCGCGAGATGTCTCCGGACACGTACTCCTCGACCAGCCCTTCCAACCGCCGGGCGAGGTCTCCGTGATCGTCGGCCAAAAGTGCCTGCTCAAGCAACCGATCAAGTTGCCCACGTGTCACATGCGCCACATCGCGAGAGTAGCGAGCGGCGCTTGGTTTCGTCCGCACAACGGCAGGTATTCCTTCATCCACCAGTTGTAAACGATTGACTACCAAGCGCGTGTTTCGCCAGGAAAGCGGGCATATGGCAGGCGTCTCCTGCTCGTGGAGCGTTATGTTCGGAGGGGCTGCGATGGGCATGTCCAAGCAGACAACCTTCACTCTGACCTTCCTCGCGGGACTCTCCGTGATCGTCCCGGGGTGTGCCGGATACCTCTCGGCGAGGATGGACGCCGTCGAACGGGCGCATCGTGAGCTCGTCTCCCTGGAGAGCCGGATACGTCAGGAACAGCTCATCTCGCCGGTGGCCGAGGCGGAGGACTCCCCGGCGCGGTTCCGCAACGAGACGGTCGCCGTACCGGGCGTGACGTTGTGCGGCCCCGGGGAGCGCGCGCGGGCGGACAACCGCAGGGAGCGGGGGGCCGGAACCCTCGCCGACGGCGCCCGGACGCCCGACGCCACCTCCGACGGCCGCCCGGGGATCGTCTCCGGGGCACGGGTTTCCGCCTCGGCAGGGGCCTCTGCGGGGACCTCGGTCACCGAGGCCGCGCAGGCGCGGGCCGCGGAGCGCGAGCAGCGGCGCAGGCACCGGCAGGAACGGCTGTGCGCGGCGGCTCAGGAAGAGCCCGCGGCCGACGCCCCCGCCGGCACCTCCGGCGGGGCCTCTGACAGGGCCTCCGACAGGGCCTCTGACGGGGCCCCGGCCGACCCCGTGAGCGGCTCCTCTCAGGCGGAGGCTCCGGCGAACTGACGGTTCAGATAGCCCCTGATCAGGCGTTTCGCCTCGGCGACGATCTGGGGGTCGCCCTCGGAGTCACGCCGGAAGGCCAGTTTCAGCACCGCGTCGGCAGCCTCGACCGCGACGAGGATGGCCAGGTCCAGCTCCTCGCTGTCGGTCAGGCCGTACTCCTGGAGCAGGAGGCCGCGCAGCCTGCCCGCGATCACCGTGTTGCTGTCGGAGACCCCGTCGAGCAGGTTGAGGCCGACGACGTCGCCGAAGTGCAGGACGCCGAAACCTGGAACGGTCCTGTGCATGTCGACGTACTCGTCGATGATCGCGTCGACCGCGTCCCACCAGCCGCCGTAGTCCTCCGACAGGAAGCGCCTGCCGACTCGGGAGACGAACCGTTCGACATGGCGCCTGGTCACCGCCTGGGTGATGGCCCGCTTGTCGGGAAAGAACTGGTAGATCGAACCGATCGCGACACCCGCGCGTTCGGCGATCCTGGTGGTCGAAAGCGCCTCGTATCCGATCTCGTCCAGCAGTTCGGCACAGGCGTCGAGCATCTTCTCGACACGGCGTGCGCTGCGTCGCTGGGTCGGCTGGCGCCGCAGCGGGGCCTCACATGTCTCCTCGGCAGGCATGGTCACCCACCCATCTTGCCCGCCCGTCCCCCTTCCGGTCAGGTTCTCTCTGTCAATCGCATGATTTTCCCCGTACATCCCATATGAGCCCTGTCAATTTCCGGCCCGTCCGGGGGGTCAGCTCGGGGTCGGCGTCAGGCCCGTGCAGCCGCGCAGCGCCTTCCAGTTCGCCGTCGCCCGCTGTCCGTTCGTACCGGTGACCGGGACGGGGACGCCGCCCTGGATGGTCGCCGGGGTCCAGCGATCCTTGATCACCCGGCGCCCGTTGATCGTCAGGGTGAGGACACCGGTCCTGCCGGTCTCCGGCCCCCAGTTGTAGAAGACGAAGTTGCCCATGCCGTAGTTGACGTAGCCCCTGCCGAGGTAGCCGCTGCCGAGCAGGATGTGCGCGTGCCCGCCGACCACGACGTCGGCGCCCGCCGCGACCAGCTTGGGGGCCAGTGAGCGCTGGGCCTCGTTCGGGCACTTCTGCAGCTCGGTGCCCCAGTGCAGATGGACGATCACCGTGTCGGAGTTCTTGCGCGCCTTGCGCACCTCCTGCAGCAGCCGTGCCTCGTTCTTGGCGGAGGCCAGACCGCCCTGCTGGTCGGTGGCGGTCCACGCCTGGATGAACTCGGCGTCGAGCACCTGGGTCGCGCCGATGACGGCCACCCGGTTGCCGTTCACCGTGGTCCGCCACGGCTTGTAGGCCTCGGCGGCGTTCCTGCCGATGCCGACGACCGGGAACCTGGAACGTTTGATCGCGGCCAGCGAGTCGGCCAGGCCGCTCTGCATGTAGTCCATGCCGTGGTTGTTGGCCATGGACGCCACGTCGACCCCCGCCGCCTTCAGCGCGGTCAGCGCGCTGGCCGGGGCGCGGAAGGTGTACTGCTTGCCCGGCGCCGGGGTCCCGCCGGTGGTGATCGCGGTCTCCAGGTTCACCATCGCGATGTCGGCGGCGCCGAGCACCTTGGCGATGGGGCCGAGGGCGGTCTTCGGGTTGGCGTTGAGCCTGCTGCGCAGCACCCCCTCGAAGTGCACGTCCCCTCCGAAGGAGATGGTGTACGGCCTGCGTTCCGGTTTGGTCTCCGGCTCGGTGGTGGAGGAGGAGACCGGCTTCTCGACGACGTCGGGCGTGCTCCCCGAGGCTTCCGGGGTGGCCGATTCGGCCGCTGAGCAGGCCGTACCGAGGAGGGCTGAGGCTGCGACGACCGCGGCCACTGTGAGGCGGCGGGGGATATACGTGTTCATCGCTATCCGAGGATGCCATCCCGGCCTCGCGATGGGGAACAGGCAGGCCGTGATGACCCTAAGCAGACAAAGCGGTTACCCGAACCAGACAAAATGGAATACGTCAATTGGTTGAATCGTTCAGGTTTGGTGCATAACGTGGATTCCATGGAGGACGAGGACCGGCTCCGACAGGCGGGCCTACGGGTGACCGCGGCGCGCCTGGCGATCATGCAGACCGTACGGGAGGGCGATCATCTTGACGTGGACGCCGTCCACCGAGGCGTACGGGAGCGGGTGGGTCATGTCTCCCTGCAAGCCGTCTACGACTCCCTTCACGCGCTGCATCGTGAGGGGTTGCTGCGCCGGGTCGAACCGGCGGGCAGCCCCGCCCGATACGAGACGCGGGTCGGTGACAACCATCACCACCTCGTCTGCAGACGGTGTGGGCGGGTCGCCGACGTTGACTGCGCTGTCGGACACGCCCCATGCCTCGACCCCGCCTCGGACGCCGGCTATCTGGTCGACGAGGCGGACGTCATCTACTGGGGCGTGTGTCCCGAGTGTCGTTCCGAAGATGCTCGATGAAGAGAACCCGGAGGACCGATCATGAGCACCAGGCCCACTACCACGACCGATGCCGGAATCCCCGCCCCCAGTGACGAGCACTCCCAGTCGGTCGGACCGAACGGGCCCCTGCTGCTGCAGGACCACTACCTGATCCAGAAGATGGCCCACTTCAACCGGGAACGGGTTCCCGAGCGGGTGGTCCACGCCAAGGGTGGTGGCGCCCACGGCATCCTTCAGATCACCGAGGACGTCAGCCAGTTCACCAGGGCCGGACTGTTCCAGAAGGGCAAGGAGACCCCGCTCTTCCTGCGCTTCTCCTCGGTCGCCGGGGAACTCGGCAGCGCCGACACCCAGCGCGACCCGCGCGGGTTCGCGATCAAGTTCTACACCGAAGAGGGCAACTACGACATCGTCGGCAACAACACGCCGATCTTCTTCATCCGCGACCCGCAGAAGTTCTCCGACTTCATCCACAGCCAGAAGCGCCGCGCGGACACCAACCTCCGCGACCACAACATCCAGTGGGACTTCTGGACGCTCTCCCCGGAGAGCGCCCACCAGGTCACCTTCCTGATGACCGACCGCGGCACCCCGGCCTCCTGGCGGCATATGCACGGCTTCGGCTCGCACACGTTCCTGTGGTACAACGCGGCCGGTGAGAAGTTCTGGATCAAGTACCACTTCAAGACCGACCAGGGCATCAAGAACCTGACCGACGCCGAGGCGGGCGCGCTCGTCGCGCAGGACGCCGACCACCACATCCGCGACCTGCACACCGCGATCAAGAACGGCGACCATCCGTCCTGGACGGTCAACGTCCAGGTCATGCCGTTCGAGGACGCCGCCGACTACCGGTTCAACCCGTTCGACCTGACCAAGGTGTGGCCGCACTCCGACTACCCCGAGATCACGATCGGCAAGTTCGTCCTGAACCGGAACCCGGAGAACTACTTCGCCGAGGTCGAGCAGTCGAGCTTCGAGCCCGCCAACCTCGTGCCCGGCATCGGCCCCTCCCCGGACAAGATGCTCCAGGGACGGCTGTTCTCCTACCCGGACGCCCACCGCTACCGCATCGGCACCAACTATCTGCAGCTGCCGATCAACCGGCCGCTCTCGCCCGTCCACAGCTACAACAAGGACGGCCAGATGGCCTTCAACAACCCGGGGGACCCGGTCTACGCCCCCAACACCGTCGGCGGCCCCGTGGCCGACCCGGCGCTGTACGCGGGCGAGGACTACCACGTCAGCGGTGAGATCATCCGCTCCGCCTACACCCTGCACCGCGAGGACGACGACTACGTCCAGCCGCGCGCGCTGTGGGAGAACGTGCTGTCCGACACCGACCGCTCCCACCTGGTGAGCAACGTCGTCGGCCACGCCTCGGCCCCCGAGGTGACGGACGAGATGAAGAAGCGTGTCGTCGAGTACTGGACCAACATCCACAAGGACCTGGGCCAGGGCGTCGCCCAGGGGCTCGGCGTCACCGAGTGACGACGTCACGGCCCGCGCCGGCTCTCCGGCGCGGGCCGTGCGCCGTCATGCCGTGCCGTACGGCACGCGACACGCGGGGTGCCCGCCGTACGGCGGGAAAGGCGTGTTCAGCGGGGTCGTGGTCACTCTGGGTCCCGTGTCATCGCCTGACCGTCCGATGACCGGCGAGCGGCGCGCACTAGGCTTGCGCGCGTGACCACCCCTCCAGAACAGGACCGCCTCCACGCCCAGCTCACCTTCGCCATGGAGATCGACAAGCTCAGACGCGTCGTTCGCCGTAACACCCTCATGGACGGGTCCCGGCGGGAGAACGACGCCGAGCACTCGTGGTACGTCGGGATGCTGGCCATGATCCTGGCCGAGCACGCGCCGCCGGGCACCGACATGGACAAGGTCGTCGCGATGCTGCTCGTCCACGACATCGTCGAGATCGACGCGGGAGACACCTTCATCTACGACGCCGGGGCCGTCGAGGCCCAGCTCGGCATCGAACGCAAGGCGGCCGACCGCATCTTCGGCCTGCTCCCCGAGGACCAGTCGACGCGGCTGCGCGCGCTGTGGGACGAGTTCGAGGAGCGCGAGACCGCGGAGGCGAAGTTCGCCAAGGCCCTCGACAGGATCGCGCCGATCATGGCCAACCACCACAACGAGGGTGGCACCTGGTCGTTGTACAAGGTGACGGCCGACCAGGTCCTGGAGAAGGTGAAGATCATCGAGGAGGGTTCGCCGACGCTCGGCTCCTACGCCAAGGAGATCATCGAGCTCTCTGTCAGCCGGGGGCACCTGGCGCGTGCGTGATGCGGTTCCCGGGTAGGTCCCTAAAGGGTTGAGAAGGGGGCGATCGTGAAGGAATCAGTCAAAACGAACCGCCGCAGTTTCCGGCATCTCGTACCCCCGGTCGACATCGCCGGCCGTATCGAACGGTCGGAGAGGATGGACAGGCCCATCCGGGTCCTGGCCAAGGCCGTACGGCAGCGCATCGGCCCGGGGTGGCTGCGCGACCTGCTGCACGGGGTGCCGACGGGGAAACCGCTCCATCCACCGCTCACCGACCTCAGCCTGGGCTGCTGGCTGGCGACCGCGGTGCTCGACCTGGCCGGGGCCGACCCCCGCGCGGCACGCGCCGTGCTCGCCACGGGCATCGCGGGGGCGATTCCCACCGCGGCCTCCGGGATCACCGACTGGTCGGCGCTCCACCGGGAGCAGCAGCGGGTGGGGTTCGTGCACGCGATCGCCAACGTCACCGCGCTGGGACTGTACGTGGGTTCCCTGGCCTTCCGGCTCGCCGGGCACGACAGGCGCGGCAAACTGCTGTCGTTCATCGGCCTGGGCGCCGCGGGCGCGGGCGGTTACCTCGGGGGGCACCTGGCCTACCGGCAGGCCGCGGGCTCCAACCACGCCGAGTCGGTCGCCCACCTCGTCCCGCTGGGCTGGCACGACCTGTGTGAGCTCAAGGACCTGCCGGAGGGGCGTCCCGTGGCCAGGCGTCTCGGCTACATCGACCTGTTCGTGCTGAGGGTCGGCGAGGGGGTCACCGTGCTCGCCGACCACTGTTCCCACCTGGCCGGGCCGCTGCACCAGGGTCAGCTGATCTCCGACGACGGCATGGTCTGCGTGGTGTGCCCGTGGCACGGCAGCGCCTTCCGCCTGGCGGACGGCACGGTCGCCCACGGTCCGGCCACGGCGCCGCAGCCGTACTTCGAGACCCGGATCCGCCGTGACGGCGTGCTCCAGGTCCGTCCCGCTCCGATCTGACCGCCCCCGCACCGGCCGTACGGTGTCCGGGCCGCCTCATGGGGAGGCGGCCCGGCGGTCAGTCCGCCTCGCCGTCGGCGGGATGTTCGACCAGGGCGAGAATCCTGCTGGACATGAAGCGGGCGGTGCGCACCGCCGTACCACTGCGGGTGACCTCGGTGACCTCGATCACGCCGCCCCGGCTGTTGGCCACCTCGACGCGGCGGCCCGCGCGGGTGGCGACGACTTCGTAGGTACGCGAGCTGTCACCCGCGTCGATAACGATCTCTACCCGATCGCCTTTCATGCCTGATTCATGCCCATTAACGGGAGAATCTAGGCGTATATCAACTTGACCATCGCCACGATGCCGACGACGACGATGATCCCGCGCAGCACCGGGGCGGGCAGTTTCCTGCCGAACCTCGCACCGAAGAAACCGCCGATCGTCGCACCGAGCGCGACCAGCGCGACCGCCCGCCAGTCCACGTCCGCGACCAGGACGAACAGCAGGGCCGCGGTCCCGTTGACCAGCAGCGCGAGCACGTTCTTCGCGGCGTTGATCCGCTGCAGGTCCTCGTCGAGGACGCTGCCGAGCAGCCCGATGAGCAGCACCCCCTGGGCCGCGCCGAAGTAGCCGCCGTAGGCTCCGGCGCCCAGGACCCCCAGCCACAGCCACGGGCCACCGTGCGGATGGGCGTTCTCCCGCCGGGCGGCGAGCCACCGGTTGAGCCTTGGCTGGACGACCACCAGCACACACGACAGGCCGATCAGGATCGGGACCACGACGTTGAACGTCCTGGCGGGCAGGGAGAGCAGTAGCAGGCCGCCGATGAGCGACCCGATGACGGAGCCGACCCCTAACCTGACGAGCCGGGCACGCTGGCCCTTCAGCTCCGCCCGGTAGCCGAGCACGCTGGTCAGCGACCCGGGAACCAGTCCGATGTTGTTGGAGACGTTCGCGACGACCGGCGGTATCCCCACCGCGACCATCGTCGGGAACGTGATCAGTGACCCCGAGCCGACGACGGCGTTGATGCCCCCGGCTCCGATTCCGGCCGCGAAGATCGCGACCGCCTCCCACGGTGTCATGCCTCTCCTCACTTGTACGGCTCGCGCCCGTGAACCGGTGCACTGCCTTACCGGATGCTAGGAGGAGAACGCTCTCCGCCCGGCGGCGGGGTGGGCGGTGCCCCCGTCAGGAACACCGGGATCATTGGCACGGAGGACGTGTTGAGGGGGGATCGTGATCGGGGTTCTGCTGGTCGAGGACATGCACCTCATCAGAGGGGCGCTGGCCGCGCTGATCGGGCTTGAGGACGACATGCGGATCGTCGGGGAGGTGTCGACCGGGCGGGAGGCGGTCACGCTGGGGCTCGAACTCCGCCCCGAGGTGGTGGTGCTGGACATCCAGCTGCCGGGGGAACTCGACGGGCTCGACGCGGCACGGGAGCTACGGGCGGGGGCGCCGGAGTGCGGGCTGCTCATGCTGACCTCGGCGGGCGGCACCGAGACCCTGCGCAGGGCGCTGGAGATCGGGGCGCGCGGATTCATGCTGAAGGACGCGCCGCCCGCCCGGCTGGCCGAGGCGATCCGGCGGGTCGCCTCGGGGGAGACCGTCGTCGACCCCGGCCTGGCCGCCGCGGCCATCACCGGCCGGCCGAACCCGCTGAGCCCGCGCGAGGCCGAGGTGCTGCGCCGGGCGGGCGAGGGCGCCGACCTGGCCGAGATCGCCGCCGAGCTGTTCCTCAGCAAGGGGACGGTGCGCAACTACCTCGGGGCGGTCGTCACGAAGCTAGACGCGCGCAACCGGCTCGACGCCGTCCGCATCGCCGCTGAGAACGGCTGGATATAGCACCACAAGCCGGTATTCACCGTCGGCGTACCCGGCGGTCAGCGTGCCTCCCGCCGCGGTGACCCGCGCGGTGAGGTTGGCCGTCCCGCTCCCGCCCTCCCCGGCGCCGGGAGGGCCGTGGACGCCGTCGTTGACGACCAGCAGCCCGTCCTCGGTGATCTTGATGAGGCAGTGACCGGCCTCGCTGTGCCGCAGCACGTTGGTGACGGCCTCCCGCAGGACGATCGCCGGCAGCGCGTCGTCCCTGTCCGACTCCCTGCGGACGGTGACCTCGACGCCCGCCGCCCGCAGAACGGAGCAGGCCGAGTCGATCTCGGCGGCCAGCGAGAGCCGGGGGTCGGGCTCGGCCGGGATGTCCCGCAGCGCGGCCAGCGAGCGGCGGGCGATCGCGGCGATCTCCACGAGCTGCTCCCTCGCGTCCTCCTCCCCCGCCCGTACGGCCAGCTCGGCCTTGACCGTGATGGCGGAAAGCCCGTATCCGAGCAGGTCGTGGACGTCCCTGGAGATGCGTCGGCGCTCGTCGGCCGCCGCCAGCGCCGCCAGCGCCCGCTGGGCCCGCCTCGCCTGCAGGACCAGCGAGGTCTGTACGGCCAGCCCGTGGAACATGGCCGCGACGGCCACGGCGTCGAACGTCCAGTACAGGTTCTCCGCCGGAGCCTGCCCCCGTACGGCCAGCACGACCGCCAGCGCGGCCACGACCGCCCCGGCCACGGGCCACCAGGCCCGCCCGAGGGCCAGGAACCCGGCCACCGCGAACCCGGCCAGCTGTGGATGGGCCTGTCCCGGGAGCAGAAGCGTGACGGCCGTGAGCAGGAGCAGCAGGCATGCGGTCCAGACGCCGTGTCCGGGGCGGGCGCCGTACGGGCGGGGCAGCGCGTGGTGCAGGTGCAGCCCGAGGATCCCGGCGGCGAGCAGGGAGAGGACCGGACGCCCACCGAGATAGATCAACGCCGTCACGAGATATCCGGCGTGCACCGCGACCAGGATCGGCAGTGCGAGCCTGGGCATGAGGTCCGGCTCGGGAGCCGCAGCCGCCGCCGGGGCCGGGACGGCGCGGGCCCGCGCGGCCGTCGCCCGGGAGACCTCGGCGATCTTCGCCGCCTCACCGCGTCCGGCGAGGGAGACGATCGTGGACAGGGCGGTCCCGAGGACGGAGTCCAGCTCCCGGGCGGCCCGTGAGCGCTCGTCGGAGACCGACCCGGCGGCCAGTTCCGCACGGGCCGCGTGGAGGGCGGCACGCGTGTCACCGAGCCGGGTCACCCCGAACAGGACAAGCCCCTGGCAGGCGGCGTTCAGCACCGCGAGCGTGATCCCGAACGGCGTCGCGGGCGCGAGCACCGCGGCTGTGACGGCGGCTGTGACGACCACGGTGGCGAACGCGCACCAGCGGGCCGTCCCGCGCAGGATCAGCAGCGCCGACGCCGCGACCATGCCCGCCGCAGCGGGGCCCGCCCAGGGCAGGAGCAGTGCCTGAACGGCCAGTGACCAGCGGCTTCGCCACGGCGTCAGGCAGTGCAGCACCTGCAGAGCGACGACGAGGGCGAACGGCGCGCTCGGCACCGGATGGAGCGGATCGAACGCGGCGCCGACGAGGACCACCACAACGATCAGCACTTTATGCACCATATGCCCTGATCGTGCATTCTCCACGTCGAACACAGGTGCAGGACACTGATGGCGGGTCCCGGCGAAACGGCACGCTGACGGGCATGAAGAGAGCGCTAACCGCCGCCCTCGCGTCCCTGGCGGTCCTCCTCACCCCGCACACCGCCGGAGCGACGTCCCAAACGTCCCAGGCGTCCCAGGGCCGGGCGGGCGACCTCGGCGCGGCCCTCGACCGCCTCGTCCCCGAACTCCTCACCAGGGACAGGATCCCCGGCGCGGCCGTCGTCGTCGTGGAGGACGGCCGGATGGTGTTCGGCAGGGGATACGGACTGGCCGAAACGACCTCGAACCGTCCCGTCGATCTCACCACCCCCTTCCTCACCGGGTCACTGGCCAAGATCTTCACGGCCGAGGCCGCACTGCGTCTGGTCCGGAAGGGCAGGCTCGACCTGCGCGCCGACGTCAACCGCTACCTCACCTCGTTCAAGATCGAGGACACCTGGCCGGGCCACCCGGTGACCCTGGAGAACCTGCTCACCTACACGGCGGGCTTCGACGACGACATCGTCGGCCTCGCGAACGACGACCCGGCGAAGCTGCCCTCCCTCGCCGAGAGTCTGCGCGCCCGCACGCCGCCCCGGGTACGGCCACCGGGCACCCTGGTCGCCTACGACAACTACGCCCTCGCCCTCACGGGGCACCTCGTGGAGATCGCCTCCGGTCAGCCGTACGCGCGCAACGTCGCCGAGCAGGTCTTCGCCGCGCATCGGATGACCGGCTCGACCGCCGCCCTGCCGCACCCCGCCGCGATCGGGGCGCGGCTCGCCAGGGGCTACCGGCCGGACGGAGAGGGCTACGTCGAGCAGAGGGGCCAGTACTCCCCCTGGACGCCCTCGGGAACCGGCCCCGCCGTCACCCCGTCGGACATGGCCAACTACATGATCGACCAGCTTGGGGACGACCCCGTCGCCCGGATGATGCGGGAACGGCACTTCACCGTGGACGACCGCATGCCCGGCATGGGCTACGTCCTTGAGGAACGCCCCCGTGGCGGCAGAAGGCTCCTCTACAAGGACGGCGACGTCCCCGGCTACCACAACGCCATGGCCCTCATGCCCGACCAGGGGTTCGGCGTCTACGTCGTCCTCAACGGCGACGGCGTCTCGGGCGTGGGAGCCTGGGACGCGCAGTGGCTCACGGGCCGGATCGTCGACCTGCGCTTCCCCGACCCCGCGGACCGTACGGCCACGCCCGCCCCGCTCACCGCGGACGTCTCCCGTTACGCGGGCTCCTACCGGTCGGCCCGCACCAGCCGTACCGCGCTGACGAAGGTCTCCGCCCTGTTCGCCACCCCGGTCGTCACCGTGGGCTCCGACGGGACTCTCACCACGACCGGTCTCTCCCCCGACCCCGGACGGCCGGTCCAGCACTGGGTCCAGACCGCCCCCGGCCTCTTCGCCGAACGCGGCGGCCCGGCCCGCGTCTCCTTTCCCCGCGACGGCGTCCTCGTCTCCTCGATGCTCCCCTCGGAGACCTACGAGCGGGTCCCGGGGTACGAGAGCCTGGCCATGCCGCTCTTCGCGACCGGCGCCCTGGCCCTGTCGCTGGCGGCGCTCGTCCTGCCCCTGACCGCCGCCGTCCGCCGCCTGCGGGGAGCACGGCGCCCACAGGGAGTACGGCCGCCGCTGCCCGCCCGCCTGGCCGTCCTCACCGCCTGGACCTGCGCCGCCCTGGTCGCCGTCTTCCTCGCCGGGTTCGGCCTGCTGACGGCCGATCCCAACGTCCTCATGGCCGACATCCCGCTGTACTCCCCGAGGCTGGCCGTCCTGCCCGTGCTGGGCACCCTCGCGTTGGTCCTCGCCGTACCGATGGTCCCGGCCGCGGCGCTGGCCTGGCGCGCCCGCTGGTGGAGGCCACCCGCCCGGATCGCCTACACCCTGCTCACCCTGAGCACGGTCGCCTTCTTCGCGGTCGCCCTCGACTTTCGCCTGCTGTTGCTGTGAGCCCCCGGACGGCCGTCAGCCGGTCTCCTCGGCGGTCTTCTCCTTGGTCGAGAACAGGCCGCCGAGGTTCTCCACAGCCTTGGCCATTTCGGATGGAACGATCCAAACCTTGTTCGCGTCGCCCTTGGCGATCTCGGGAAGGGTCCTGAGGTACTGGTAGGCGAGGAGCCTCTGGTCGGGCTTGCCGTCGTGGATCGCGCGGAAGACCATGCCGATCGCGTCCGCCTCGCCCTTCGCCCGCACCGCCTTGGCCTCGGCGTCGGCCTGCGCCCTGAGCACCACGGCCTCCGCCTCACCACGTGCCTTGAGCACCGCGGCCTGCTTGAGCCCCTCCGCGCTGAGGATGGCCGCCTGCTTCTGTCCGTCGGCCGCGAGCAGGGCCGCCTTCCTGTCCCGGTCGGCGCGGATCTGGCGCTCCATCGACTCCTGGATCTCGGCGGAGGGCTGGATGGCCTTGAGCCTGACCCTGCCGACCTTGATCCCCCAGCTGCCCGCGCCGTCGAGCGCCACGCGCAGCTCGGTGTTGATCTCGTCTCGGGAGGTCAGCACCCGTTCGAGCTCCATGTCGCCGATCACGTTACGCAACGTGGTCACGGTGAGTTGCTCGACCCCGGTCAGGAAGTCGGAGACCTCGTAGGTGGCGGCCTTGGCGTCGACGACCCGCAGGTGCACGACCGTGTCGACGGAGACGACGAGGTTGTCCGAGGTCACCACGGGTTGCGGAGGGAAGGACACGACCTGTTCGCGCAGGTCGACCGTACGCTTGAGGCGGTCGACGAAGGGGAGCACGAGATTCAGGCCTGGGGAGAGCGTCCGATGGTAGCGCCCGAGGCGCTCCACTACCCCCGCGGTGGCCTGAGGGATGATGTGAATCGCCTTAAAAAGGACGAAACCTGCGACGGCCACCGCGGCGAGCGTGACAAGAAGCGTTTCCATGAGCCACTCCGGACGGTCGAGTCAAGTGGATCTCTCTCATTCGGAATGGTATTTGGTTTTCGCGTTACCGACCTCTGAACAGCGTAAACAGCTTTCAGAACTGGTAGGCGCGGGCGTACCACCGGTCGCCCTGGCCGCGTTCCAGGGTGAGCGGAACGGCGAAGGTGCGCGAGAGGTTCTCCGCGGTCATCACCTGATCCATCGGCCCCTGCGCGACGATCGAGCCGTGCCGCAGCAGCAGCGCGTGGGTGAAACCGCTGGGCACCTCCTCGACGTGATGGGTGACCAGCACCATGGTCGGCGCCTTCGGGTCGTTGGCCAGCACCGAGAGACGGCGGACCAGGTCCTCCCTGCCGCCGAGGTCCAGGCCCGCGGCGGGCTCGTCCAGCAGCAGCAGCTCTGGGTCGGGCATGAGCGCCCTGGCGATCTGTACCCTCTTGCGCTCGCCCTCCGACAGGGTGTTGAACCTGCGCCTGATCAGATGGGCGCAGCCGAGCTGGTCGATCAGCTCGACGGCCCTGGTGACGTCGTTGGAGTCGTACTCCTCCGTCCAGCGCCCGAGGATCGCGTACGACGCGGTGAGCACCAGGTCGATGACCTTCTCGTCCGGCGGGACCTTCTCGGCGAGCGCCGCGCTCGCCAGGCCGATCCGGGGCCGCAGGTCGAACACGTCCGTCTGGCCGAGCCGTTCTCCAAGGATCTCGACGACGCCCTCGGCCGGGAACAGCATCGTCCCGGCGACCTGCAACAGCGTCGTCTTCCCGGCGCCGTTGGGACCGATGACGACCCACCGCTCGTCCTCGTGAACGGTCCAGTCGATGTCCCGCAGCAGGGCCGCCCCGTCCCTGCGGACGGTGACGTCCTGTAGCCGAAGCACCTGACCGCCCATCCCTCACGCCTCCTTGAGTATCGCTCGAACAAAACCTATTGCAGGGCAAGCGCATATCGTGGATCGGTGCACCCTGATTCACAGATCTCGGCCACCTTGGTCTGCTGGGGCAACGCCTGGCTCACCGGACAGGTCGGCCTCGACGAGGCCGCCGACCGGGTGGAGCGACAGGCCGGCCCCCAACTCGTCGCCGGGGAGACGGGCGACGTCTCCCTGCGCGGATTCCTCGCCGACCTGCGGGTCGAGGGCATGCGTTCGCTGCGCCTGGCGCTTCCCGTCGCGGGCGACCCGCTCGGTCTCACCGGACCGCCCTCCTTCAACTCCGCGGCGATCGAGGCCGGGCAGGCGGCGACAGCCGTTTTCCCCGGTAGATGCCTGGGCCTGGTCCCCGCAAGGGACCGCCGCGGCTCATCGTACGCCGGGGTGCGCTGGAGCGTGCTTGAGGCCAGCATTAACATTCCGGACATTCCCTCCCTGGCGGAGGCCGAGCACGCCCTGACCATGGCGATGCGCGAGGCCACGGACGCCCTGACGGGGGTCGGCGGGCCCGCCCAGGGGCACCGGAACACCCAGCCCCTCGACGACGGCCTGGCGCCGGGCTACCCCGCCCGTGCCCACCGCGTCGCCGCCCTGGCCGCCCGGCTCACCGCGGTGCTCAGGATCGCCGACGAGCGGGGCCTCACCTCCGGCCAGGTCGCGGTCAGGGCCCAGGCGCTGCGCGCCCTCGACCGTGCCGTACGGCGGGCCCGCGTGGCCGCCCACCACGCCATCTCCGAACTGGTCTGATCCCGGCCCCCAGGGCCTCTCAGGCCAGGCCGTGCCGTACCGCGTAGAGGGCGGCCTGGGTGCGGTCCTGGACGCCGAGCTTCATCAGCACGTTGGAGACGTGGGTCTTGACGGTCTTCTCGGCCACGGTCAGCTCACGGGCGATCTCGCGGTTGGAGCGGCCCGAGGCGATCAGCGCCAGGACCTCACGCTCACGTTCGGTGAGCGAGGGCGTCGGGGCCGGGACCGTGCGCGGGGGTACGGCACCGGGGGTCGTCAGCATCGCCTCGGCCGCCTCGGCCGCCAGCAGCACCTGCCCGCCGCTGACCGCGCGGATGGCCTGGACGAGCGCGGCGGGATCGACGTCCTTGTAGAGGAACCCGGTCGCGCCCGCCCTGATGGCCGGGGCGACGTCCTGGCGGTCGCCGACCGAGGTCAGCACCAGCACCCGGGGGGACAGGCCAAGCTCCCTGAGCCGCAGCAGCGTGCCGTGGCCGTCCAGGACCGGCATCTTCAGGTCGAGCAGCAGCACGTCCGGGTTGAGCGACTCCGTCAACGCGACGGCCTCGGCGCCGTCCGCGGCCTCCCCCACCACGTCGAGGTCGTCCTGCAGCGCGAGGAAGGTCCGCAGACCCTGCCTGACCACGGGGTGGTCGTCCGCGATGAGCACCCGGATCACACCGGCACCTCCATCCGCACCAGCGTCCCCTCCCCCGGGGCCGACCTGACGAGCACGTCCCCACCCAGGGCGTGTGCCCTGTCCTCCATCGAGGCGATGCCCAGACCGCGGCCCGTCGCGGCGGCCACGTCGAAGCCCGTCCCGTCGTCGCGCACCTCAAGGACCACCCTGCCCGCCTCACAGCCGAGCCGTACGGCGACGGCGACGGCCCCGGCGTGCCGGGAGGCGTTGTGCAGGGCCTCCTGGGCCACCCGCAGCACGGCGGCCTCGGTCGCCGGGTCCAGCTCGCACACCGGCCTCTCCTCGAACGTGAACGACGCCGGGTGCAGCCGGTCGAGCAGGCGGACGTGCTTGCGGAGCGTCTCGGCCAGGCCGTGCCGGTCGAGTTCGGCGGGACGCAGCTCGACGATCACCGCGCGCAGCTCGGCGAGCGCCTCCCCGGCGAGCCGTTCGACCCGCTCCAACTCGCCGAGTGCCCGGTCGGGGTCTCGGCGCACCAGCGAGGAGGCCGCCTGGGCGGTGAGCCTGAGGGAGAAGAGCTTCTGGGTCACCGCGTCGTGCAGTTCCCTGGCCATCCGGGTGCGCTCCTCGACCAGCGCGAGCTCCCTGCCGCGTTCGTAGAGGCGCGCGTTGGTGAGGGCGATCGCGGCGTGCGCGGCGAACATGGTGAGCAGGTCCTGGTCCGCCTCGGTGAAGCCGCCCGGCGAGCGTTTGTTGGACAGGAAGATGATGCCCAGCACCGCCTCGCCGTCGCGGATCGGCACCCCGAGGAAGTCCTTGAGCACCGGATGCGCCCTCGGCCAGTACTCGAAGCGGTGGTCCCTGCGGATGTCGGCCAGCCTGACCGGCGCGCCCTCGCGCAACATCGCGCCGAGCATGCCGTGCTGACGGGGCATCGGCCCGATCGCGTCCCACTCCTCGTCCGAGATGCCCTCGGCGACGAACTCGGCGAAGGCGCCCTCGTCGTCGGGTACGCCGAGCGCGGCGTAACGGGCGTCCAGCAGCCGCCTCGCCGAACGCACGATGACCTGGAGCACCTCCCTGACGGACAGGTGCCTGGTCACCGCAAGGACGGCGGAACTGACCGCGTGCAGCACCGCGTCCCGGTCGTCTCCCACACTCTCCACGGTGAAACTCTAGGTGCTCACCGGGCGGAACCTCTGGGCCGCAGGTCCTAGGACCTTCAGCCCGGTCCCTCGGCCGATGCGGACGGCGCCTTCCGGTTCCTACCGTCGAGGCATGACGAAGACGGCACTCATCACCGGCGCCTCCCGTGGTCTCGGCCTGGAGCTGGCCCGTTCGCTGGCCGCCGACGGCTGGCGGCTCGTCCTCACCGCGCGGGGCGCGGACGCGCTCGAATCCGCCGCCGCAGAACTCGGCGAGGGCGCCCTCGCCGTCGCCGGGGACGTCGCCGACCCGGCCCACCGGGAACGGCTGGCGCTGGCCGTACGGGACGGACTCGACCTGTTGGTCAACAACGCCTCGGGGCTCGGGGCGCTCCCGCTGCCCTCGCTGGCCGACTACCCCCTCGACGAGCTCAGGGAGCTGTTCCTGGTCAACACGCTGGCGCCGCTCGCGCTGATCCAGGCGACGCTGCCCTCGTTGAGGCGCAGCGGCGGCGCGGTCGTCAACATCTCCTCCGACGCCGCGATCGAGGCGTACGCGAGCTGGGGCGGTTACGGGGCGACGAAGGCCGCGCTCGAACAGCTGTCCAACGTGCTGGCCGTGGAGGAGCCGGACGTCACGGTCTGGTGGGTCGATCCGGGGGAGATGAACACGGCCATGCTCGCGGCGGCGGTCGGCGCCGAGGAGGCGGGGACGGCCCCCGGGCCGGACAGGAGCGCGGCGGCCCTGCGGCGGCTGATCGAGGAGCGCCCGGCGAGCGGACGGATCGGGGTCCGGTGAACGCCCTGGCCGCGGACTTCACGCTTCCTCCCGAACTTGAGGCGCACGAGCCACCGGAGGCACGGGGGCTGGCTCGTGACGAGGTGCGGCTGCTGGTCTCGCGGGGCCGTACGGGGGAGATCGGCCACCACAGGTTCACCGACCTGCCCGGTCTGCTGCGCCCCGGGGACCTGCTGGTGGTCAACGACTCGGCCACGCTGCCCGCCGCGGTACGGCTCGACCGGCTCGCGGTGCACTTCTCGACGGAGCACGAGGACGGGACGTGGCTGGTCGAGCTACGCCGCCGTGGCGTGCCCCGCGACCCGAAGGTCCCAGGGGTCCTGGGGACTTCGGCGGGCTCGGGGGCTGGGGGCTCGGGGGCTTCGGGGGACGAGCCCGCGGGCGAGCCGTACCGGGGCGGGGCCGCCGGGGAGTGGCTGCCGCTGCCGGGGGGCGCGACGCTGCGGCTGCTGGAACGGCACACGCCCCGGCTGTGGCGCGCCGTGCTGGACCGTGACGTCCCCGCCTACCTGCACCGGTACGGCGTGCCGATCCGCTACTCCTACGTGGGCAGGGACTGGCCGCTGTCGCACTACCAGACCGTCTTCGGGGTACGGCCAGGCAGCGCGGAGATGCCCAGTGCGGGACGGCCGTTCACCACCGAACTGGTGACCCGCCTGGTGACGCACGGGATCGGGGTGGCGCCGATCACCCTGCACACCGGTGTGGCCTCCCCGGAACGAGACGAACCACCCTATCCCGAGCGCTTCGAGGTGCCGGAGGCCACGGCACGCCAGGTGGAGTTCACCAGGGCCTCGGGCAGACGGGTGATCGCGGTCGGCACCACCGTGGTCAGGGCGCTGGAGACGGCGGGCCTGGCGGACGGCCCCATGGAAGGCGCCGGGGAGGGCCCTGTAAAAGGCAGGGTGCGGGCGGCACGCGGCTGGACCTCGCACCTGGTCACCCCCTCCTCGGGGACGCGGGTGGTGAACGGGCTGATCACCGGCCTGCACGAACCGCGCTCCAGCCATCTGCTGATGCTGTCGGCGATCGCCGGGGAGGATTTGCTCGTACGGTCGTACGCCGAGGCACTCAAAGAGGGTTATCTCTGGCACGAGTTCGGCGACATTCACCTCATTCTCGGGTGAGTCAGTCATCCGCAAGAGGTTCTCAAGTGGGACACCGCATGCTTGCTCCAGCGAACAAAACGGGAAACCAAATTTCCGACTGGAGTATGAAATGCGCCGGCACCTTATCGCCTTCGCCGCCACAGCCATGGCCGGGGGCCTGCTGTTCGTCCCGCAGAGCGCGAACGCCGCCGTGACGCCACCCACCGTGGCCTCCGTGGGAGCCTCCGCGGGAGCCCTCGCCTCTCCCCCGCTCTCTCCGCTGAAGCTGACCGCCTACTACCCGCGCAGGGCGTGGGCGGGTGACACGATCGTCTACACGCTCAAGACCAGGAACGTGGGCAGCTGGCCGACCGACATCGCCTACGTCGGGGGCTATGTCCCCAAGCAGGCGCGTCGCGTCCAGATCACCGGCCCCTCCGGTTCCTACTGCGAGGCCGACGGGCGCGAGGTCGGCTGCCTGCTCGACAGACTGCGGCCCGGCAGGACCGCGACCATCAAGGTGAAGGTGTGGCTCAGGGGAAGCGCCCGGGGCACCGCGACGGCCGAGTTCGCCACGGCCTCCATCGACGTCCCCGCGGGCGGCATCGACACCCTGAACATCCACGGCATCGACGCCGGTGTCGACCTGAAGTACGTCAAGGTCAGGACCCGCATCCTGCGCTAGCCGTACCCGGCACCTCCCTACGACGAGCACCGGGACCCTCACGGGGATCAACGAGGACCCCCTGCCTGATCGTCCCGCCCACGGACCCCCGTCCCACCGGACGGGGGTCCGTCGCGTTCCCGGCGGTTGTGCGGACAGCCCCATGTACGGCATGTCCCCTCACCAGGCAGGATCTCCTTATGACTGAGCTGAGGGTCGTCCTGGCCGAGGACCACTACCTGGTGCGCGAGGGCACCCGCAGACTGCTTGAGGCCTCGGGTGAGATCGGCGTGGTCGCGGCCGTGGGCACCGCCGACGACCTGCTGGACGCCGCCAGGCGGCTGCGCCCCGACGTGGTGGTGACCGACATCCGGATGCCCGGCTCCCCCGACCTCGTACGGCCCGGCATGGAGGGCATCGACGCCGCCCACCGGATCAGGGCGGCCTCGCGGGACATCGGGGTCGTGGTGCTCTCCCAGTTCTCCGACGCGCTGTTCGCGCTCGACCTGTTCAGGGACGGCACCGAGGGCCGCGCCTACCTGCTCAAGGACCGGGTCGGCGACATCGACGAGCTGCTCGGCGCGATCCGCTCGGTGGCCGCGGGCGGTTCGGTGATCGACCCCAAGGTGGTCGAGGGCCTGCTGGCCAAACGCGGCGTCAGGGACAGCCCGCCACCCGCCGAGCTGACCCCCCGCGAGCTGGACGTGCTCAGGGAGATGGCGCACGGCCTGTCGAACGGCGGCATCGCCCGCGCCCTGCACCTGTCGGTCTCCGCCATCGAGAAGCACGTGAACTCGATCTTCATGAAGCTGGCCCTGGAGAACAGCCCCGACACCCACCGCAGGGTCGCGGCCGTCATCGCCTATCTCGGACCCCGGTAGCCGGAACACGTCCACACGGGTCTGCGCGGACCGCTCTCCTGCCGCCTGCGCCGTCCGCGTCCCCAGGGCCGGGAAGCCCCCGGGCCGCCGGTCGTCTCACCGGTCTCCGGCGAACCGCCTCTCGAACCCGGAGACCATGGCCGCCAGCCCCGCCTCGAACCACCGGTCGTAGAACACGGCCGCGGCGGGGTCGGTGGCTGTGGTCGGGGCCGTGCCGGACGGGGTGCCGACCTGGGCCAGGGCGTGACCCAGGACGTAGACCGCGACGGACTGCACGGCGGTCAGGGCGTCCTGCTCGCCGATCCCCGAGTCCTCGAAGCGCCCCAGCAGCCCGGCCAGCAGTGCCAGCCCCCTGTCGGTGTCGACGGGGTGGGTGGCCAGCAGGGGTACGGCGTGCGGGTGGGCCAGCAGCGTCCCGCGATAGGCCACGGCCAAACGGGTCAGCGCCTCGTGCCAGGGCTCCTCGGGGCCGAGTTCGATCACGGCCTCGGAGAACAGGTGGGTGACGACCTCGGCGAGCAGGGCGTCGCGGTTGGGGACGTGGCGGTACAGGGACATCGCGGCCACGCCCAGGTGCGCACCGAGACGGCGCATGGTCAGGGCCTCAAGACCCTCGGCGTCCAGGATCTCGACCGCCGCGGCGACGACGCGCTCGGGAGTGAGCGTGGCGGGCCTGCCTCCACGGCCGCCTCCCTGGCTTCGGCGACGGGCTGTCTGGGTCACCCGGTCAGGGTAGCGGTGAGCGTGGTGGCCAGCATCACCACGGAGAGCGCGCCGACCACCATGTGCTGGACGTCGATGACGACGTCACGTCCCTCGGTCGGCAGGACCTTCAGGGTGCGGGCGTAGTCGGTCCGGTAGAGCTCTCGCTGGGCGGCGGAGCTGACGCCGAAGTAGGGCAGCCACCAGCTCTGGACGTGACCGACGATGATCAGGCAGCACAGGACGGTGGCCGCGACCAGTGACCAGGTCCGGTGCAGGGCGACTCCCCCGGCGATCAGCAGGGGGATCGGGTAGTTCACCGACGCCGCGATCAGCCGGTTCCTGAGATTGCCCGGGGCCAGGTCGTTGAGCGGGAACATCGGCACCCACTCGGTCAGGATCAGCCAGGCGAGCCAGACGAACGGAACGACGATCGCGGCGGCGGTCATGGTGCGGCACTCCTCGGTTCACACGCACAGGTTTGCGTACGTCGTAAGCTTACGATGTACGCAAACCTGTGCGCAACGCGGGAACCTCAGGAACAGCCGTCCTCCCGCACCGGAGCCCGGCGCTCGACCTTCAACTGCCGGTTGCGCAGCTCGAACCTGGCCTCCGCCGAACTCCTGGCCAGGACCCTTACTCCGAGGTCACGGAGAGACTCCTGGTAGGGGACACAGACGGTACGGCTGAGCACGCGCTTCCCCCACCCGCTCTTCCGCCAGACGGTGTCGGGCGCGCCCTTCACGGTGCGCGGACGGGTTCGCTGCCCGCCGACCTCGATCGCGACCTCACAGGCCCCCGCACCGGAGGACGCGACACAACGGCCCTCCGCCGCGAAGGTGACCAGGACCACCGAGGGGCCGCCCGAGACGAGGTCGGGGACGACCCCACTCGGCGGAACGGCCCACTCGGTCGAGTCGGTCGCCCAGGGCGAGGAGGAGAACTGCGAACTGGTCCGGGAACCGACGTAGGAGACCGGAGGGTCGGCGCAGGCGGCGGGAGCCAGCGCGGCCACGGCGGGCAGCGCGATGGGCAGCGCGGCGGCCAGGGCGCCGATCCGGCGTATGGATCGCACGGATGCATCACCTTTCCCGGCCGGCGACCGATCGGACCGCCTCCCAGCCGCCGGAAACGGCACCGGTCACACCAGCCGAACATTAACGGAGTGTAACGAGTCACTTTCTCTGCGTGACGGAACGAGTGTCCCCTGAGCCACCTCAGCCCCACACCTCCCAATCAGCCAGGGTGCTCTTACCTTTCGGATACCCCACGCTCGCCGCCTCCGCATGGACGCCGGCCCCGGAAAATCTCGAAGTCGTGAATCTCCGGAAGTCCGCCGGGCAGGCCCGCCCTTCGCCACCGCGAAAACCCCGGGTTACGGCCGTAGGCCGACCGGCCGAAACCCTGTGGGGGCTGCGCATCCGATTGCCTCGGCGTACTCTCGGCACGGGTGAGGAGACTTGGCTGACTTCGTGGTGGTTCCTGACTTCTGCGGAAGTCAGGCGTTGAACGCCTGGCTGGCCGGGCACGACGCCGGGGTGCTTCTGCAGGGGCCGGACCCCGACAGCCCTCAACCGGTCATGGACGGCGTCGTGGTGGCCCAGAAGCCCCCACCGGGCAGCCGGATCGAGCGCTGGGGCGCGGTGACCGTGTGGACGCGCCACGATCCCGGTGAGGGCGGGGTCCGTGAACCGCGGCGCCCGTCCGCGCCCCTGGGCACGTCGGCGGCCGAACCTCCCGGGGAGGATCAGGCGGCCACCCGGGCTCCGTGAACGGTCGGCGCGATCACCACCGAGGCGATCGACGACTCCGCGGCCCACGCCAGCGACCTGCGGTCGCGGGCCTGGACCGGCGGCAGCAACGTCACCTCGACGGTCAGCCCGCGCAGCCCGGCGACCCGCAGGACCGAGGCGGTGAGCGAGTCGTCGCCCAGGTAGGCGGCCTCCACGGCCGGGGTCCCGCCGGGTCCCAGATACCTCATCGCGACCGGCCTGACCGGCGCCCCCGCGTCCAGTGCCGCCTGGAACACCGCGCGCCTGAACACCCCCATCTCCCTGCCGCACCACCTGGTCCCCTCGGGGAAGGCCGCGACCGGGTCCCCCTCCCCCAGTGCCCTGGCCACCCCGGCGACCGCCTCGGGCAGCCTGGACGGCCTCTCCCCGTCCATGAGCACCGCCCCCGCGCCGACGGCCATCTCCCCGACCAGTGGCCAGCCACGGACCTCCCGTCTGGCGAGCACACGGCACGGCACGACGGCCATCATGACGAGCGGGTCGAGCCACGACACGTGGTTGGACACGATCAGCGGCGCGACCCCGGAGACGGGCAGGGCGCGCGGCCCTGCCGCGGAACCCGCGAGGAAGGCGAAGCCCGGCCTGGCCGCGACCCGGACACCGAGGGCCCACAGCGCGAGCCTGGACCACACGCTCGCCAGCCGGGCGCGACCCGCCGTACCGAGGAGCCTGACCGGCAGGGCGAGCAGCGCGCCCGTGAGGACGACCAGCGAGACCGCGACCAGGCGCAGCGCCCGCAGCGTCGGGCCGACCTTCGGGCCCTGGGGCGTCAGGCAGGTGCCCGACCGGCACGGCGCTTCGGGGGACCACACGATCATGCCGGGGCTCCCAGGAAGTGCCGCCGGTAACGCGGGTTCAGGTTCGCCATCGACAGCAGCACGAAGAAGTCCGCCGTGCCGAGGTCGGGGTTGTGCGCGGGCGGCCCGCAGACCCAGGCACCCAGCCTCGCGTAGCCCCTGAGCGAGGCGGGGACCGTCGCCGCCCCCGTGCCCCGCCTCCTGGTGCCGCGCCAGGGCAGGCGCGGGGTGACGCGGTACTCGGGAGGGCACAGCGGGAGCCGCCGCATGACCTCGGCGACCCCGGTGACCCCGGAGACCGGGACCGAGCAGCACCCCGCGACCCACCGGTGGCCCCCGGCTACCACGTAACGCGCGATGGCCGCCCACATCAGCCCGATCACGGCGCCGCAGCGGTGGTCGGGCCGCACGCAGGCCCTGGCGGCCTCGACCATGTCCGGCCTGACCCCGGCCAGCGGGCGCAGGTCGAAGGTCGAGTCCGCGTACAGCCGGTCGGCCCTGCGCGGGGACAGCAGCCGGTGGGTCCCCACGACCTCGCCGCCCTCGCCGTGCCGTACGAGGAGGTGGTCGCCGTAGGCGTCGAGGGGGTCGACGTCGAGACCGGTTATGGGGGTGTCCAGCCGAGCGCCCATCTCCTCGGCGAACACCTGGTGACGCAGGCGTTGCGCCTCCCGCATGTCGGCGGCGGTCTCGGCCAGTCCGACGGTGTATCCGACGGCGTAACGGGTGGCCCGCTGCCGGGCGGGGGTGGTCGTCATGACCATATGAAGGCAGGGCCAGATGACGTGTGACGGGAGGTCGCCGAGAACGTCAGGCGTCCGGATGATGAACCGCATTCACGATCGTTTTGGGGGCCAAGTAGCGTAGATACCGATGAACCAGCGCACGCTTCTGATCACGTTGTCCGGACCGGACCGCCCAGGGGTAACCTCGCGGCTCTTCTCCGTCCTGTCCGGCTTTCCCATAGTCGTCGCCGACGTCGAACAGGTCGTCATCCGCGGCAGGCTCACCCTCGGCGTCCTCGTCGCCTACTCGGGCGACACCCCCACCGGGACCGGCGGAACGCTCGGTGCCCTGTGGACCGCCGTCGAGCGGACCGCCGGGGACCTGGGCCTTGAGGTCGAGCTGTCCACCGGCTCGGACCTGCAGGAGAAGCGCAGGCGCGGACGGTTGCACGTGACCGTTCTCGGCTCACCCCTGCAGCCGGCCGCGATGGCGGGCATCTCAGGCCGGATCGCGGCCGCGGGCGCCAACATCGACCGGATCGAGCGGCTGTCGAACTACCCGGTGACCTGCTTCGAGCTGGCCGTCTCCGGGGCCGACCCCGACACCCTCCGCGCCGAACTGGCCGTCGAGGCCGCCGCCCAGCAGGTCGACGTGGCCGTACAGCGCAGCGGCCTGCACCGCAGGGCCAAGCGGCTGATCGTGATGGACGTCGACTCCACGCTCATCCAGGCCGAGGTGATCGAGCTGCTGGCCGCGCACGCGGGCTGCCTTGAGGAGGTCGCCAGGGTCACCGAGGAGGCGATGCGCGGGGAGCTCGACTTCGCCGAGTCGCTGCGCCGCCGGGTCGCCCTGCTGGCCGGTCTTCGCGAGGAGACCTTCGAGAAGGTCCGCAAGGAGCTCGTGCTGACCCCCGGCGCCCGCACGCTGGTGCGTACGCTCAAGCGGCTCGACTACCGCTTCGCGATCGTCAGCGGCGGCTTCACCCAGCTCACCGACGCCCTCGTCGAGGACCTCGGCATCGACTACTCGGCGGCCAACACCCTTGAGGTCGTGGACGGCGTGCTGACCGGCCGGGTCGTCGGCGAGATCGTCGACCGTCCCGGCAAGGCGCGGGCGCTCGAACGCTTCGCGCGTGAGGCGGGCATCCCGATCAGTCAGACCGTGGCCATCGGCGACGGCGCCAACGACCTGGACATGATCGCGGCCGCCGGACTCGGCATCGCGTTCAACGCCAAGCCGGTGGTCCGCCAGGCCGCCGACACCGCGGTCAACGTGCCCTACCTCGACGCGATCCTCTACCTGCTGGGCATCCCCCGCGCCGAGGTCGAGGCCGCCGACGCCGAGGACGGCGTCGTGACCGCCTGAGCCGGCCGTTCAGGCGCGCGGGGCGGTGAACGAGGCCAGCCCGAGCGCCTCGGCGCCGAGCCCCCTCAGGGCGGGCCGCGCGGCGACGGCGTGCATGACGCCTCGCCGCACACCGGTCATCCGGTCCGCCGCCCCCTCGTCCACCTCGCCGAGACGGCGCTCGGTCAGCCGGTCGACCTGGGCGCCCAGCTCGTCGAGCACCCGGTCGAGATCGTCCGCCCTGGTCAGCGGCCGACCCGTCCTGACCGCCTCCGCGACGTCCTCAAGCCGGTCGGCGACCATGTCCAGGAGGGTGACCGTCGGCCCCGACTCCTCGACCGGCGCCGGTACTGCCAGCAGTGCCAGCGCGTTGTCCCGCAGCCGCCTGGCGGCCGTCACGGCGTCCCTGAGCCGTTGCGGGGCGCTTCCGCCCGGCTCCTTGTCCAGCCGGTCGAGGGAGTCGCCGAGCAGCCGGGCAGCCTCCGAGGCGTCGGAGATCCGCTCCAGAACCGCCTTCGGGTCCCGGTCGACCAGCGAACGCACCAGCGCCGCGTGCCGTTCGAGGGTGTCCACGATCCTGCCGGTCAGGCTGGCCCGGTGCCCCCTCGGCCACAGCAGCCGCGCGACGACCAGCGCCAGCGCCCCGCCCGCGACCGTGAGCGTCACCCTGGCCGCCGCCGCGCCCCAGTCCAGCGGCAGCGTGAAGTCCGACAGCATCAGCGACAGGGGTGTGGCGAACATCGTCCAGTAGCCGTAGCTGACCCCCCTGAACGCGAACCCCAGCAGGGCGCACACCCCGATGAACACGATCAGGTACGTGTGGCCCGGCGCGACCGCGAGCACGACGGCCGCCCCGGCCGCCCCGACCGCGGTGCCGACCACCCGCAGCGTCACCCGGTCGACCGTGTCCCGGTAGGCGGGACGGAGGCTGACCAGCACGGTCACCACGAACCACTTGGCGTAGTGCTCGTGGGCCAGCAGCATCAACGCCATCGCCAGGGTCACCGCCAGGCCGAGCCGTACGGGGTGGTGGCCGGTCGACAGGACGGGCAGGCGGGGCCGGGTGAACCTGGGCAGGCGTGGCCCGACCTCGACCGCCTCCTCCGCCTGCTGGGAGATCGACCGCACCGCCGTACCGACGCGGTCAAGGCAGCGGCGGATCTGCCCGAGCAGCACGGCCGCGGGCAGCGGTGTCCTCCTGGCGTGGGCGGCTCTGCGGACCTCCTCGTTCAGGTCGGCGAAGCGCCCGACCGCGTCCATGGCCTCCGGGGCCGCGGCCTGACCACCGAGGGTGACCGCCTCCCGCAGCGCGTGGGCCAGCGCCTCGGTCGTCTCGTCCAGCTCCTCGGCCCACCGGCCGTCCGGATCCTCCTGCACGGCGGCCGCCCGCAGCACCCGCAGCGCGATGGTCTCGCGGAAGATCCGGTCCAGGGTCGTCAGCAGCCGTTCGAGGGCCCGGTCGTCCTCCTGCGACACCCGATAGAGGGAGAAGGCCCTGGCCGCGGCGTCGTGGGTCGTGACGGCCCGCCGCCGCAGCGACTCCCAGCTCTCGTCGGACAGGGGGGCGCGTCCCGCCGCGACCAGAAGGTCGGCCAGCGCCGTGCCGGCCTCCTCGAAGGCCGTGCGGAGCGGTTGGAGGCGGCGCACCGGCCACAGCACCAGGACCAGCGCCGTGATCAGCAGACCACCCGCCGCGGTGATCGCCATACGGGCAGGCAGACCGGCCCCGGAGGGCGCGAAGTAGGTCAGGGCCACCGCCAGCACGGCCGGGACGCTGATCACCGGCCAGACCGCCCCCGCCGCGGCGACCAGGCCGATCACGACGGCCGCGAGCCACGGCCACGGCTGGATCAGCTGCCCGAGTCCCACCCCGAGCGTGGCCATGAACGCGGTCCGCAACAGCTTGCGCGCCCTCTCCCCGTACGGCAGGCCGGGGGCGTCGCCGAAGACGGTGAGATAACCGCCCAGGGCAGCCGTCGCGCCCTCGCGGACGTGGCCGGTGAGAACCCCGGCGACCAGCGGCAGGCAGATGGCCACGGCGCACAGCAGGCCGTACCCCCACGCGGGACGCGCGGCGACCGCGAAGTCACCGCGTAGCGCCCCGGCGATCCTGCGCATGCCACCCCGTGTTCCCCTACTGCTCCTTGGGGCTCCAGCGCGCGACGGCACGCCCGGCGTCGAGGCCGGACCACTCGTCGTCGGTCTCGATGACCGCGAACGCGCCGGGCGGGAAGCCCTCGTCGTCTCTTGTGGTGAGCAGCTGGACCAGCTCGTGGACACCGGGGTTGTGACCGACCAGGACCAGCGTGCGGACCTCGGGGTCACCACGCCTCAGGAGGGCGAGCAGCTCGTCGGCGTAGGCCTCGTAGATCTCGGACTCGTAGACGACGTCCGTACCCGGCAGCGCCAGCTCGGCGGTCTGCCTGGTGCGCACGGACGGCGAGCAGAGCACCAGGTCGGGCTGGACACCCAGGTCGGCGAGCACCCGCGCCACCCGGTCCGCGTCGCGGCGCCCGCGCTCGGTGAGAGGCCGCTCCCTGTCGGCCAGCCCGGGGATGTGCGCCGCCTTCGCGTGCCTGAGGACGACCAGCGTCCGTGCCCCGTTCGCCCCGTTCGTCCCGGCGCTCATCGCGACGCCCACATCGCCATGCCCGCGATCGCCGCGAAGACCACGACCATCGCCAACAGGATGAACACGAGCGTTCTGCCTCCTCCGGAGGGCTGCTGTTCCATACGGATCAGTCTTCCACCGTGAGGTCCCGCACACACCGATGGGCTCATGTACGGGAAAAGGGGTGCACGAGGACCGTGCACCCCTTCACACCGGTTCGCCCGTCAGCTGGTGACCGGCTCCCGCGTACGGTCCACGTGGTTGTCCTCGGTCGGGGAGATGCTCGCCGACCGGCGCTTGGAGACCACGACGGCGCCGACGACGATGGCCACCGCGACCAGGGCGATCCCGGTCCGCAGCGCGACGTTGTCGGCGTAGATCACCACGGCCGGGGCGATCAGCAGCGCCACCAGGTTCATCACCTTGAGCAGCGGGTTGATCGCCGGTCCCGCGGTGTCCTTGAACGGGTCTCCGACGGTGTCGCCGATGACGGTCGCCTCGTGGGCGGAGGAGCCCTTGCCTCCGTGGTGACCGTCCTCGACCAGCTTCTTCGCGTTGTCCCAGGCGCCGCCCGAGTTGGCCAGGAACACCGCCATCAGCGTGCCACAGGCGATGGCACCGGCGAGGAAGGCGCCCAGCGAGGGGTAGCCGAGGGCGAAACCGACGGCGATCGGGGTGAGTACGGCCAGCAGACCCGGCGTGGCCAGCTCCCGCAGCGAGTCACGGGTGCAGATGTCCACGACCCTGCCGTAGTCGGGCAGCTCGGTGCCCGCCATGATGCCCGGCTTGGTGCGGAACTGCTCGCGGACCTCGAAGACCACCCGTCCGGCGGCCCTGCCGACCGCCATGATCGCCAGACCGGAGAACATGAACACCACCGCCGCGCCGACGACCAGGCCGACGAGCACGTTCGGCGAGTCGACGCTCAGGTTGAACACGCTGAACGAGCCGAGCGCGTCCTTCACCGCCTGACTCGCCGAGCTGAGCTGGGTCTCGACCGCTGTCCTGAACGCGCCGAACAGGGCCGTCGCGGCGAGTACGGCGGTCGCGATCGCGATGCCCTTGGTGATGGCCTTGGTGGTGTTGCCGACCGCGTCGAGCGAGGTGAGCACCCTGGCGCCCTCTCCCTCGACGTCGCCGGACATCTCGGCGATGCCCTGGGCGTTGTCGGAGACCGGGCCGAAGGTGTCCATCGACACGATCACGCCGACCGTGGTCAGCAGGCCGGTTCCGGCGAGCGCGACGGCGAACAGGGCGACGGTGACGTTGCCGAAGCCGAGCAGGAACGCCCCGTAGACGGCGGCGCCGATGACCAGCGCCGAGTAGACCGCCGACTCAAGGCCGACGCTGATGCCGGACAGGATGACGGTCGCGGGACCGGTGCGGGCGCTCTCCCCGATGTCCTTGACCGGACGCCGGTTGGTCTCGGTGAAGTAGCCGGTGAGGATCTGGATGGCGCTGGCCAGCACCAGACCGATGAGCACCGCGCCGATGGCGATCAGACGGGGGTCGGTGGTGATCGCGGCGATCTGCGGGTCGACCCCGCTCAGCGCGGAGAAGCTGCTGGGCAGGTACAGGTAGGCCGCGACGGCGACCAGGACGGCGGAGATGGCCGCGGAGATGAAGAAGCCCCGGTTGATCGCCGCCATCCCGTTGCGGTCGCCCTTGCGGGGGGCGGTGGTGAAGATGCCGATGATGGCGGTGAGCACACCGATCATGGGCACGACCAGCGGGAAGACCAGGCCCTCCGTGCCGAAGGCCACCTTGCCGAGGATGAGGCTGGCCACCAGCATGACCGCGTACGACTCGAACAGGTCGGCCGCCATGCCCGCGCAGTCACCGACGTTGTCGCCCACGTTGTCGGCGATGGTCGCGGCGTTGCGCGGGTCGTCCTCGGGGATGCCCTGCTCGACCTTGCCGACCAGGTCGGCGCCGACGTCGGCCGCCTTGGTGAAGATGCCGCCGCCGACCCTCATGAACATGGCCAGCAGCGCGGCGCCGAAGCCGAAGCCCTCAAGGACCGCCGGGGCCTCGCCGCCGTAGACGATCACGACGATGGCGGCGCCGAGCAGGCCGAGGCCGACGGTGATCATGCCGGCCACGCCGCCGGTGCGGAAGGCGATCCGCATGGCGACCTTCTCGCCGGACTCACGGGCGGCCGCGGCGACCCGGACGTTCCCCCGGACCGCGAGCCACATGCCGACGAAGCCGGTCAGCGCGGAGAAGACCGCGCCGACCACGAAGAAAACGGAACGGCCGACGGCCACTCCGGTCGAGTCCGCGGGAAGCAGGTAGAGCAGGAAGGGAATGAGGACCACGAACAACGCCAGGGTCCTGAACTGCCGCGTCAAATACGCGGAAGCCCCTTCCTGTACGGCGCGCGCGATGTTCCGCATGCGCTCGGTGCCTTGGCTGGCAGCGAGCACCTCCCGGACCAGCACGGCCGCCACGGCGAGTGCTATCAGGGCCACGACGGCCACAGCGATCACGATGTTGAAGTGAGAACCGCTCAGGGAAACCGCTGGCTCTGCAGCAGCGGCGAGATCGAGCACAGGCATCCGACTCTCCTTGGCAAGACGGGAACACGTCCTGCCCGGACTGCGCCGCGATAGATGATCGGCAGTGGGAGCGGCGCGCATCCGGGGTGGTTGGCAATGCCGCTTCCGGTTGCGTCCGCAGACCTCCCACGGAACTCAGCCCTCCTACGAGCCGTTTCCGAAGGACAAACCTTGGCCGGTGCCGGGAGTCTACGCAGCGAGGACGCCGATATGAAGCCTCCGCGCGTGGCCATTTGATGACAGGGTCAGTAATCCTTCCCGACTCCCATGGTTAACAGGAGACTCAAATCGGGGCAGGAGGTTCTTCGCCAGCCTTCACGCCTGTTTCGGTCTGCACGTATCAAAGTTATGTTTGCCCCACTTCGACCCCCCCAAACAGACAGCCGGACGCGCCCTGGAGGACGCGCCCGGCTGCCGGGGTGTTCACGCTGTCAGATCACGCTGTGGAGCCGCTCGCCGGTCCCGTGTCCGGATCATGTCCGGACCGGGAGCGGGTCGTGGGGGGTGCGGACGGTCAGACCGCGGACAGGCCGTTGGCCGTGGCGGGCCAGCTCATGCGGATGCACATGCCCTTCTGGCTCGGATAGACCTGGACGTCGTCGGCCAGCCCCACGATGACCGCGATGCCGAAACCGGACATCAGGGTGTCGGGAAGTTGCACGAGCGGGTCCTCGAAACCTAACGAGACCTGCTCCTGCTCCAGCTCGTCGCTCGGGGCCGCATCCGTGACGGTGACCTCGAACCGCCCGAGATCATCACGTAGCTCGATGCGGATCGGCTCTCCCGGACAATGGAGACGATGTGCCTCGACAGCCCGGGAACACGCCTCACCGACTGCGAGCCGTACCTCGTCCAGCAGCGACTCCTCCACCCCGGTGCGCCTGGCGATCGCCGTGGCGACCAGGCGTGCCGTGCGCACATGGGCCGGAAGGGCGCTGAACGTCAGCTCGACGGTAGCCATGATTACTTGTCTGAGCCGTGAGCTTCCTTGGCCTCCTCAACCGAGGCGTAGATCCCGAAGACCTTGGTCAGTCCGGTGATCCGGAAGATCTTCAGGATGCGCTCCTGGGTGCAGACCAACTCCAGTGAGCCGTCGTGCGCCCGAACGCGCTTGAGCCCGCCGACCAGGACACCAAGGCCCGTCGAGTCGAGGAAGTCGACCTTCTCCATGTTCACGAGAAGGTGGAAGTTTCCCTTGTTGACCAGGTCGATCAGGAGCTCACGCAATCTGGGCGCGGTGTAGACATCGATCTCACCCTCGACCTCAACGATGGTGAGACGGTCCTCGGAATGGTGGTCCAACTTCAGATCCACAGATCCTCCAGCGCCTTGCCTGCGAAAGTACCGATTCAGGCGTGACTCCCGGGACCGGGTGGCCCCCAGACGACAAGCCCCGACGCGCGGCATTCAACCATGCGTACGCTCAGTGTCTATACGAAATCACGATTCCCGGCGACTCTGCCCACAGATGCCAGACTGGAAACCAGTGACTCCGACCTCATCCTCCTCCCTCGGAGCGGGTTCCGCGCTCGACGCCCTGCTCCGTGTTCCCGCACGTCACGATCGCGTGACCCACGTCGAACACGTTCCCGCACGTCAGAGCGGCCAGGTCGGCTGGCCGGACTGGGTCGAGGAACGACTGGTTACGCGCTGGGCGAACCGTGGGATACCGGGCCTGTGGCCGCATCAGGTCGAGGCCGCCGAGCTGGTACGTCGCGGCCAAAACGTGATCATCGCCACCGGCACCGCGTCGGGCAAGTCCCTGGCCTATCTCGTCCCCGCCCTGTCCTCCGTACTGGACGGGGGCACGGTCCTGTATCTGACGCCGACGAAGGCACTGGCCGCCGACCAGCTTCGCGCGTTGAACGAGCTGGACCTCCCCGAGCTGCGCGCGGCCACCTACGACGGCGACACCCCCTACGAGGAACGGCTGTGGGTCCGCAAGCACGCCAACTACGTCCTGACCAACCCCGACATGCTCCACCGCTCGCTGCTGCCCCGCCACGCCCAGTGGGCGGCCTTCTGGCGGCGGCTGAGGATGGTCGTGATCGACGAGTGCCACGGCTACCGGGGTGTGTTCGGCTCGCACGTCGCGCAGATCCTGCGGCGCCTGCGCCGGGTCTGCGCGCGCCACGGCGCCCGGCCCGTGTTCCTGCTCTCCTCCGCGACCGCCAGTGAGCCCGGAGCCTTCGCCGAGCGCCTGACGGGCCTCCAGACGGCCGAGGTGACCGTGGACGCCTCTCCCCGGGGCGCGACCGCCTTCGCCCTCTGGGAGCCGCCCCTGACCGACCTGCGGGGCGAGAGGGGCGCCCCGCTGCGGCGCCCGGCCACGTTGGAGAGCGCCGACCTCCTGGCGGACCTGGTCGCCGCCGAGGTTCGCACACTCGCCTTCGTCCGCTCGCGCAGGGCCGCGGAGTCGGTCGCCCTGACCGCCAGGGCCAGGCTCCAGGATCTCGTGTTCGGCACCGGGGCACCGGCGGACCTGCCCGACAGGGTGGCCGCCTACCGGGCCGGATATCTCGCCGACGACCGTCGCTCGCTGGAGAAGGCGTTCCGTTCGGGAACGCTCGCCGGGCTCGCGACGACCAACGCGCTGGAACTCGGCGTCGACGTGTCCGGACTGGACGCCGTGCTCATCGCGGGCTGGCCCGGGACGAGGGCCTCGCTGTGGCAGCAGGCCGGCCGGGCGGGCCGCGCCGGGCGGGACGCGCTGGCCGTGCTGATCGCCAGGGACGACCCGCTGGACACCTATCTCGTCCACCACCCCGAGGCCCTCTTCGGCCGCCCGGTCGAGGCGATCGTGCTCGACCCCGGCAACCCCTACGTGCTCGGGCCCCACCTGTGCGCCGCCGCCGCCGAGATCCCGCTGGCCCAGGACGACCTGGAGATCTTCGGGGAGGGCACGAAGGAGGTGCTGGCCGACCTCGTCGCGGACGGCCTGCTCAGGGAGCGGCCGACGGGCTGGTTCTGGACCAGAAGGGAACGGGCGACCGACCTCGCCGACATCAGGGGGTCGGGCGGGCCCCCCGTACAGGTCGTCGAGGCGTCGACGGGGCGGCTGCTCGGCACCGTCGACGAGGCCTCCGCGCACACCTCCGTGCACACCGGCGCGGTCTACGTCCACCAGGGGGAGACATTCCTGGTGGAGGAGCTGGACCTCGACGCCGGGGTCGCCCTCGTGGAGGAGGGCAGCCCCGACTACACGACCTTCGCCAGGGACGTCACCGACATCTCCGTCCTGGAGTCGCTCCGCTCCCACCCGCTCGGCCCGGGGGAACTCCACTTCGGCTCGGTCGAGGTGACCCGCCAGGTCGTCTCCTACGTCAAACGCCGCACCCAGAGCGGCGAACTGCTCGGCGACGAACCCCTTGAGCTTCCCGCGCGCACCCTGCGCACCCGGGCCGTCTGGTGGACCCTGCCCGCCTCCGCGACCGCCTCCCTGGCCCAGAAGGGCCTGGACCTGGGTGGGGCGGCGCACGCGGCCGAACACGCCTCCATCGGCCTGCTGCCGCTCTTCGCGACCTGTGACCGCTGGGACATCGGCGGCGTCTCGACCGAACTGCACCCCGACACCGGCCTGCTCACCGTCTTCGTCTACGACGGCCACGAGGGGGGCGCGGGCTTCGCCGAGCGTGGCTACGCCCGTGCCGTCGACTGGCTCACGGCCACTCGGGAGGCCATCCTGGCGTGCGAGTGCGAGCGGGGCTGCCCGTCGTGCATCCAGTCTCCCAAGTGCGGCAACGGCAACGACCCTCTCGACAAGGCGGGAGCCCTGCGCATGCTCGCCGTTCTGCTCTCGGTCGGCTCCTGATTCCGTTTCCCGGCCGTCGACCGAGGGCCTGCCGGAAGGCCTGTTTCGTATATCCCTCCACTGTCGCTCCACATGAAATCGCGTACGAGATCTCGGCATGGGGATCGGTAACGGGGTCTGGTACGGGGGCCTGATGCCAGGAATCGACATGAGGGCTCGATCACGTGAGAGAACGGCTCATGGAGTGCGGGCGTTTTCTTCGGGCAATGGAACTGCGGAGAGCCGACTTCGCGTACTCCGGGGAACACGTTTCATCTCCATGGTGGCCGATCATCCAACCGGCGCTTCCCTACTGCTTCGCGAACCTCCACTACCGGCGCTCTCGTCATCGGCGCCCTCTTGTCTTCTCCGATGCTTTCCGTCCATCGTTCTGGGCGTCGTTCTGGCCCTCGTTTCGGCCCGGCAGACGGTTCCAGGGTGTACATGGTGATCGACGAGGAGCACCCGCTGAGGTGAGGATGAGACCCGAGCCCCGCAAAGCCTCATGAATCTCCGCAAAACCTCATGAAGCTCCGCGAAGCCTGACGAAGTCCCGCTAAGCCCCGCGAGATGGAGACCTCCCACGAGTCCCGGTGGAGGGCAGGGGAAGTTCGGGAAGGCCGAGGCGAGAAGGTCAATGCGTTCCTGACAAAACCCCCTTCATAAAATCAAATTTCCGACATAACCGTTTTTATGTGAATTACTTCTCGGGGAAGCTTCACCTCTCCCGTTCCCGCGCCGCGTGAGGCTCTCCGCCCGCTGGAAAAAGCCGCCACGGGCCGTACGGCCGACGGCCCATGCGTGCCGGGTCGAGAACGGCCAGGAGGCCGACGCCCGAGGCAGGTCACCCGTCGATACCTCATGGGACCACCGCCAGAGCGTGTCGGGACGCTCCCTGGAACAAGAACGCCCCCTAGAACAACTGTGACCGGTCGTCCTCATGCGACCTGCTCTCCTCGGCACCGGTCGCGTCGGGCAAACCTGCCGCCGTGTTCAGTTGGGCGAAGGTGTAGTCGACGCCTCCCGGGATGTCTCGCAGCAGACTTCCCAGCAACAGGGCGGCTCCCACCGCGTCCCACAGCGCCCGGTGCGGCACACTGCCGGTCAGCCCGTTCACCTCCTCGGTGAGCCCATAGTGATCCAACAGCGCCGTCAGCCCCAGCCGCCGGTTGTGGGGGTGAACAAACCGGGCGAGCTTGAGCGTGTCGATCAATCCGGCCAGGCGGATGCCGGGGCAGCACAACTCCAACAGCCGCGCGTCGACACGTACGTTGTGGCCGACGACGACGGCACCGCCCAAACGGGTCACCAGCTCCGGGCGGATGTGCTCCAGCGGTGGGGCGAGCCCGAGCAGGTCGTTGGTCAGTCCGGGCGAGATCCACCGGTGGGGCGGGATGTAGCGGCCGGGGTTCACCACGGAGTGGTAGGCGCCCGAAAGGTCAGGGCACCCGTCGTCCAGCGGGACGACGGCCACTTCCAGGACCGCTTCCCGCTCCCTGTCCTGGCCACCGGTCCCCTCCAGATCGAAGGCCACCAGACGGGGCACAGCGGTCCACGGCTGATCATGCATGGTGTTCTCTCCCCGGTTCGGGTCAGTCGTCGTGGCGAACCGTGGTGTGGGGAGCGCCCTGTCGGCAGCTCTTCACTCCGGCCGCGATATGAGGTTGGTGTTCAGCGACAGCTCCCGAGAGGAGACAGGCGATCCGCGCAGTCGTTTCGCCTTCTGCCGAGTGAATCGGAGAGGAGGGGCCGGAGGGGAGGTTCCGCTGTTTTTTGGTGTAACCGATGCCCTGCCCGTCTGGCCAGGGCATCCGGCGTCACACATCAGGATCAAACCGCCATGGCATTCGCAATCATTCGACACCACATGGGTCTTCTCCTTACTGACCGGCTGTTCGGCGCGGTCACCCTGGGTCGCCCCAGGTTCGCTTCACGGATCTTCGCGCCCATCGTGGTCGGCCAGACGCCGACCGCCATGCCGGTTCACCCACGGTGACGTTCCGCCGGTTCCGCGCCTGCCGTGAACGCCGGGAAGGCCCTTACCGCCCGCAGCACCGTTACGGACTCCTTCCCTCGCGACACGAACGACCGGCCGGTCCTCACCACGGCGAAGATCCAAGGAACAGACCCTAGCGTGAAGAGCGGGCACGTCTTGGCAGGTCACCGGGAAATTCACGTCGCCAGCCGACGGTGACCACCCCCCTGGGATCTCCGCCACCGGCACGTAGCCGACGACCGCGGCACCTGGCCGGCGCGTGCAGCCACCTGGTCGGTCAGGACCCGGAATCCACCGCCGGAACGGGCGCAGCCGATCTTCGCGAAGGGGAGGGTCTTTCCGGGGGTGGGCCTCTCACCGCTTCGTCGGCCTCTCCTGTGGGGACGGTGAGCTGGACGGGTCCGGCACGGGCGACGGCTGTGACCGTTTGGGGGCCCAACGTGGGAAGGCGGAGCCGTACTGTCACCTGGACGTCGGCGACCCCGTGACCGTTGACAGAGCACCGGGTGAGCCGCACCCCGTTGCCCTCGGCCAGTGAGGCCGCCTGGGCGCACGCGCGTCGTGGATCGGCGAAGGCCAGGCGTGCGGCGGCGAGGGCGCTCAGATCCGCGGCGCTCATGGCGCGGTGCCGGGCGACCCTGACCGTTCCGGCGAGCATGATCACGGCCATCGCCATGAGGACCAACGTCATGAACCCGGCCATCCAGATCGTCGCCCCTCCCCGGTCAGCTCCCCGCCGTCTTCCCGCTGTTCTGCTTGTTGTGCCTATCGAGCCGCCTGTCGGGCCCGCTGCTGTTTCAGCGTTTCTTGTCGCTTTTCTCGTCTGTCGCCCGTCTGGCCCACGTCGTCTCATGCCTGTCCCCCGTCCTTCCTTCGTGCTTCCTCCGTGGCCTGGTCGCCGTCTTCCACGATTTCTTCACCGTGTGGCCGTCTCGTCCGTGTGACCCGCCCCGGCTTCGCCTCGCGGGGCTCGGCCCCCCTCACTCCGGCGTTCCACCTGGCTGTTCCACACCCGGCTCGGTGATGGAGACGGCGGTCGCGTGAACGGTGACGCCGGGCAGCGACGCGCCCCAGCCAGGAACGACGTTCACGGACACCTCCACCCGGGTGGTCTCCGCTCCTCGGGTCACCGTCACCCGCGCCCCCGCCGGAGCCGCGGCCAGGACGACGCTTCGCACCCGCTCCAGGGGCTCGCCTCGCGACGCGGCCCTGGCACCCGCCCGAGCCGCGTCCACGCACTCAAGCCGCGCCCCCACCGTCGTCACCGCCCACAGCGCGACCGCCAGGACAATGACCAGGGCGGGAAGCGCGACCGCGGTCTCCGCGGTCACCGACCCCCTCGATCGGCGGAGGGGCGCAGCGGATCTCACGGGGGTCATCCGGCCACGTTGAGCGCTCGCTTGATCAGATTGCTGATCATCTGCCGGACCTCGGGGCTGGTCACCACCTTGAAAAGGAGCATCGCGAAGGCGCAGGCGGCGATCGTGCCGACGGCGTACTCAGCGGTGGACATGCCTCTGTCGCGGCCGGTGAGCATGGTCAGCCGGGCCCAACGGTCGTGAAGCCACCGCCTCAGCCTGGGGCGGCCACAGCCGGTGGATGATGGGGACACCATCGGGGACATCGTTTCCTCCTGGGAGGGTCGTCGGGGTTGTCGCCGGGCGGGCACCCAGCGCCGGTCAAGGTCAGCTTTCTCGATGAGGACCGGGCTCCGAGGCCGCGAACAGCGTTCTGTGGATAACTCGGGGACGCGAGCGCGCCCTGTGGAAAACATCGGGGGATTCAGGGAAACAGCACGTCACCGGCGAGGCCCGCCACGACGGGAACGATGCCCAGGCAGACGAAGGCGGGCAGGAAGCAGAGCCCCAGCGGGGCGACGACCTGAACACCGACCCTCCTGGCAGCGGCCGAGGCGGCGGAACGGGCCTCCTCGCGGGCGTCGTCGGCCAGCCTGGTGAGAACGTCGGCCACGGGCGCGCCGCTGAGCGTGGCGCGGCTCATCGTCCGCGCCAGCGCGGCCAGCGGTCCCTCGGCCGACAGCGCCCGCCAGGCCTCCTCAGGAGCGGCTCCCAGCCTCAGTTGCCCGCCCACCCACGCCAGCCGGTCACCGAGCGGCCCACCGAGCGCTCCGGCCGTCATGTCGACGGCACCGGCGATCGGCTGTCCGGCGCGCAGGCAGGCGACCATGAGGTCGACCGCGAGGGGCAGGTCGGTCATCACGTGGTCGCGCTCCTGACGGAGCCAGGACGGCTGCCGCCTTCGTGCGGCCTCCAGCGCGATCGCGAAACCGGTCACGCCGGCGACGAACCCGGTGGCGCCCCCGAGCGCGAGGAACGCCGTCAGGCCGACGATCGCGCAGAGCACCACCTCTTTACGCTCCGGCCGTCGCCGTCTCCCTGAGGCGGAAGCCGAGGACCACCCTCCTGAGGCGGGGGCCAAGGACGGTGTCCAGACCCGCTCCGTGACAGGTGAGCCCCGTACGGCGGGCCGTGAAGAGAAAGGCGGCGGAGAGGACGGACTCGAAGGAGCTCGCAGGGCCCGGTGGACCCGATCCGCGGGACCCTCGGGCGACGTCCACAGCCATCCGGCGGTCCCGGCGAGGACGACGGCCAGCACAAGGATCACTCCGGCCGCCGTGGTGGTCCGGCGAAGGCGGAAGAGGCAGGGAACAAAGGACACCTCCAAAACGCGGCAGGGATCAGGAACGCCGGACACAGGCGACGAACCGGCACCGAGGCCGACGCCCTGCGACAGCCTCGGGATCAGAAACGCTGGGCACGGGCGACGAGGCGGTTCGTCCACCACAGGCCGCAACCGTCGAGGGCCAGACCGGCCAGGAGGCACCCCGCACCGGCGGGACCTCCGAACAGGAAGCCCAGAGGATCCATGCCGAGCCCGGTCGCCATCAGCAACCCGAGCGCGGGCAGGAAGGCCAGCAGGCGGGCGGTGGCCCGGGCACCGGCGAGTTGGGCGGCGAGATCCTGACGGTGGGACCGTGCCTCCCCGAGCGAGGCGGCCACACGGTCGACCAGGACGGACAGGGCCGCCCCGGTCGTCGTGCTCACCCGCCAGCAGGCCGCCAGGTCGTGGAATGCCTCTCCGCCCTGTTCGGGAGCGACGGCCAGCAGAGCGGAGGGAACGTCGCCGCCGTCTCTCGCGACCGCGGCCAGAGGACGCGCCACCGCGGGATCGGGAAGATCGGTGGCCGACACGGCGCGGGCCAGCGCCTCTCCGGCGGTCCGCCCCGCCGTCAGTTCGGCGGCGAGGCCACGGCACAGTTCGATCGACGCGATCCGCCAGGCCCTCGCGCGTCTCGACGGCAGAGAGTCCAGGAGAAGACCGAGCGGCGAACCCGGTCGGCGCGAACGCCCGGCCGGACGACGCCGATCGCTCCCCGCCCGGAGCAGGCGGGCGGTCGCCTGATCTGCGCCGGTCCACAGCCACCCCGACAGAGCGGCCAGCAGCACGGCCGCCACCGTCATGGCGGCGCCCCATGCGCACGGGCTCTTCCACCGATCCGTACGGCGGATGGAGGACCGGCTCGGCCGCCCACGGCCTCGGGAGGCTCTTCGCGCGACCGGCGGCCCGCCTCCGGCGGCCGGGTCTCTCCCCGCGTCAGAGCCAGGACGGGCGAGTGGGGCACACCGGGAGCACGGGCCGTGAGAACGGGCAGCCCCGGCCCCGTGGTCGTCCGGCCGTCGGAAGAGAAGGTGAGGGCGGGCTCGACCTCGACCAGCCCGGAGGGACGCCGGACCATCACGCATATCTCGGCCACCCGGCGGCGCCCGTCGGTGTGGTCTCGGACGAGGTGGACGACGACGTCCAGCGCGGCGGCGAGCTGACTGTGGACGGCCTCCCTGCTGAGGCCGGCGGCACAGGCCAGGGCTTCGAGGCGGGGCGGGACGTCGGCCGCCGTGTTGGCGTGCAGTGTGCCGCATCCGCCTTCGTGGCCGGTGTTGAGGGCGCTGAGGAGGTCGACCACCTCGGCACCGCGGACCTCGCCGACGACCAGACGGTCGGGACGCATGCGCAGGGCCTGACGCACGAGATCGCGCAGGCACACGCCACCGGCCCCTTCGAGGTTGGCGGGGCGGCTCTCCAGCCGCACGACGTGCGGGTGGAGGGGACGCAGCTCGGCCGAGTCCTCGACCAGCATCAGCCGGTCTCCCGGATCGGCCAGGGACAGCAACGCCGACAGCAGCGTGGTCTTTCCCGTGCCCGTCCCACCCGTGACGAGGAAGGCGAGTCTCGATCGGACCACGGCGCTGAGCACGGGCACGGCTTCGGCCCTGACGGTGCCCGCCCTGACCAGGTCGGGCAGGGTGAACGTACGGCGTGGCGGAAGCCGTAGGGACAGGCAGGTGCCTCCCGCGGCGACGGGCGGCAGGACCGCGTGCAGCCGCACGCCCCCGGCGAGACGGGCGTCGGCGTAGGGGCAGGCGTCGTCGAGACGCCTGCCCGCGGCCGCCGCCAGCCGCTGGGCGAGCCGCCGGAGCGTCTCCTCGTCGGGGAAGACGACGGATGTACGGCGCAGGCCCCTGCCGTCGTCGACCCACACCTCCTCCGGGCCGTTCACCAGCACGTCGGTCACGTCGGGCTCGGCCAGCAACGGTTCGAGGGGCCCGGCGCCGATCAGGTCGGCGCACAGGGCACGGGTCACCGCCAGGATCTCCGCGTCGCCGAGCACCGCGCGCTCGGCCCTGAGGGCGGCCGCGACGTGGGCGGCGCTCGGCTCGGTCCCGGCGCGGGCCAGGCGTATCCGGACAGCCTCGACCACCTCGGGTGAGACCGTGACCTCCCGGATCATCGTTCGGCCTCGGGCAGCGAGTTCAGGAACGACGCGCAGAAACGCCCCAGTGGGGTCCGCCCGCCGAGCGGGGGCGGATCGCCCCGGTTGAGGGCGGCGGTGAGCCTGGGCTGGTCGGCAAGGCCTCCGGCGGACGGCAGGCGGAGGGAGGAGGTGACGACGTCGTCGTCCAGGACGCCGCTCCGCACGACGGCCCGTATCTCGGTGGTGTGCTCGCGCAACCGGGCCAGCGCCTGCGCCGCGGCCAGCACACCGCGCACGTCGGCGGTGACGACCAGCAGGGTCGCCGCCGCCCTGGCGAGCGCCTGTGCGGCGGCGTGGTCGCAGTGGCGCGGCAGATCGACCACGACCAGGTCGAAACCGCGCATTCCCGCCTCAAGGACCGAGCGCATCGCCTCCGCGGGGATGGTTTCGACCTCTCCCCTGCCGAAGGAGAGCAGGGTGAGCTCCGCGAACGTGGGAAGGGCGGCCTGGAGCGCTGCGGCGTTGATCCTGCCCTCGCGGGCGACCAGGTCCGGCCAGCGGGCGCCCTTCGCCTCCTCCTGACCGAGGAGCAGGTCGAGTCCGCCACCGAGTGGGTCGGCGTCGACGAGCAGGGTGCGCAGGCGCCGCCGGGAGGCGGTCAGCGCCAGGGAGGCCGCCAGGACGCTGGCCCCGGCTCCGCCGCGCCCGCCCGCCACGCAGACCACGGGCCCCGCCCTGGAAACCGGCTCGACGGCGTCGGCGAACTCCTCGACCAGCCGCCGCTCGGCCGAGGGCAGTTCCAGGACCGTCTGGGCACCGACGGCGACGCACCTGCGCCACGCGTCGGGATCGCCGGGAGCGCGGGTGACCAGCAGAACGCGGTCTCTGGGCGGTGGCCTGGTCGCCGCCAGCGTGTCGGCCATGTCACCGCCGACCACGACGAGCGGGGCCCGGTTCCAGTACGGCCTGGCGTGCGTGGGCGCGTGGGCGACGTCGAGCTCGGCGCCCGCCGCGGCGGCGACCCGGAGAAGGTCGTCGAGCAGATCGTGGTCCTCGGTGATGACCAACGGACGGTCCAATGGTGCCTCCCTGGGATGCGGGAAGCCCACTTTCCGCCAAACGCCCTCCCCTCGACGGCACCGAACGCCGTTCTGTGGAAAACCCGAGAGGGACGGTCCCGCCTGTGGACAACCGGCCGACAGGACGCGACCAGACGGTGAGATACGGCAGGGAACAAGGACGGGACAGGAGCAGGCGGTGAGACACAGCCGGAAGGCAGGACACGACCAGACCGGAAGGCGGGGCGCGGTCAAGTCGCGAGACGAGAAGAACCCAGGGACCCGGCCCTCGTCGATCCGGTCGGAGCCTCACGAAGGAACGTCCCGGCCGTCCTCCGCGTACCGCCGTACGCGGGGTGGGAGAAAAAGTGGCGACCCCCGCCGGGGGGGGAGAGCGGGGGCCGCCAACCGGTCCGGCTCTGGGGGGGTAGAGCCGGTCCCGTTTCAGAAGAAAGCCTCAACGGTTGACCAGGGCATGGCAAGGACATTGCATGCCCAAGCGTGCGTGGTCTCTCCACTTTGTGGAGATACCACCTCATGCTGCCCGATCAAGTTGAGTTTCGTCGAGGAGCAATCTGCAGTTTCCGCTAGTTTTTTTCAATGTAACGATCTCGCATAGGCATAGCGGCCAATCGGGCGCGTCCCTAATAGGCCCGTTTTCGATCACACAGCGTGACCGGCAGCCAGAGGTCACGAAGATCGCCCGGCACACCAGGCGCCCTACATGGGCGATTTGTCCATAAATGTCCCATGTTCGGTAAAGGACCCACCCCAAGGGGTTCCCAACAGCCCGAATCCGTCATACAAAGGGTGCACGGACCACTTGTCCGAGTTGTCCGAGCACGAACCGCCGGGTACCCACGTGCCGCCGAGCCGCGGGAGGCACGTCGAGTACGGGTCTCGACCCGTTCCGACGATAGACAGGTGCACGCTTGGTAACCCGGTGGCGTCGTGTTAGCGACGGCGCCCCATGACCAGGGGCGCCGTCTGCTGTGTCCGAAAGGCGCGTCGGCGAAAGGCCGCAAGGACACCTCAACCGCGCTGCATGGCCTCACAGATCGCCGTGGTCTCACGCACCCCGAGGACGACCGCGTCCGCGCAGTGCCGTACCCACGTCGCCATCCCGTCCGGCGTCCCGCTCAGGTAGGCCCGCAGGCCCCGCGGGTAGGCGGCTCCGAGTTCGAGGTGACCGACCTCCACGACCGCCAGCGACTTGGGGTCGAGGCCGTACTCGACCAGCGTCAGACGCTCCGCCGCTCTGGCGATCACCCCGTCGGCCGATCCGAACGGCCGCAGCACCGCCAGCTCCGCGTGGACGACGGCGGCCAGCACCAGGGCGGGTGCCGAGGTCGGGCCGGTCAGGAGGCCGACCAGACCGTCCACCCGGGCCACTGTCTCCTCGGGCCCGGGAGCGGCGCCCAGGCCGAGCGGGTCGGGCGCCGTCGTGGAGGACCGGGGGCGGCCCAGGTCGTCGCCCTGTCCCGACGCGGCGAGGGTGTGCAGCCTCGCCAGCACCTGGCGGGGTGCCGTACGCCAGGTCGCGCCGAGTCGTCCCAGCTCGGCCGAGACGCGTAGCGCGCCCTGGACGACCGGGTCGGCGGTCTCGGGGACGGCTTCCAGCGGGACGTCGACGCCGTCGAGGGCGGCGGACGCGCGGGCGCCGCGCAGCGCCGACCTGGCGGAGACCTCGGGACTCTTGCGCCGCAGCACACGGTGGCCGTAGAGCCGGTCGACGGCCTTGCGCGCCTCGGCGACGGCCTCGGGCACTCCCGGCATCTCCGCGATGACAGCCAATGGGTCGCTCACGCTCCCCGACCATAGCGGCCGGGTGCCGGGAGGCGGACACGCCCCGTCCTTACGGACAGCCCGTAAGTACGGGACCTCCGGGGGCGGGAGACGCTCAGTACGGCCCCCCGCTAAAGGCTGCCGAATAGCGTCATCTACATTCTTACGATGACAAAAGAGCAACGTTTCCGCTGCGGTTGTTATCCGGTGTTAAGGCGCCTGTGAACCGTACGGACCGCTATCACCGATTGGTACAGACCAGTCTAGACCTCTTGTGGCGGGCACCTCTGGCCTGGTGAAGTGGAACACGAACAGTAGACGAGCAGTACGTATAAGGAGTGTGCAGTGGCCCCGGAGACCCCTGGTTCCGAGTCGCGTGAGACCCAGGAGACGCTGTCAAACCTGCTGAACGAGACCCGGCGGTTCGCCCCTCCTGCCGAGCTGGCCGCGTCCGCGAACGTGACCGCAGAGGCTTACGAGGAGGCCGCGCGTGACCGTCTGGCGTTCTGGGACAAGCAGGCCGACCGGCTGACCTGGTCCAAGCGCTGGGACAACACCCTTGAGTGGAACGCGCCCTTCGCCAAGTGGTTCGTCGGCGGGGAGCTGAACGTCGCCTACAACTGTGTGGACCGGCACGTCGAGGCGGGCAACGGCGACAAGATCGCCTACCACTGGGAGGGCGAGCCCGAGGGCGACAGCCGTACGATCACCTATGCCGACCTGCAGCGGGAGGTCGCCAAGACGGCCAACGCCCTGCAGGAGCTGGGGGTCGGCAAGGGTGACCGGGTGGCCGTCTACCTGCCGATGATCCCCGAGCTGCCGATCACGATGCTCGCCTGCGCCCGCATCGGCGCCATCCACTCCGTGGTGTTCGGCGGCTTCTCCGCCACCGCCCTCAGCGGCAGGATCAAGGACGCCGACGCCAAGGTCGTGGTCACCGCCGACGGCGGCTACCGCCGTGGCGCGCCCAGCGCCCTGAAGCCGACCGTCGACGAGGCCGTCAAGGAGTGCCCCGGCATCGAGCACGTCGTGGTCGTCCGCCGGACCGGCCAGGAGGTCGAGCAGACGGACAAGGACATCTGGTGGCATGACCTCGTCGAGCGCCAGTCCGAGACCCACGAGGCGCAGCCGCACGACGCCGAGCACCCGCTCTACATCCTCTACACCAGCGGCACCACCGGCAGGCCCAAGGGCATCCTGCACACCACGGGCGGCTACCTCACCCAGACGGCCTACACCCACTACTCCGTCTTCGACCTCAAGCCGGAGACCGACGTCTACTGGTGCACCGCCGACATCGGCTGGGTGACCGGCCACTCCTACATCGTGTACGGCCCGCTCGCCAACGGCGCCACCAGCGTCATCTACGAGGGCACCCCCGACACCCCGCACCGGGGCCGGTTCTGGGAGGTCGTGCAGAAGTACGGCGTCACGATCCTCTACACCGCGCCCACCGCGATCCGCACGTTCATGAAGTGGGGCGACGACATCCCCGCCAAGTTCGACATGTCGTCCCTGCGCGTCCTGGGCAGCGTCGGTGAGCCGATCAACCCCGAGGCCTACGTCTGGTACCGCGAGCACATCGGCGGCAACCGCACCCCGGTCGTGGACACCTGGTGGCAGACCGAGACCGGCGCGATCATGATCAGCCCGCTGCCCGGTGTGACCAGCGCCAAGCCGGGTGCGGCCATGCGCCCGCTGCCGGGCATCACCGCCGACGTGGTCGACGACCAGGGCAACAGCGTCGGCAACGGCGGAGGCGGCTACCTGGCCATCCGTGACCCGTGGCCCTCCATGCTCCGTACGATCTGGGGCGACGACCAGCGCTACATCGACACCTACTGGTCCCGCTTCGAGGGCATGTACTTCGCGGGCGACGGCGCCAAGAGGGACGCCGACGGCGACATCTGGCTCCTCGGCCGGGTCGACGACGTCATGCTCGTCTCCGGTCACAACATCTCGACCACCGAGGTCGAGTCGGCCCTGGTCTCGCACCCGAAGGTCGCCGAGGCCGCGGTCGTCGGCGCGACCGACCCGGTCACCGGCCAGGCGATCGTCTCGTTCGTGATCCTGCGCGGCAGCGTGGAGGAGAGCGCGGACATCGCGGCCGAGCTGCGCAACCACGTGGCCAAGACGCTGGGCCCGATCGCCAAGCCGCGCCAGATCCTGGTCGTCCCCGAGCTGCCGAAGACCCGTTCCGGCAAGATCATGCGGCGTCTGCTGCGCGACGTCGCGGAGAACCGCAGCATCGGTGATGTCACCACGCTGGCCGACAGCACGGTGATGAACCTCATCTCCGAGAAGCTGCCCAGCGCCAAGAGCGAGGACTGAGGACCATCTCGGGCGCCGTGGGCGGTCACCCCGCCACAGGCGCGGCGCGCGGATGAAGAGCGAGACAGATGATGGCTCCCGGTTCGCGCCCCTCGATGTCGCCGCCCACAAGGCGAGGGCGACCGAGGGCGCGACCGCCCATCATGAGTGATATGCGACACTGAGGTACTGCGAATCCCATTCGTCGGCCTTCTGTAGGCTGGCGATCAGGTGTGCCGGGAAGTCTGGTCGGCCAGGGAGGGAACCGGCCCTGCCTGTACTCCCCGGAGGTCGCATGCGTCGCGTTGCCGAAATCTGGCCGTTCAGGCCCACCATCCACCACTCCCGCACGCTCGCCGAGGCGCTGAGGACGGAGACGGTCGGCGGCGTCATCATGCTGGCCGCCACGGTCGTCGCGCTGATCTGGGCGAATGTGTCCACCGGCTCGTATGAGGCGCTGCGCGAGACGACGTTCGGCCCCGCCTCTCTCCACCTGGACCTCAACCTCCGCGAATGGGTCCAGAACGGCCTGCTCACGATCTTCTTCTTCGTGGCCGGCATCGAGGTCAAGGAGGAGTTCGTCCACGGCGAGCTGTCCAACCTCCGCAAGGCCGCATTGCCCATCCTCGCGTCGATCGCCGGGATGGTCGTCCCCGTGCTGGTCTACCTGGCGGTGAGCTGGGGGGCTCCCGGGGCCGGACAGGGCTGGGCCGTACCCACCGCGACCGACATCGCCTTCGCGCTCGCGGTGCTCGCCGTGACGGCCAGCGCGATGCCCCCGGCGCTACGCGCCTTCCTGCTGACCTGCGCGGTGGTCGACGACCTCGGTGCCATCGCCGTGATCGCCGTCTTCTTCACCAACCACCTCAACCTCCTCGCCCTGGCCGCCGGAATCGCCGTCATCGCCCTGTACGGCCTGCTCCAGGCCAAGCGGGTCCGCGGCCCGTGGATCTATCTCCCCCTCGCCCTGGCCGCCTGGTACCTCGTGGAGATCAGCGGTGTTCACGCGACCGTCGCCGGGGTAGCCCTCGGTCTGATGACCCGTGTGCGTAACGATCCCGGCGAGGAGAACTCCCCCGCCGAACTGGCCGCCCACCGCCTGCGCCCCCTGTCGGCCGGGTTCGTCGTGCCCGTGTTCGCGTTCATGTCCGCCGGGGTGACGCTCGCCCCGGAGGCGCTGGGCACGATGTTCACCGACCGCGTGGTGCTCGGCGTGATCGCAGGGCTGGTCGTCGGTAAGTTCCTCGGCGTCTTCGGCGGGGCGTGGCTGGCCGTACGGCTCGGCCTGGCGAGACTGTCCGAGGAGCTGCACTGGCGGGACATGGCGGCCGTCTCGACGCTGGCCGGGATCGGCTTCACCGTGTCGCTGCTCATCGGCGGCCTGGCATACGGGGACGATCCGGGACGGGTGAACGCGGTGACCACAGGTGTGCTCGCGGCGAGCCTCATCTCGTCGGTCCTGGCGGCGATCCTGCTCCGGCTACGCGTGCGCAAGCGCGCCGGCGCACAGGATGATGATGGACACCGGCGCTCGATAGGAGATCCTTCATGACACACAACCCGGCCGCGGAGCCACTGTCCGCAGAACCACAGGAGGAGTCGCTCGGCCTGCTCGTCGCCAACGCGACCGACCACATCTCCACCCTGGTCCGCGCCGAGATCGAACTGGCCAAGGCCGAGCTGAGGTTCGACGCCAAGCGGGTGGGCACGGCCGCCGGACTCTTCGGCGCCGCCGCGTTCATGGCCCACCTGTGCCTGATCCTGGCCTCCTTCGCCATCGCGTACGGCCTGGTCGCCCTGGGCGTGTGGGACTGGCTCGCCTTCACCATCGTCACGGTGTTCTACCTGGTCGTCGCGGCCCTGCTGGTCCTGTTCGGGGTGCGCAGGCTCAAGGGCCTGACCGGAATGCGACGGACCATGCGCTCGCTCAAGAACCTCAAGGGAGGCGAGCCGGAGACCGGCCTCGCCGCCGCCCCCGCCCCGCAGGGCGCCGGGCAGGTCGGTTCCCACCGCGAACCGGTGAGTCCGGACCAGTGAACGAGCCGGACGAGTCCCTGGTCAGGATCGAGGGCCCGTGGACCCATCGCTCGGTCCACGCGGGGGGCACCCGCTTCCACGTGGTCGAGGCCGGTGAGGGCCCACTCGTCCTGCTGCTGCACGGTTTCCCGCAGTTCTGGTGGACCTGGCGCCACCAGCTCGTCTCACTGCCCGCCGCGGGCTACCGCGCCGTCGCCGTCGACCTGCGGGGGTACGGCGCCAGCGACAAGCCACCACGTGGCTACGACCTGCCGACCCTGGCCGGTGACGCGGCCGGGCTGATCAGGGCTCTCGGCGAGAGCGGCGCGACCGTCGTCGGTCACGACTGGGGCGGGCTGCTGGGCTGGACCATGGCCGTCCGGGACCCGAAGTCGGTCCTGAGGCTGGTCCCGGTCGCGGCGCCGCACCCGCTCAGGCTCCGCTCCGCCCTGCTGACCGGTTCCCTCCGCCAGATCAGGGCGAGCGCCTACGCGCTGGGCTTCCAGCTGCCCTTCCTGCCGGAGTGGCGGCTCACCGCGAAGGACGGCGCGCTGGTCGGGCGGATGCTCGACGAGTGGTCGGGGCCCGGCTGGCCGGAGGCCGAGGTCGCACGGACCTACCGCGAGGCGTTCCGCATCCCGACCGTGGCGCACTGCGCGCTGGAGTACCACCGGTGGTTCGCCCGCTCCCAGCTCCGTCCCGACGGCCTGCGCTACGCCAGGATCATGCGCGGTGAGGTCCACGCGCCCACGCTCCAGGTCCACGGCGCGCTCGATCCGCACACCCTGCCGCGTACCGCCCAGGGATCGAGTCGCCACGTGACCGGGTCCTACCGGTGGCGGCTGATCGAGGGGGCCGGGCACTTCCCGCACGAGGAACGGCCAGAGGAGTTCGACGCCGAACTCCTGTCCTGGCTCGCGGACGCGGATCTCGACCGATGACGGACCATCCGATCCCCAGAGACCGCGACCCCGAGGGCAGGCCGCGCAACCGCCGCCCCAGGGACGCCTTCGGCCGTCCCCTGCCGCACGACGCGCAGGGTGTGGAGCGTGTCCCCGACGACTACGCGCCGGACGCCGCCGAGGCGCTCCACGAGGCACGCAGGCTGCTCGGCGAGGGCAGGCCCTTCCACGCGCACGAGGTGCTCGAAGGCCGCTGGAAGACCTCCCCTCAGGAGGAACGCGAGCTGTGGCAGGGCCTGGCGCAGATCTGCGTCGGGCTCACCCACCTCCAGCGAGGCAACCCCCGCGGCGCCGCCGCCCTGTTCACCCGTGGAGCCACCAGAATCTCCCCGTACGGCCCGCCATACAAAAAACTAGCCCAAGCAGCCCAATCCCTAGCAGAAACCCCAAAAACCCCAGAAGAGGCCATAAGCACCATCAAGCACCTTCTCTGACCCGGCTTAGGAAACTCTCGGTGCCAGGAGTGAAGGGTTCGGGGTACCGGCGCTAAGTGTGAGGGGTTTCGGTTCGGGCGCGCCGGCGCTTGGACTGAGGAGTGAGGGAGCGAAGCGGACGAACGACGAGGGAAAGCGTTGGCCTGAGGCGCCCGAACCCGCGACGCCGCCAGGCGTCGCAAAGAGACACGGCTTGGGCGCGTCGGTGCTTGGACTGAGGAACGCAGGAGCGAAGCGACGCAGAGACGAGGGAAAGCACCGACCCGAAGCGCCCAAGCCCGCGACGCCGCCAGGCGTCGCAAAAAGACACAGCCAGGCGGAGCAAAGAGACTCAGCCGTTACGGTCGCACTCCTGGGTGCTGACCTGGTTGAACAGCTTGGAGCCGTCCTCGGCGTCCGGGGAGACCTCGGCCGCCGTCAGTGCGAAGCCGGTCTCCTGTTGGTCGAGGGCCGCCGCGAAGACGACCCCGTACACCCGGCCGTCGGGGGTGAGCAGCGGGCCGCCCGAGTTGCCCTGGATGACCGAGCCGCGGATGGAGTAGATGTCGCGGACGACGGTCTTGCGCTCGTAGATGTCGGGGCCCTTGGCACGCTGTTTCACCCTGATGCGGGCCTCGGCGAGGGTGAAGCCCTGACCGTGGGGGAAGCCCGCGATGATGGCGTCGTCGCCCATCGTCGCGGTGCCGTCGAAGCGCAGCACCGGCATGTTGAGGCCGGGGACGTACAGGACGGCGATGTCCCGGTCGGGGTTGTAGAGCACGACCCTGGCCGGGTGGTTGTTGTTGAGGTAGTCGGTGACCTCCAGCTCCTGGTCGACCCCGGCGACCACGTGGGCGTTGGTCATCACCCTGTTCTGCGAGAAGACGAACCCGGTGCCCTCGATGTGCCTGCGGCAGCTGGTGGCCACGCCCTGGACCTTGACGATGCCCCGGCGGGCCCGCTTGAGCTGGACTCCCTTGGCCACGCTCTGGTCCGGGGGCGGGACCTCGACGAGCTGGTTGCCGCCGATGGCGCCGAACACCTTCGGGAAGCCCGAGGTGTCGATGAAGCGCTTGAACGGCTTCTGGAAGTCCTTGGCCGCGGGAGGCAACGCCTGGTCGACCGTACTGATCAGCAGAGAGCCGTTGATCTGCTCGCTGAGCAGCGTGAACGGCGAGGAGGCGATCAGTGAGCCGATCAGCCAGGCGATGACCAGCACGGAGAAGGCGCTGGCGAAGGTGCCGCCGACCGCGTCGACCACCTTGGCCGGTTCCCAGGTGACGTGACTGCGGACCACCGCGCCGATCGTGGAGGAGGCGAACTGCCCGATCGTCGCGGCGAGGAAGACGATGACGATGGCGAGCAGCGCCCGCTCGGTGTCGCCGTCGACTATGGCCCCGGCGATGGGAGGGGCGATGAACATGCCCAGCAGGGCACCGCCGACGAATCCGATGAAGCTGAGGGACCCGATGATGAACCCCTGACGGTACCCCGACACCGCGAAGGCCACCATAAGGGCGATCAGGATAAGGTCGAGGAGATCACCACGCACCCCTTAACGGTATCCAGCCCTTGGCCCGCGCGTGCACCCCTTGCCGGAGGTCCCGGCCGTTATCGTGGGCCGTATGGCAACGATCGGGGGGTCGCCGGCTGTGGAAACGCTCATCGAGACCGCGCTGCGGGACAGGGACCAGGACGGCACGATCCGCTGGAAAGCCATCGCCATGCTGCACGAACGGGGCGATCTGGAGACCTTCACCGCGGCCAGACGACTGTGCGCGGGCAACACGGCCACCGAGCGGATGCTCGGGGTGGACATCCTCGGCAGATTGCCGTTCGTCGACCGAAGTCTGCCGGTTCTGCGCTTCCTGGCCGCCGCCGAGGACGACTGCATGGTGCTCTACTCGGTGCTGATCGCCTTCGGTCACCTACGGGACGGCCGCGCGCTGCCCTCGGTGGTCACGCTGAGCGAGCACGAGGACTCCAGGGTCAGGTACGGCGTCGCCCACGCACTCCCGAAGATCATCGGTGCTCCGCCGGACCCGGCGGGCCTGGCCGTACTCGAACGGTTGACCGGGGACCCCTGCGAGGACGTGGCCGAGTGGGCGCGTCTCGGGCTGGCCCTGTCCACCGGGCGTGAGATCGAGGGGGGCGGCTGGGAGGGGTCAGCGGGCGGCGAGGTTGACGACGTCGGGAGGCATGTCCTCGACCCGTGACCTGTCCCAGGGGCGTTCGAAGGCGGAGCCGGCGAGCACCCCGTCGAGCACCCCGGCGGTGAAGCCCCACACCAGCAGCCCGCGGACCCGGAAGGCCGGGCCGGCGAAGCCGCTCGGGTGACGCAGGGTGACGCGGTTGGCCGGGTCGGTCAGTTCGGACAGCGGGACCCGTTCCACCGACTCGACCTCGTTCGGCGAGGCCGCGTGCACCACGGAGGGGGTGTGCCACCAGCCGACGACGGGGGTGACCCGGTTGTCGCTGCGCCAGATGTACAGCTCGGGCATGGTGCCGACGACGTGGACGCCCGCCGGGTCGAGCCCGGTCTCCTCGCGGGCCTCACGCAGCGCCGCGGCGACCGGACCGCCGTCGTCCGGGTCGATCCCGCCGCCGGGGAAGGCGGGCTGTCCCGCGTGTCTGCGCCCGCGTGAGCTGCGCTGGATCAGGAGCACGTCGGGGCCGAGCGGCCCCTCGCCGAACAGCATGAGCACCGCGGCGTGACGGCCGCCGGTCTCCGGCGGGCGCATGGCCAGGGGAACCGGTTTCCTCGCGACCCGTTCGGCGAGCGTCTCCAACCAGCCGGGCACTTCCACGGGCACACCTCCGGTCTGTTCCGGTCTCTGCAACACGCCGTACGGCCTCGTGCTTCCCGACGATCCGGTCATGTCAGGGAAGAGGGCCGGAACGGACCAGTTTCGCGGCCTCGACGGGGTCGGTCGGGCCGGTGCCGTACGAGGGACAGAGGGCGACCAGGGGGCAGGCGCCGCAGGCGGGTTTGCGGGCGTGGCAGACGCGGCGGCCGTGCCAGATCAGGCGGTGGGAGGCCATCGTCCACTCCCGCTTCGGGATGAGCTCGCCGACGATGTGCTCGATCTTGACGGGGTCGGTCTCCTCGGTCCATCCGAAGCGCCGCACGAGCCGCTGGAAGTGGGTGTCCACGGTCAGGCCCGTCACCCCGAACGGTTCTCCCGTCTTGGGGTCACGCGCGTTCCCGAGGACCACGTTGGCCGTTTTGCGGCCCACACCGGGCAGGGTGACCATCTGTTCGAGGGTCCTGGGCACCTCGCCGCCGAATTCGTCGCGCAGCGCGATCGACAGTCCGATGATCGACTTCGTCTTGGCCCGGAAGAACCCGGTGGACTTGATGATCTCCTCGACGTCCTCCGGGTCGGCCGCCGCGAGGTCCTCGGGGGTCGGATACTTCGCGAAGAGCGTGGGCGTCACCATGTTCACGCGGACGTCGGTCGTCTGCGCCGACATGACCGTGGCGATCAGGAGCTCGAACGGGCTGTTGAAGTCGAGCTCACAGTGGGCGTCGGGGTAGGTCTCCATGAGCACCCGGTCCATCCGCCGGGCCCTGCGCACCAGGCCGAGCCGGGTCTCGTTCTTGAATCGTCTCGTCCTCTGCCCAGGGGTCAACTGCGTCGCCATGGCCTCAAGCGTAGGTGGTGTCCGGCCCTGCGGCCTCGGAGATTCCCGTTAACCGGCGGAGAGGTCGGCCGCCTTCAGGAGCACGGTTGAGCGGTTGCCGACACGGAAGGAGACCCGTGGGCGCGCGACGTCCCCGACCGGGACCCGGCGCCCCTTGGCCGTGACCGCGATGACCGATCCGCCGCCGAGGACGGAGGCCAGGGAACCCAGCATCTCCGGCACCCCGGTGCCGCCGATCCAGCTGGTCTGCTCCTCGTAGGGGACGTCGGTGATCACGATGTCGGGCGCGGCCGTGGAGACGACGGCAGCGAGCTCGGCCGGCCGGAACACGTCCGCCCGGCTGACCGTGGTGGGCAGCGCCCCACCCTCCCTGGTGAGCCGTCCGCCCAGGCGCCGCGCGCTCGCCGCCGCGTCCAGGTAGCCGGGCTTGCCGAAGCGTCCGGCTCGCTCCTCAAGCACCCTCGCCCGGCGTTCCATGGCCTCAGGATCGACCAGGGCCAGATTCTCCCGGGCGAGCACCAGCGCGTTCTCCGCGACGTCCGAGGCGACCAGCGAGGAGACCTCACGCCGGTGCAGCAGCCCGAGAACGGTGAGCAGATAGCCGCTCCCGCAGCAGGGGTCCCAGATCACCGCCGGGGCGTCACCGCCGCGCAGTTCCAGGGCGCGCAGGAAGATCTCCGAGACCAACCTGACGGGAAAGGCCGGGAATCCCGGGGCCGAGCGCAGGACGGTGCCGCTCGCGAGATCCGTGTAGTCGTCCTTGGCGACCACATGACGGTAGCCCGTCACTCCCGCCCCCTTCTCCGACGCCTTTCCGCTGAGAGCACAGGCGGTCTCACGTCAGTCCCTGGCCGTGGGGAACCCGCGCTGCCGGGCGGCCTCGTAGAGCATCAGGGTCCCCGCGGAGGCCGCGTTGAGTGAGCTGGCGGCACCCCCGATCGGAATCCTGACGATCTCGTCGCAGGCCTCGCGCCAGCGGGCGCTCATCCCGACGGTCTCGTTGCCCACCACCAGCAGGACCGGGCCCGTCAGGTCACAGTCCTGTACGGAGGTCCCGCCGGTCTCGTCGGTCCCGACGATCTTGACCGGGGTGCCCCGCCCGCGCAGGGACTCCACCCATTCGAGCACCTCGTTGACGCCGGGAGCCCTGACCACCGGCAGCCTGAAGATCGATCCTGTGCTGGCGCGCACGGTCTTCGGGTCGTAGACGTCCGCGGCGTGGCCGGTGATGATCATCCCCGAGGCGCCGAACGCGTCCGCTGAACGGGTCAGCGTCCCGATGTTGCCCGGGCTCGTCGGACGGTCGAAGGCAACTCCCAGCAGGTCGTGCCCCTGGGGCAGGCGCCCCAGGTCGTCCGGCCGCAGCGCGCCGACGGCCACGAGCTCCGGCGCCGCCGACTCTCGTTCTCCGAGTTCGAGCAGCAGTTCCGGGGCCACCGGCACCGAACGGACCCCGCTGTCACGGATGAGGCCCTCCGCCCACGCCGACAGGTGCTGACCGTGTGGGTAGAGCAGACAGCGCAGCGGCCAGCCGTGCTCGACCGCGAGCGTGATCGGGCGGACCCCGTGGATGAGGAACTCGCCGAGCTTCTGCCGCTTGTTCCGGTTGGTCAGCAACGCCTGCCACGTCTGGAACCGGTCGCCGCGGCTGTGCACCCCCACGGCGCCGCTCGCCGGACGCGTGCCCCGGCCCGCGCGGGCACCGTGGTTACGCGATCCGTCACGTTGTCTGTCACCCGGCATGGGCAGGAGCCTACCGGCCCTCACTCCACGCGATTCGCGGACGACACCTGGGTGCCGAGCAGGTCGAGAAGCCGGGCGACGGGGATGGCGGGGGAGCGGCGCCCCTCACGGCCGATCATGGTCTCGGCGCCCAGGAGGGCGTTGAGCACGGCCTCCTCGACGGCCTCGACGACGGCCTCGTAGAAGACGTCGAGCCGGCTCCACGGGATGAACCGCATGCTCTCGTAGACCGGTTCCTCCCCGGGGAAGCCCGAGGTCAGCGCGCCGGGGTTGCCGGTCGAGAAGGCCAGGAAGATGTCTCCGGAGAAGTGCGAGCCGGTGGTCCCGGTACGGGCGAGGCCCAGCGGGACCCTGCGGGCCAGCGCGGTGCACTGCAGCGGCAGCAGCGGCGCGTCCGTGGCGACGACGACGATGACGGAGCCCGCCCCCGCCGGGGAGTCGTGCCCGTCCATGGGGTCGTCGTCCGTGAGCGACCTGCCGACGGGCACGCCGCAGACGGTCAGTTCCTTGCGGGCGCCGAAGTTGGCCTGGAGGAACGCCCCGACCGTGTAGGTGTCGGCCCCGTAGTCGACCAGCCGGGAGGAGGTGCCGTTGCCGCCCTTGAAGCCGTAGCAGTTCATCCCGGTGCCGCCGCCGACCGAGCCCTCGGCGACCGGTCCCGGGCGGGCCGCGTCGATGGCGGCCACGGCGTGCTCGGGCCGTACGTGGGGGCCGTTGATGTCGTTGAGGTAGCCGTCCCAGGTCTCGGCGACCACGGGCAGCAGCCACTCGGCGGCGACCTCGGGCTTCTCACGGGCCACCCAGTCGATGACCCCGCGGTGGCAGGTGCCGACGGCGTGGGTGTTGGTGATGAGCACGGGCAGCCGCAGGGAACCGGTCTCGCTGAGCCAGGAGGTGCCCGTCATCTCGCCGTTGCCGTTGAGCGAGAACCACCCCGCCGCGCACGGCACCTCGAAGTCCGCGCGCCCGCGTGGCAGCAGCGCGGTCACGCCGGTGCGGACCGACTCCCCCTCGATCAGCGTGGTGTGGCCGACCTCGACCCCGGGAACGTCGGTGATCGCGTTGTCCGGCCCCGTACGGCCCGGCAGCGGCAGGCCGAGTTCGCGCGCCCGTGTCATCGTTCTTCAGGTCCTTCCAGGTTCTCCAGGTCGCAGCCGGTGACGTCGGCGGCGTAGGTCAGCAGCAGGCGCTCGGCCTGCCCGGCGTCGAGGGTGGGTACGGCCTGCGTGACGTGCAGGCCGAGGCCGTCCTCAAGCATGACGAGGTTGCGGGCGAGGGTGGCGGCGTCACGGGTCAGCGTGAAGACCCCCGTCGCGGCCCCGGCCTCCAGGATGGAGGCGTACAGGGTGACCTGCCGTTCGCACAGGCGGATGTGCTGGGCGGAGTAGGCGGGGTCCCTGCGGGCATAGGTGCCCAGCTCGTACAGCAGGACGCACAGTTCGTCGTCGCTGCCGGCCGGCAGGCCCGCGCGGATCATGCCGAGCAGCCTGCGTCTGGGGTCGGGTTCCTCGGAGGCCGCCCGTTCCCGTTCGACGCAGAAACGCTCGACCGCCTCGTGCTGCACCTCCTTCAGCAGGTCGGTCAGCGCCGGGAAGTAGTACAGGACCGATCCTGCCGACATGTCCGCCTGCTCGGCGACGTCCCGCAGACGCAGGTCGACGACGCCGTGCCGCAGCACCGCCCGGCGGGCGGCGGCGACGAGCTCGGCGCGCTTCTCGTGTGCTCGGCTGGGTCGTGCCATGCCGGTGATTCTCTAGACATCGGTCAAAGAACGCAACCGGGGAAGGTGAAACGGAGCTTTTACACGGAGGTGTATTGACGTACATCTCACAGAGTTCTTTGATGCATGTTCAAAGAACCACGCCTGAGGAGGCGCCGTGACCCCCCACGACACGAGCCCGTCCACCCCCACACCGCCACCCTCCCCGACCGGCTCCCACCCCCACCTGCACCGGGGCCTGAAACTGCTGGGCACCCTGTTCATCACCCTGTCGGCGATCTCGCCGGCGTCCTCGGTGTTCATCATCGCCCCGGGTGTCATCGGCCAGGCGGGCTCGGGAGCCTTCACGGCCTTCCTGGTCGCGGGTGTCGTGGGGATCTTCATGGCCTTCGTCTACGCCGAACTCGGCTCGGCCTACCCGCTCAGCGGCGGCGAGTACGCGATCGTGGCCCGTACCTTCGGGCGGCTGCCCGGTTTCGTGGTGCTCGGCCTGTTCATGGTCACCCAGCTGTTGATCATCGCGGTGATCGCGCTCGGCGTCGGCACCTACCTGGCGGTCATCTTCCCCGGCCTGCACGCCCCGACCGTCGCGGCCGTGACCACGGTCGTCGCCACCGTGCTCGCCGTGTTCGACATCAAGCTCAACGCCTGGGTGACCGGTGTCTTCCTGGCCATCGAGATGCTCGCCCTGGTCGTGGTGAGCGCGCTGGGCTTCCTCAACCCCGAGCGCTCCCTGGCCGACCTGGTGCTGCACCCGGTGGCCGCGGGCCAGGACGGCACGGTCGTCGCGGCCTCGGCCGGGGTGATCGGCGCCGCCACCGCGGTGGCCCTGTTCGCCTACAACGGCTACGGCGCCGCCGTCTATCTGGGCGAGGAGACCCAGGACGCCCACCGGGGCATCGCCAAGACGGTCCTGTGGGCCCTGGGCATCACCGTCGCCGCCGAGCTGATCCCGGTGACCGCGGTGCTCATGGGCGCGCCCTCGCTTCCCGGTCTCTTCGGCGCGGACAACATGATGGAGTACTTCATCACCGCACGCGCCGGGACGACGCTGAACAACGTCCTCAGCCTCGCCGTCGCCCTGGCCATCTTCAACGCGGTCCTGGCGATCATCCTCGTCACCGCCCGCATGATCTTCAGCACCGGCCGCGACACCACCTGGCCGTCCCCGGTCAGCAGGGCGCTGGCCTCGATCCACCCCCGCTTCGGCAGCCCGTGGATCGCCACCATCGGGGCCGGGCTCATCGGCGCCGGATTCTGCTACGCCGACGAACGGTTCCTGCTGGTCGTGACCGCGACCACGATCATCGCGATCTACGCGGCGCTGTGCGTCGCGACCCTCACCGGGCGCCGCAACGGCTCGACCTCGCACGCCGCCTACCGGATGCCGTGGTTCCCGGTGGCGCCGGTGCTCGCCCTGCTGGCCATCGGGTACGTCGCCTACCGCAACCTCCTCGACCCCGAGGTCGGGCGGCCGAGCCTCCTCATCACCGTCGGCATCGGGATCGTCTTCGCCGCCTACTACCTGCTGGTCCTGCGCAGACGCGGCGCGTGGGAGCTGCGCGGCGCGGCCGACGACTGACAACGCCTCTGTTAGGGGACCCCGTGCCCGCGGGTGCGGGGTCTGAGAGACGGTCGGGGACGCGGGAGGAGGGACCGACGTCGGGTTCGCCCATCTATATGGGTAGATTTCCGGATGAGCGTGATCCAGCCGTCGAACACGGCGGACCACCGCGAGCCGGGTCCAACCCAGCGGAACCACCGCCGTGGAGTCCCGGCGGCCTTCACGCCGGGCCCCTTGAGAACGACTCGGTGTGATAGGTCACAATAACTGCGTGAGCCGTGAAACAGGAGGCACTGTGAACACCGACGACGTGCTGGCCAAGGCGCCTCTGTTCTCGGCGCTCGACCGTGAGGGCGCCGCCGCGCTGCGTACGAGTGTCTCGGAGGTCGAGCTGTCCAAGGGACAGACCCTCTTCAGCGAGAACGAGACCGGAGACCGCCTCTACGTGGTCCTCGAAGGCAAGATCAAGCTGTCCAGGACCGCCCCCGACGGGCGGGAGAACCTGCTCAGCGTGCTCGGCCCCGGTGAGATGTTCGGCGAGCTCTCGCTGTTCGACCCCCGTCCCCGTACGGCCTCGGCGACGGCGCTGACCGACGTCCGCCTCGCCGGTCTGGGCCACGACGACCTGCGCCCGTGGCTGACCGGCCGCCCCGAGGTCGCCCTGCACCTGCTGCGCGCCCTGGCCCAGCGGCTGCGCCGTACCAACGACGTGCTGGCCGACCTGGTCTTCACCGACGTCCCCGGCCGGGTCGCCAAGGCCCTGCTCGACCTGGCCGAGCGCTTCGGGCAGCGGATCGACGACGGTGTCCGGGTCCACCACGACCTCACCCAGGAGGAGCTGGCCCAGCTGGTCGGCGCCTCCCGCGAGACCGTGAACAAGGCCCTGGCCGACTTCGCCCAGCGCGGCTGGCTGCGCATCGAGGCCAAGGCCGTGGTCATCATGGACCTGGAGCGCCTGCACAACCGCTCGCGCTGACCCTCACTCGCCGAGACCCTCCAGATAGGAGAGCTGGGCGCGGACCGACATCTCCGCGGCCGGCCACAGCGACCTGTCGACCTCCGCGTAGACGACCTCGACGATCTCCCTCGCCGTCGTCGCCCCCTGCCGCCTGGCCCGCCTGATCTGGTCGAGCCGCCGCCTGCGGTGCGCGACGTAGCCGTCGAGCGCGCCGACCGGGTCGGGCAGCACCGGGCCGTGTCCCGGCAGCAGCGCCCGCGCCCCGACCTTCTCGACCGTCGCCCGCAGATGGTCGAGGGAGCGCAGATAGTCTCCGAGGTCCCCGTCCGGGGCGATCACGGTCGTCCCCCTGCCCAGCACGGTGTCCCCGGTGAGCACGGCCCCGTCCTGCGGCAGCCAGAAGCACAGCGAGTCGAACGAGTGGCCCGGAGTGCCGACGACGTGCAGTTCGAGGTCGCCGACCGTGATCACGTCTCCGTCGCCGAGCCCCTCCGTGCCGAGACGGTGCCGGGGGTCGAGGGCCCTGACCGGGGCTCCGACCAGCTCGGCGAACCTCCTGGCACCGCCGCTGTGGTCGTCGTGACCGTGGGTCAGCAGGACCGCCCGCACCCGGCGCTCCCCGAGGTGGGCGGCGACCCGCCGCAGATGGGCCTCGTCCTCGGGGCCGGGATCGACGACGAGTGCCTCCTCCCCGACGCCGACCACCCAGGTGTTGGTGCCCTCCAGGGTCATCGCGGAGGGGTTGGGGGCCAGGATCGCGAACGCGTTGGCGGTTCCCGACCCGTCAGGACCGTCCAGGGGGATCCGCAGCCCGCTCATCCCACACCGGGTCCGTAGTCGTCGTCGAGCACGATCCGCATCTCCCCGTCGACCTCGGCGATACCGGGCATGTAGCTCACGATCTCACGTTCGGCCGCCAGGACGCCGGCCACGGCCGGGTGCGCGGAGACCTCCCGCAGCGTGCGGTAGGTCGGGGGCATCAGCCTGATCAGCCCCCGCCGCGCCTGGTCCAGCGCGTCGGCCGGCCGTACCCAGATGACCTTGTCGGCCTCGCCGCCGACGTCGCGGGTGCGCTGGCCCGGCGGGAGCGCGGCGACGAAGAAGCGGGTGTCGAAGCGCCTCGGCTCGGCCACGGGGGTGATCCAGTGCCCCCAGGGACGCAGCAGGTCGGCGCGCAGCACCAGGGACCGCCTGGCCAGGAAGTCGGTGAAGGACAGACTCCTGTCGATCAGGGCGAGCCGGTCGGCCTCCCAGTCGTCCCCGGTGGTGTCGGCCACCACCTCCCGCGCCGAGGGACCGGCGAGCAGCACGCCCGACTCCTCGAACGTCTCCCTGACCGCCGCGCACACCAGGCCGCGCGCGGTGCCCTCCGACGTGCGGAAGGCCCGCGCCCACTCGGCGGGCGGCGGACCGGCCCAGGCGAGCGCCTGGTCGGCGTCCCGGGGATCGACGGAACCGCCGGGGAAGACGCAGGCGCCCGCGGCGAAGGCCATGCTCGCCGTACGTCTCAGCAGGTAGACCTCGACCCCCTGGCGTGGGTCCTCGCGCAGGAGGACCACGGTCGCGGCGTCCCGGGCCGGGACGGGCTCGGCCCGCCCGGCCAGGATGTCCCGTGCCCGCTCGCCCAGCTCACCGCGGAGCGGAATCCCGCCCATCAGATCCCTCCGGTTTCGGCCCTGTCATCCGGTACGGCTTCCGCCCCGTCACCCGGTCAGACGACCTCGGCGACCAGTTCGACCTCGACCGGGGCGTCCAGCGGCAGTACGGCGACGCCGACCGCGCTGCGGGCGTGCTTGCCCGCGTCCCCGAGGATCTCGGCGAGCAGCTCACTGGCGCCGTTGACCACCTGCGGCTGGCCGGAGAAGGCCGGGTCGCTGGCCACGAAGCCGACGACCTTGACGATCCTGACGATGTTCGACAGGTCGCCGACCACCGACCCGACAGCGGCCAGGGCGTTGAGCGCGCAGGTCCTGGCGAGCTGGTAGGCATCCTCCGGGCTCACCTCGGCGCCGACCTTGCCGGTCGCCAGAAGCTTGCCGTCCACCACCGGGAGCTGGCCCGAGGTGTAGACGTGGTTTCCCGAGCGGACCGCGGGGACGTAGGCCGCCAGCGGTGCGACGACCTTGGGCAGCGTCAGGCCGAGCTCGCTCAGCCGCTCCTCCGGCGTCACTGCTTCGGCCGCTTCAGGTAGGCGACAAGCTGCTCGGGGTTGGGCCCCGGCACGACCTGGACGAGCTCCCAGCCGTCCTGGCCCCAGTTGTCGAGGATCTGCTTGGTCGCGTGCACCAGCAGCGGCACCGTCGAGTACTCCCATTGCGTCATGGGGGACACATTAGCGACAGCCGCCCCGGTGGACGGCCGTCCACCGGCTCCCACCACGTCCGTGTCCCTTTTCGGATGGATCGCCAGTGAGAATCGGCATATTCGTGGGTGGACGGTCCGGGCGAATCGGCAGGGGGCCGTTGGGTAGCCTTCGAAGCGTGAGAGCTCGTGACACCGACTGGGACGGCGTACGCCTCCATGTCGTCACCGGTAAGGGCGGGACCGGCAAGACCACCGTCGCCGCCGCCCTCGCCCTCGCGCTCGCCTCGGGCGGGCGCAGGGTCCTGCTGGTCGAGGTCGAGGGCCGTCAGGGAATCGCACAGGTCTTCGACCTGCCGCCGCTGCCGTACGAGGAGCGGAAGATCGCCGTCGCGCCGGGAGGCGGTGACGTGCACGCGCTGGCCATCGACCCCGAGGAGGCCATGCTCGACTACCTGGAGATGTTCTACGGGATGCGCAGGGCGGGCAAGGCTCTCACCAAGATGGGCGTCGTCGACTTCGCGACCACCATCGCCCCCGGTTTCCGCGACGTCCTGGTCACCGGCAAGACCACCGAGGCCGTACGGCGCAAGGGCAAGGACGGCAGGCGGATCTACGACGCCGTCGTGCTCGACGCCCCGCCGACGGGGCGGGTCGCCCGTTTCCTCAACGTCACCAGCGAGGTCGCCGGGCTCGCGAGGGTCGGGCCGATCAAGAACCACGCCGACCTGGTCAACGGCGTCGTCTCCTCCCCGGAGACCGCGGTGCACTTCGTCACACTTCTTGAGGAGATGCCGGTCCAGGAGACCCTGGACGGGCTCGACGAGCTGCGGGAGGCGGGCCTGCCGCCCGGAGGGATCTTCACGAACATGGTCAGGGAGTCGCTGCTGCCCGCCTCGGTCCTCGACGCCGCGGCCAAGGGCCGCTTCGACCCGGCCGAACTGGCACTCGGGCTGAAGGCCGCCGGGCTCGCCGAGGGCGGCGCGGACGCCGCCGCGGTGGCCGACGCCCTGGCCGAGGAGATCGCCGAGCACGCCCACCGCACCAGGCTCGAACGCCGTGAACGGCGCTCGCTGGACACCTCGGGCAGGCCCCGCTACGAGCTGCCGCTGCTGTCCGACGGGGTCGACCTGGCGGGACTCTACGAACTGGCCGAGTCGATCCACGCGCAGGGAGCGGCATGAACGAGCGGTCCGGCAGGCTCAGGGCGGTCCCGGTCCTCGACCTCGACGCGATCATCGACGACCCGGGCACCAGGATCGTGGTCTGCTGCGGCTCCGGCGGCGTCGGCAAGACCACGACGGCCGCGGCGCTCGGGCTGCGCGCCGCCGAACGCGGCCGATCCGCCGTCGTGCTCACCGTCGACCCCGCCAGGCGGCTGGCCCAGTCCATGGGCCTGACCGAGCTCGACAACACCCCGCGGCCCGTCGCCGGGGTGAAGGGCGAGGGCAGGCTGCACGCCATGATGCTCGACATGAAGCGCACCTTCGACGAGATCATCGAGGCGCACGCCGACCCGGAACGGGCCCGGCAGATCCTGACGAACCCCTTCTACCAGTCTCTCTCGTCGAGTTTCTCCGGCACCCAGGAGTACATGGCGATGGAGAAGCTCGGGCAGCTCCGGCGCTCCGGCGACTGGGACCTGATCATCGTCGACACCCCGCCGTCGCGCTCGGCGCTCGACTTCCTCGACGCCCCGGAACGGCTCGGCCGCTTCCTCGACGGCAGGCTCATCAGGCTGCTCATGGCTCCTGCGAAGGCGGGCGGGCGCAGCGCGTTCAAGCTGCTCAACGCCGGGTTCGGCATCGTGGCGGGCGCCCTGACCAAGCTGCTTGGCGCGCAGGTGCTCAAGGACCTGCAGACGTTCGTCTCGGCCCTCGACGCCGTCTTCGGCGGCTTCAGGGCCAGGGCCGAGCAGACCTACAAGCTCCTGCAGGCTCCGGGGACGGCCTTCGTCGTGGTGGCCGCGCCGGAGCGCGACGCCATGCGGGAGGCCTCCTACTTCGTGGAACGGCTGGCCGAGGAGCGCATGCCGCTGGCCGGTCTGGTGGTGAACCGGGTGCACCGGGCGCCCGCCGCCGTGCTGTCGGCCGCGCGCAGCACCGCCGCGGCCGAGGATCTGGAGACGCGGGGCGAACACGACCTCACCGCCGCCGTCCTGCGCCTGCACGCGGGCCGGATGCAACTGGCCGCGCGTGAGGACCGTGAACAGGAGCACTTCCTGTCGGCGCATCCCACGGTGCCCGTGGCCCGGGTCCCGGCGATGTCGCAGGACGTGCACGACCTGGCGGGTCTGCGCAGGGTCGGTGAACTGCTGACGGCCCAGTAGCGAGGGTTCTCAGGCTCTCGGAGGCCTCTTTCGGGCCTCCGAGAGCCTGACACCCCGCGGTCTTCGGGAACCTGGCATCCCGTCTCCGGGAACCGACGTCCCGCGGACGCGCGGGTACGGCCGGCGCGGTGCGCCAGCCGTACGGGATCTGCGCGAACTCAGCCGGCGATCAGCTCGTTCGTCCGCTCGTACTCCTCCTTGGCCAACTCCAGCAGGTCACGCCAGGAGTCGACGTCCGGTCGCCGGCGTAGCAACGCCCGGCGTTCGCGCTCGGTCATCCCGCCCCACACCCCGAACTCGATGCGATTGTCCAGCGCATCGGCGAGGCACTCGGTCCGGACCGGGCATCCCCGGCAGATCAGCTTCGCCCGGTTCTGGGCAGCGCCCTGAACGAAAAGCGCGTCAGGATCCGCACCCTTACAGGCCGCACGGGAGGTCCAATCCGTGATCCACATTCGACCCCACTCCCCTTAGGTGGTCAGTCGTGACTTGGGGCCGACGGGCGCGGGCGTCGAGCCTCCGTATTCAGTTGCCGCAGAAGGAGAACGTACGCAATCAGACGTTCGGGCCGACAGACCCCGGCGGGACCAATTTCCCGCATGGTCATCGGCGGCCATCTGGCCGGTAATGACTAGTCACCTGCGTCCGATACGGGAGTGAGGCACAGCGAAGTGGTGTTCCGTTACCGTTTGGGCTATCCGTCCGACGTACCCTTGGTGTCGTGCAAGCTCAAGGCAAAGCTCACAGGTCAGTGCTCCGTGGCATGGGCAACGTGGTGCGGTTGCTCGCCGCGGCCACCGTCACTGGCGTGCTGGTCGCCGCCGTGGCGTTCCCCGCGGTCGGCGGGGCGGGGCTGACGGTCAAGTCGGCCACGGAGGAGTTGCACCTGCTCCCCGAGGAGCTGAAGGAACCTCCGCTCGCGGAGAAGACCACCCTGCTCGACGCGAACGGCAAGCAGTTCGCCCAGTTCTACTACGAGAACCGCGAGTCGGTGAAGCTCGACGAGGTCTCCGACATCATGAAGACCGCGATCGTCGCGATCGAGGACTTCCGGTTCTACGAGCACGGCGCGATCGACCCCGAGGGCACACTTCGCGCGGCCATGAAGAACTTCAGCGGGGGCAGCGTCCAGGGTGGTTCCTCGATCACCCAGCAGTACGTCAAGCTCGTGCTGCTCAACGCGGCCGAGACTCCCGAGGAGCAGAACGCCGCGATCGAGCAGACCCTCGAACGCAAGCTGAACGAGCTTCGCTACGCGCTGGCCATCGAGGAGAAGTACACCAAGTCGGAGATCCTTGAGCGCTACCTCAACATCGCCTACTTCGGTGCCGGAGCCCACGGCATCCAGGCCGCGGCCAAGCGCTTCTTCGGCAAGGACGCCTCCAAGCTGAACCTCGTCGAGGCGGCGACGCTGGCCGGAGCCGTGCAGAACCCCAACAGGACCGACCCGAACGTGGGCAAGGCGAGCCGTGAGCGGCTGCTCGAACGGCGCAACATCGTCCTGAACCGGATGGCCGAGCTCGGCAAGATCACGACGCAGGAGGCCGCGGAGGCCAAGGCCAAGAAGCTGGGCTTCAAGGACACCCCGGTCCCCGGCGGCTGCGACGTGAGCTCCTACCCCTACTTCTGCCTCTACGCCCAGAACGAGCTGCTCAACGACGAGTCCTTCGGCAAGACCCCCGAGGAGCGCAAGAGGCTGCTCCAGCGGGGCGGTCTGACGATCAAGACGACGCTCGACCCGAAGATGCAGTCCGCGTCCGAGAAGGCCATCAGGAAGTTCGTCAAGGCCAGCGACAAGCCGGTCGCCGCGCAGGCGATGGTCGTGCCCGGCACCGGCGCCATCAAGGCGATGGCCGCCAGCCGCGACTTCGGGCGCAACAAGAAGAAGAACCAGATGAGCTACAACCTGGCGGGCGACAGCCAGCACGGTGGCGGCACCGGGTTCCAGGCGGGTTCGACGTTCAAGGTCTTCACCCTGCTCACGGCGCTGAACAAGGGCTTCAAGATCAACGACGGTTTCAGCACCGGCGCCGGTTACAGCGCCTCAGGCTATGGCTCCTTCCGCGACTGCAAGGGCAACCCGGTCGGCATCCCCAGCCACACCGTGCAGAACTCCAGCGAGGGCGAGGGCGGCTTCAACACGCTGCTCACCGGCACCCGGAACTCGGTCAACACCTTCTTCATGCGCCTTGAGGAGGAGGTTGGCCTCTGCGACGTGGTCAAGACCGCCAAGAGCCTCGGCATCAAGCGGGCCGACGGCGACAAGCTCAAGGAGGTCGAGACCTTCACCCTCGGCGTCAACGAGATGGACCCGGTGACGGTCGCCGCGGCCTACGCGGGCATCGCCGCGCGTGGCGCCTACTGCAAGCCGATGGCCATCACCGAGATCCGTGACCGCAACAACAAGGCCACGCAGTACAAGCCGAAGTGCCAGCAGGTCCTGGACGAGAAGGTCGCCGACGCCGCCGCGCACATCATGTCCGGGGTGTTCACCAAGGGCACGATGAGCCAGTACGGCGGCATCGGTCGTCCCGCGGCCGGCAAGACCGGCACCACCGACGGCTACACCGCCGCCTGGTTCGCCGGGTTCACCCCCGACCTCGCCTCCTCCGTCAGCCTCGGCGACCCGCGTGGCGCCTTCCAGCACGACCTGACCGGGGTGACCATCGGCGGCACCTACTACCCCTACGTGTACGGCGCCACGATCTCGGGACGGATCTGGAAGTACTCCATGATCGACGCGCTGAAGGGCGTCGACCCGACACCCTTCACCGCGGTGGACAAGGACCGCTTCGGCGGTTGCACCAGGTGCGCCCCCAAGCCGCCGCCGAAGCCGGACAAGCCCGGTGACGGCGGCCCCGACCGGGGCCGTGGCGGCGGCGACCGCCCCGACGACAACGGCACCATCGAGAACGACGGCAACGGCGGCTGGTTCGGCGGCCGGGGCAAGAACAAGAAGGGCGACTCCAACCGTCCCATCGGCCGCTGAGCGGCCCGCACATGGCCGGAGCCCCTCCCCGATCAGGGAGGGGCTCCGGCCATGTCGTGGACTTCCAGGCCCGCCGTACAGCTTCCGTACGGGCCGACGCCCCCAGACCCGCCGACGGCTCTGCACGGGGTGGGCACCGCCCACCAGGACGACTCCCGTACAGGGCCGACGCTCAGCGCGTGCTCCCGGCCCGTGCTCTCAGCGCGCCAGACGGCTCCGTACGGCCTGCGCGACCCTGCCGCCCTCGGCCCGGCCCGCGACCTTGGGGGTCAGGACCTTCATGACCTGCCCCATGGCCTGCGGCCCCGAGGCCCCGCTCTCCGTGACGGCCTCCTCGACCAGCGCCGCGAGCTCCTCGTCGGACAGCTGGGCGGGGAGGTACTCCTCAAGGACGGCCTGCTCGTCCACCTCGGCCTGGGCCTGCTCGGTACGGCCGGCGCCGCTGAACGCCTCCGCCGCCTCACGGCGCTTCTTGGCCTCCTTGGTCAGCACCTTGACGATCTCCTCGTCGGAGAGCTCGCGGGCGGCCTTGCCCGAGACCTCCTCGACGTTCACGGCCGCCAGGGCCATGCGGATCGTACGGGTGCGGACCTCATCCCTGCTCTTCATGGAGGCCGTGAGGTCGGCCTTCAACTTGTCCTTCAATGCGCTCATGCGGTCCATCTTGCCGTCTTAACCGCCTCGTTGTATCGCAGGTTTCCTGCGGGGGGTCGTTCGTCGGGCATGATGAGAAGGTGAGGAAAGCAGCCGCGGTGCCCCTGTCCCTGATCGGTCTCGGCCTGACCGGCCTCGCCTACGCCTCGGTCGTCGAGCGCAACACCTTCCGCCTGCGGCGTTTCGACGTGCCCGTTCTCGAACCCGGCCAGCGGCCCGTGCGTGTCCTGCACCTGTCCGACCTGCACCTCACCCCTGGCAGGCGGATGCTCATCAACTGGGTCCGCTCGCTGGGCACCCTCAAGCCCGACCTGGTGGTCAACACCGGCGACTCCATCGCGCACCCCGACGCCGTCGGCCCCCTCATGCACGCCCTCGAACCACTGTTGTCACGCCCAGGCCTGTTCGTCTACGGCTCCAACGACATGTACGCGCCGATCTTCAAGAACCCCATGCGCTACCTGTGGCGTACCTCGAAGGGCGACCACGGCAGGAAGATCCCCTCCCTGCCCTGGGAGGAGCTGGGCACCGCCATGTCCGACGAGGGCTGGCTGAACATGAACAACACCACCGCCCGTCTCAAGGTCGGTGACCTCGACGTGGCCGTCGGCGGCATCAACGACTCCCACATCAACCTCGACCGCTACGACGAGATCGCCGGACCCGCCCCGGCGGAGGCCGATCTCCGTCTGGGCGTGATGCACTCCCCCGAGCCCCGCAACATGTCCCGCTTCGCCGACGACGGCTACCAGCTGCTGCTCGCGGGCCACACCCACGGCGGCCAGGTCTGCGTGCCGTTCTACGGCGCCCTGGTCACCAACTGCGGCATCGACAGGGCCCGGGTCAAGGGGCTGAGCAGGCACGAGTCCGCCTTCCTCCACGTCTCGGCGGGACTGGGCACCAGCCCCTTCTCCCCCGTGCGTTTCTCCTGTTTCCCCGAGGCCAGCCTGCTGACCCTGGTGCCCCGCCCCAGAGGTGACGCAAGCACGCGCGAAGTCCGCTAGACTTTCCGAAGCACGAGCAAAACGGCGTGCACCGGGGTGTAGCGCAGCTTGGCAGCGCGCTTCGTTCGGGACGAAGAGGTCGTGGGTTCAAATCCCGCCACCCCGACAGTGTTTGGCCAGTTGAAGGGCCACTTCCGATCTACGGAAGTGGCCTTTTCGCTTTTCTGCGTGTCTAAGTGCGCGACTAGGCCTCTGATTCACCTCCGAAAATGCAGTCCATGGCGACGGCCCCGCCCTGGAGAACGGGCCGGATCCGCTTCCGGTAGACGGCCTCCGTCACGGACGTGCCGCTGTGGCCGACCAGCCGGGAGATCTCCTCCAGAGGGATTCCGTTGTCGGAGAGCAGCGAGACGAAGCTGTGCCGAAGCTCCCGGGGCGTCCACTCCCCCGGGTTCACGCCTTCCGCGTCCTTGATGGCGTTCCGGAAGTCGTGCCGGACGTTCGCGGCGTCGAGCGACGTCCCCGCAGCGGAGGCGAACACGAGCCCGATTGCCGACCAGGAGTCGCCCTGATCCTTCCGGTGCTGCTGGAGAACATCCACCCACCGTTTGAGGAGGGCGAGCGTTCGCCGGGACTTCCGGGCCTTGGTGGTCTCCACCGGCCCGTACCGAACGCCAGACGGCCAGGTGCGGCGGCACGGGCGGACGGAACGCGGCTTCCCCGGACGAAGCGCTACGACGACGCCACAGCACTCCTCGCGGTCATGGGGTAGGCGCGACTTCGCCAGCCTGCCCCATCCGACGGTGAACGCTATCTGTGATGCGTCGTGCGGCCTCCTGAGCTGGGCCCTCTCAAGCCGTGCAGCTGCAGGAGACGGTCGGCTCACCGGCTGAAGGCCGCTGGCGTTCACCGCGGCGTCCTGCGAGTGTTCGCCGAAGCGTTCACGCTGCTGCTGCCCGTGTTCGGGGTCTGGCGTTCACGGCGTTCGCGGACCAGCGCATCAGCCCGTTCACGGGCGTGGCGCTCCTGCTGTTCGCGCGTCTGGTGTTCACGCTCGGCGTGCTCGCGCTGTTCGCGTTCACGGCGCTCACGATCAGCCTGCTCCTGCTGTTCACGGGGCGTTTCGTCTCATGGTGACGTCGCTGCTCCAGCGTGGCGCACCTGGCGTTCGCGGCATTCGTGAACACGCTGCCGCTCGGCTTCGGCGTACCGTTCACGTCTGATCCGATCGAGCGCCCTGGCGGTAAGCGAGACCAGCCTTAGCCGTCACGTTCGGCGGCGGCTGGGCGACCACGTGAACAGCAGCCCCGGCAAGAGAGGATGGATTCGCAGGTGTAGGCGGGAGCGTCGCCGCGTGCGCAGCAGTGGCGGTGAAGGCACGGGCGGCCTGTCACCGGCTTTCGTTCTGATGGTCCTCACGGGTGACGCCGGTGGTTCACCCGTTTTCGCCTCGCCCTATCTCCCGGGAACTCAGGATCTCCTTGCCGACGGTTCGCAGTCACCAGTCCCAGCCGCACTGGTGTCACGACAATAGGCCAGTCACTCAAAGTGCCTTAACGAATACACCGGGTGAGGATAATGGGGGTTCGGAGTCCACGATCGAGAGAAGGCCTACATGCGTTCCCTTGCCCTGTTTGCGGTCCTCGCCGCCGGTGCCACTCTCGCCACCGCCACGCCCGCTGCGGCCCACACCCTTCGCGCCCCTGACCCACGTTGCCCCGACGACGCGGTCTGCTTCTGGACCCATCCCGGGTTCGACGGCGACCGGCAGGTCGTCCGCCCCGCCCCCGGGCCGCGCCCGTGCGTTCCCACGCCCGACACCCACGCGGAATCCGCCGTCAACAACACCCGCTTCTCACGACTGCTGTACGTCGACCCCGACTGCGCCAGCCGGCCTGTCGCGTTCATCCCGGCGGGCGGGAGCAGGCCCTTCCTTGATCCCCCCATCGCCGCCTGGCGGTGACCCGCCGCTTGGTCGGCTGCGCTCTGCTCGGCGGGCCGGTATCGGGCGCTGGGGCAAGGCTCGTGCAACCAGGTACACGCGATTGCATTGACCAGGTCGTCGGGCTGAACCAACGAGCAGAAATTCTGACTCTGTCCCGTTTCCCAGGGCGGCCCGTTTCCCCCGTATTCCGGCGACACCTCCAAAAGTGCCCCGTACAGCCCACGCACCCCCAACTCGACCGGCCCTCGTTCGGGGCGTGACCCCGTAACCCCCCGTGACCCTCTGGCGGAACAGGGGTGAAAGGGCCTCAGGAGGCTGGTGGCGGGGGTGGGGTGTGACCCGCACACCGGGTCACACCCTTCCTGTTCGTGCTGGTCAAGGGGGTCACAGGGGGCCACACCGGGGTGTGCGGGTCACACCCGGGGGTGTGACCCCCTCCCACGGCCCCGGCCAAGCTGAGGACTCGTCGCGCGGGCGGCGTGCGCAACGGGCGGAGGCCGGGTCGCGCGGCTGCGCGTACGGGGAGCCTCCCGCCCCGTCGATGATCTTGTCACGGGTGGCTGTCACGGCATGTCACGCCGACGGGTGTCACGGTGTCACACCCCCGCTGACCTGTAACTCCCATCCCCAGCCCCTCCCCGTGACAACCCCCGTGACACAGAGCGGCTCCAACCCCCTCCCGGCCGCCCCTCCGAACGGGGCGGGGGAAGCGGCCACAGGGGTGTCTGACGCCTGACGCCCGTCTGACACGGGCGCTGTTTCCCCGGGTAGCACGCGCACGCGCCCGCGAGAGCGTCTGACACTCTCTGGCGGCCCGCCTGACGCCTGCCCTGGCGCCCGTCTGACGGTCCGGCGGTACTGGCCCGAACGGCGTCCCTGGGGAGCCTCCTTGAGGGTGTGTTCATGATCGTGTGGCACCCCTGGGGGTGCCAGGGGCGGGGGTTGGGGGAGGGAGTTACAGGTCAAAGGGGTGCCACACCATCGTGGCACCCCCCGTGGCACCCCCTGGCACCTGGTGTGGCACCTTCCTGGCACCCCTGTGGCAGGGGGCTGGCACCCTCGTGGCCACCCCTCCAACCCGGGCCGTGGCACCCGGTGCGGCACCCCTGGCAGGAAGATCAAAAACGTTCGGGTGTGCATCCCACGCGCAGCCGTACCCGCGAGAAGCACGGCCTGCGTGACCTGGCCATCGCTGGAGCACGGGGATCACCCCCGCCGATTTAGGCCGGAGTGGAAGGGTGATACACAACCACCGCATTCTGCGGGTCGAAGCAGACCAAGCCGTACTGACCCGTGAGCCCCAGCACGAACTGAGTCACTTCGCTCGACCTGGACCAGACCGTGCTTATGATCACGTGGCTGCCGGTCACCCACGGGCTCACGCTCCAAGGCGAGGCTTCTATCTGCTCATCGGCCAGGTCCTCCAGCGCCGGGAACTGCTCCAGCAGCGCCTGAGCGAAGCGCTGCACTCCAGGATCATCCCGCACCGACGCAGCGTTCTCCTCGCACAGCTCCTCATAGATTCGCATGGCTTGAGCATCACTGATGGACTGCGGAATAGCCCACACCCCAAGATCAAAACTCACGACGCAGGAACCCTTCTACAAGCGCAGACGTGTTTCCTCTGGAGGATATGAGTACTCCAACCCGACGACTTCCTGTTGAAGCTAACTGCACCACTCGTTTAGCTGCCGAACAGGGCCTAAACAAAAGGTTCTGCTAGTTCAGAGAAGGACCATCCCCGCGCGCGCGGGGATGGTCCCTGATCGAGGCCGACCATCCGCACGCCGGGCCGGTGCTCCCCGCGCACGTGGGGATATGTGCCGGTGGCGGCAGACAGGCTCGTGGGGTGCTGTGTGTCGAACCGCGTGACAACGCCGGGGAACCTTTCCGGACGTCCACGGGCGCTCAGGGTCTCTATGGCCCTGGTCGGAGGGTGAATCCCTCAAGGCCCGGGACGTTCGCGGTTCCTTCGGGGCGAAGAGGTCGTGGGTTCAAATCCCGCCACCCCGACAGTGTTCGGCCATTTGGAAGGGCCTGATCCGATTATCGGATCAGGCCTTTTCGCTGTCTCCGGGGGAAATCCGGAATGCGCTTTCCCGCTTGCCGTTCCTGTGGTTTCCGTCCGTTGTTCCCGGATGTTCCCGGAGGCTTTTCCCTGCCCGTCGTACGGCGGGCAGGGAAAAGCCTCCGGGCCTTGGTGTTATCGGGTGGCATGACCCTGGACGGCACGACGCCCCGCGGCCGCCGGGGATCTCGGGGCGTCGTCGTCGCGTTTGGCGTGGTTGTCAGCCCCTGGTCTCGACGTTGCCGCCGATCATGGTGGCGGGCGGGCACCAGGTGCTGGAGGAGGCGGTGGTGGGTACCCACGCGCCGAAGTTCTTCAGGACGGTCTGGCCGTCCCGGTAGAGGCAGACGGCCCTGTGCTCACCCGTACCGCCCGAGCAGTAGGTCGTGACGGCGCCGTTGTAGGGGTAGGTCGGCCGGCATCCGATGGGCGCCGCAGTCGCGGGGGCGGCGGCTGCCAGGGTTCCGGCGCCAAGCGCCACTGCGAGTACGGCTGCGGCGGACAGGTTGCGAATTCCCACTGGGTGGTTCCTTGCGGTTTGGGGGGGTTAACGCGACCAAGGTGATCATTATTCACCAGTGGATGCGGAGATCATATTTGCCGATATTTCGGCCCTATGGTTGATACGTCCATGGTGTTTTGTCCTGGCGTAATCACCCCAACCCGAGAAGGGCGGCGTGTTTCCGCCGTACGACTCGAAATCCGTGAACCCCGGCGACACCTGCGCCGAGCAGGGCGGACTCGCGGACCGCTTACGCACGGGTGGAGTGATGACTTCCTCACTGTGACGGTAAGTGTTCACAAAACTACAAATAGTTACGGTCGTGGAAGTATCCACCCTCCAGAGCGCCCTGACCCCGGCGCAGATGAGGAGATCATGATGACGACACGACGGCTCCTGACCGGGACGTACTGGGCGGACACGGTCGAACGGATGATCAGGGCGGCGGCCTCCAGCGCCCTGGCGGCGCTGACCGCCAGGCAGGCCGGGCTGTTCGACGTCGCCTGGACCGCGGTGGTCTCGGTGGCGGGCATGGCGGCGGTGGTCAGCATGCTGACCTCGGTCGCCGCGGGCACGACCGGCGACCCGCAGACCGCCGGGTTCACCACCGGCGCCCGGAAGGGCTTGAACCCGTAACCCTCGACGCCTCGTCACGACCGCCAGAGCTCGCAGGACGCGATCGGCTAATTTGTCGGTCCTCATCCGTACGGTCCTTTCGGACACCACCCGCCGAGGGGTTCAGCCGACATGTGAGGATCCGGCACGATGGACGATCTCGTACTTCCCGAACCGCGCGTCCCGCTTCCGGCCGGGCGCCTTATGACGGCGGACCCGTCCATGTCGGACGAGACGACCGCGGCCCAGCCGTACGCGCCGGTCTTCTGGATGAGCGAGCGTCCGGTCGGCGGTGAGGTCTGGGCCGCGTGTCGCGCCGAGCACCCCCGGTCCGGATTGTGGCCCCTGCTCCTGTTGCACGACCTGAGAGACGGTGACGGCCGGCCGTGGGAGCAGGGTGAGCTGACGCCGACGCCCGTGTCGGCGATCGACGGGTACGACGTCGCCGACTTCATGGTGAAGACGTGGGCGGAGTTCGAGGAGCTTGAGACGTTCCGCCGCACGCGTCCCGGCCTCGCGGCGCCCGGCGTCCCCGTCACCGATCCGGACGAGGCCGCCGACCGACATGCCCGGCTGTTCGACGGGCAGCACGGCCATCTGGGCCTGGTGCCCGCCGCGCGCGGCGCGGACGCCCTGACCGCGATCGGCTGGACGGGGCCGTGCAACCACAGCGACATGCCGCCCCTGTCGGCGGTGTTGCGCAGTTGGGAGAGCCGCTTCGGCGCTCGCGTGGTCGCAGTCGGCTTCGCCACCCTCTATCTCAGCGTGGCCGCGCCGCCCAGCACCGTGGAGCACGCCCTGCACGTCGCGGCGGAGCATTTCGCGTTCTGTCCGGACAACATCCAGCAGGGCGGCAGTCCGTACACCCTTGAGGCCTACGCGCGGGAGCTCGTCGGCGTCGACACCTGGGCCTTCTGGTGGGACTGACGGCCCTCACGCACCGGCCCCCTCAGGTCCTCAGGCCCGCCACGAGGAGTTCGACCAGGCGGCGCGCGTCGTAGCGAGGATCGCCGCCCGCGCCGATACAGAGGTTCCCGATGCCGCGCATGAGCTCGTAGGCCTGGATGCCCGATCGGATCTCACCGGCGTCGGCCGCGGCGTCGAGCAGCCGGCCGCATACGGGCACGAGACGGTCGATGAAGTAGGCGTGCAGCGTGTCGAAGCCGGGGTTGTCCGGCTGTAGCACGGCCGCGAGACCGTGTTTGGTGACCAGGAAGTCGACGAAGAGGCCGATCCATCGCTCCAGCGCCGCGTACGGCGTCGTGCCCGAGGCCAGCAGGGCCGGTCCGGCCTCGGCGCACGCCTCGACCTGGTGGCGGTAGACGGCGATGATGAGGTCCGCCCGCGTCGGGAAGTGGCGGTAGATCGTGGCCGTCCCGACGCCCGCCTTGGCCGCGATGTCACGTACCGGCGCCTCGACGCCCGAGGTGACGAAGATCGCGGCGGCCGCGTCGAGCAGGGCCTCCTTGTTGCGCTGGGCGTCCGCCCGCTTGGGGCGGGCCGTACTCCCCGCGTTCTCGTCGCTGTTCTTCACCGCGCCGTTCCCTCCGCCGTCGAGCTTGCTAAACGGGACAACGTTCCATATCGTTAATCGGGACATCGTCCCGTTTATTCATGATGGCAGAACGGGCCCCCGTGTCCAAGCTCCCCCACCCCTGACGGAAGGAACACGGCCATGCAGTACCGCACCTTGGGCCGCACCGGTGTGCAGGTCAGCTCCCTCGCGCTCGGCGCGATGAACTTCGGCCAGATCGGCCGCACCACCCAGGAGGAGGTCACCGCCATCGTCGACGCCGCCCTCGACGGCGGGATCAACGTCATCGACACCGCCGACATGTACAGCGCGGGCGAGTCGGAGGAGATGGTCGGCAAGGCCGTCGCCGGGCGCCGCGACGACATCGTGCTGGCCACGAAGGCGGCCATGCCGATGGGCGAGGAGCGCAACCACCGGGGAGGCTCGCGCCGCTGGCTGGTCACCGCGCTGGACGACAGTCTGCGCCGCCTCGGCGTCGATCACGTCGACCTCTACCAGATCCACCGCTGGGACCCGAGCGCCGACGACGAGGAGACGTTGTCGGCCCTGACCGACCTGCGACGCGCGGGGAAGATCCGCTATTTCGGCTCCTCGACCTTCCCCGCGTACCGCATCGTGCAGGCTCAGTGGGCCGCCCGCGAGAACCATCTGGGGCGTTACGTCGCCGAACAGCCCAGTTACTCGATCCTGCAGCGCGGTGTCGAGACCCACGTGCTGCCCGTGGCCGAGCAGTACGGACTCGGTGTGCTGGCGTGGAGCCCGCTGGCCTCCGGCTGGCTGTCGGGAGCGGTCCGTGAGGGCCGGGAGATCACCACCAGCCGCTCGACGTTCATGCCACAGCGTTTCGACACTGCGATCCCCGCCAACCGCGCCAGGCTCGACGCCGTCGAGCGACTGGCCAAGGTCGCCGACGAGGCGGGACTGACCATGATCCAGCTCGCGCTCGGGTTCGTGACCGCGCACCCCGCCGTGACCTGCGCGCTCATCGGCCCCCGCACGCTGGACCACCTGCGCTCGCAGCTCGACGCCGCGGACACGGTGCTCTCCGCCGACGTCCTCGACGCGATCGACGCGATCGTCGCCCCCGGTGTCGATCTGGCCCCGCACGAGAAGTTCGACACCCCGCCCGCCCTGCTCGACCCGTCACTGCGGCGCCGCTGAGCCTCCGGGTCCGTCGACACTCTCGGTGATCAAACGAGAAGGTCCAAAAGCCTGACGGTGTGGTGAGGGTGTTCCTTGGGTGGATGGGTGGATAGTTGGACAATCATCCTTTTTCAGAAAGGACACCCCCCATGTCCCTGATCAAGCGTCTCACCATCACCGCAGCCGCTGCGGCCCTCGCCGGGCCGCTGCTGATGGTTCCGGCCGCGCACGCCGCCGGAACCTACACCTGCGACAGCGGGACCTTCTTCGAGCGGGGCCCCGCCGGAGGCACCCCCATCTGGCACGTCTGGGGCAATCCGTGCACGGGCTCCGGTGATGGAGGAGCAAGCGTGATCACCATCTCGTCCGGCTCAAGCGCCGGCACCTACGAGTGCGACCGGGCGAACCTGCTCACCAGCACCTGGGTCTCCGGAAGCGGCTGCGTCAAGCTGTGACCTCCTGAAGACCCACCCACCGGAGCCGGAGCTGGAAAACCCCAGGTCCGCACCGGCTCCGGTTCGCCGCCGGACCCGCTGGAAACCACCCGATCCGCTTGGAGCCGTCGAACCGGTCACAGGAGGGACTGGCCGATCAGTTCCTTCATGATCTCGGTGGTCCCGCCGTAGATGGTCTGGACCCGGGTGTCCACGAACGCACGGGCCACCGGGAACTCCCGCATCACGCCGTAACCCCCGTGGAGCTGGACACACCGGTCGACCACACGTTGGCACAACTCGGTGTTCCACCACTTGGCCATGGCGGCCTCCTCCGAGGTGAGACGTCCGGCGTCGTGTTCGGCCACGCAGCGGTCGGTGAAGGCGCGGGCGACCGTGAGCGCGGTCCTCAGCTCGGCGAGCAGGAAACGGTTGTACTGGTGGCGTCCGACCGGCCGTCCGAAGACCTCGCGTCTGCCGCAGTAGGTCAGGGTCTCCTCGAAGAGCCGTTCGGCGGTGGCCAATGCCGAGACGGCGAGCATCACCCGTTCCTGCCGAAGGGTCCTGATCAGGTAGGCGAAGGCACGGTCCTCACGACCGAGCAGGTTCTCCACCGGGATCTCCACGTCCGAGAGGAAGAGCTCGACGGTGTCGAGCGCGCGCATTCCGATCTTGTCAAGTGTCCTGCCCCTGGTCACCCCGACCCTGGTCGGCTCGACCACGAAGACACCGGCGTCGGAGGGCCGTTCCCCGGTCCGGGCGACGACCAGCACGAGGTCGGCCGTGGCCCCGTTCGAGACGAAGGTCTTCTGCCCGCTGAGCACGTAGCGGTCACCGTCCCGCACCGCCCTGGTCCGGATGCGCCGCAGGTCACTGCCCGCGTCCGGTTCACTGATGGCGACGGCCGTGACCAGCTCACCCGAGCAGAAGCCGGGCAGCCAGCGCAGTCGCTGCTCCGGGGTGGTGTGCGTGCGCAGGTAGAGGCCGCAGATCTCGTTGTGCAGGGAGAGCGCCGGGGCGTGGGCTCCGGCGCGGGCGAACTCCTCTCCCAGCACCGCGTGGTAGCGGTAGTCGGCGACGCCCGCCCCGCCGTACTCCGGGTCGACGTCGAGGCCGAGCAGGCCGTGTTCGCCCGCGCGCAGCCACACGGCCCGGTCCGCGGCACCGTGTTCCTCCCACCGTTCCAGGTTCGGGGTGACCTCCCTGGCGACGAAGGTCCGCACGAGGTCGCGGAACTCCTCGTGCTCCCGGGTGAAGAGGTCACGACGCATCGAGAACCCGATCCCGTACGGCCGCCGCCCGCCAGGAGGGCAGGATGTCGCGCAGCCGGTTCATCATCGCCTGGCAGTAGGCGGCGTTGTGCTCCAGGCTGCGGTGACGCGGATAGGGCATCTTCCTGCGGCCTCGATGGTCGACGACGTACCTGCCGGGGTCCGTGGCGCCCTCGACGAAACCCGCTTCGGCGAGTGCCCCCACGGCGGCCTCCGGCAGGTCGACCACGAGCCGGTAGCGGTCCCTGTCCACGATCCTCACCTGCGAGAGCGGCACCGTGGGTGCGGAGACGGTCTCCCGGTACACGTACGGCCTGGCCACCAGGTCGAGTTCGAAGACGGCGCGCAGCCTGGGATCGGCCAGCCAGCCCTGTTCGCCGAGGAAGTCCCCAAGCAGGGTGTCCATCTCCGCCCGGTGGGAGTGCAGCACCATGTGCAGGACCTTGCCGATGTTGTTGAGGTCGTAGTTGCCCAGCCCGCGCACCGACTCGGCGAAGAACGCGCAGATCTCCGTGTCGGTGCGGCGGCGGTAGTGGTCGGCGGCGCGGACGAGGAAGTCCTCGTAGGAGCAGACGCCGCTCCGGTCGAGTTCCCTGGCGACGTGGAAGGCGGCGCGGGCGTTGTAGAGGCTGATGACCGCGTAGTAGAACCAGGCCCCGGCCTGGAAGTCCTCGCGGGTCACCCACTTGGTGGCCACGACCACGTCCGCCTCGGCCACGGGGTCGTCGACCCGTACGGTCTCGATGCCCAGCGCCTCCCGCGTGCCGTACATGGGGGTGTTGCGCAGCAGCAGTTGCGGGTAGGCGACGACGGCGTCGGCCCCGGTTCTGCACACCTTGGCGATGCCCGCCTGGAAGGACTTCAGGGTCTCACCGGGCAGCGGCCAGATCAGCTCGGTGTAGGAACTGATCTGCTTCTCGTGCAGCTTGAGCTGCAGCTCCACATAGGTGGACTCCTTGATGTTGGCGCGCTGCACGATCTCAAGCGTCTGCGGGCTCAGCGTCTGCAGCGAGACCGGCTGGCTGGTCAGCAGGCCACCCTCCACGAGGATCTCGGTGATCTCGGTGACCCGGTCGGGACGGTTCTTCGCCGCCTGGATGGCGATCATCATCGGGTAGCCGGTGCGCCGTTTGCCCTCGACCAGGTGCCGGGTCAGCTCGACGTCGCGGGGCAGCGCCCCCCAGTTGGCGTCGGCGAGGAAGACGCTCTCGACGCCGTGCTCGCTGATCCAGGTGAGGTCGGCCTTGACCCGCTCCAGGTCCCAGCGGTGGACCTTGTCGTTGGTCGCGGCGCCCCAGTAACAGTAGGAGCAGCTGTAGGGGCAGCCCCGGTTGGTCTCCACGACCGCGAAGGTGTACTCCCCGCCGTCGAACAGGCCCATGGCGAACGGCGAGGGGATCTCGTCCAGGTCCGTGATCCGGGCGGGCTTGTCGGTGGTCAGCAGCTCCCCCCGTACCCAGAAGCTCATCCCCGGCACCCGGGTGAAGTCCGGTACGGCCGCGCCCTCACGGGCGGTGAGCAGTTCGGTGAGCAGCGCGTGGAAGGGCCGTTCCCCCTCGGCGTTGCACACCAGCACGTTCTCCAGCTCCGGCGGCACGTACTCGGCGGCGTGGTTCATCACCTGCGGACCACCCAGGACGAAGCAGGCGTCGGGGCGGCGCCGTACGAGTTCGTCGAGCACCTCCTTGATCCGGCGCATGTTCCACAGGTAGCAGCTCATCGCGTACACGTCGGCGTCCTGCGCGAGCAGCGCCGTGACCAGTTCGGCGACCGGCGTCCGCGCCGTGGGGGCGTGCACGAGGAACTCGCAGCCGGCCGCGACGGCGGGGTCCCGCAGGGCGTAGGCCTGCAGGTAGCCCGAGGCCAGGGGCAGCGTGTTGGTGTAGAGCGGCAGTTCGAGCAGGCTCACCCGCAGCGGCCTCGGCAGTGACCCAGACGGTGACTCCGACAGCGGTTCAGGCAGCGGTTCGGGCAGGGGGCTCGTCGAAAAGCTCGTCAGGGGGCTCATCTGTCCTCACCCGCCGTCGCGTCGACCGCCGCCGCCAGTTCGTGCAGCACCTCGTGCTCGAAGACGTCCTCGGCGCCGAGCCTGATGCCGCGTTCGCGAGCCCGCGACGCCAGCCGCATCGCGCTGAGCGAGTCGCCCCCGAGGTCGAAGAAGCTGTCCTGCCGCCCGACCTCGTCGAGGTCGAGCACGTCGCACCAGATCTCGGCGAGCACCCGCTCCGCCTCGGTCAGGAAGCCGGCCCCACCTGCGACGCGGGCCGGGAGGGGGCGCCTGGCCAGGGCGTCGCGGTCGAGCTTCCCGTGCGGTGTCAGGGGCAGCCGTTCGACCGTGACGATCGTCTGCGGCACCATGTGGGCGGGCAGCAGAGCGGCCAGACCCTCCCCCGGGTCCTCCGTGAGGCCGTCGGACACGACGTAACCCACCAGCCGGTCGCCCCGCTCGTGCAGGACCACGGCCGCCTCGCGGACCCCGGGCAGGCGGGTCAGCGCCGTCTCGACCTCCCCGAGCTCGATCCGGAAGCCACGCAGTTTCACCTGGTCGTCGGCCCTGCCGACGAAGACGAGCGCGCCGCCGGGCAGCTCGCGGACCAGGTCTCCGGTGGCGTACGCGCGCCCGCCCGGGGTGAACGGGTCGGCGGGGAAGCGCTCCTCGGTCAGTTCGGGTCTTCGCAGGTAGCCGAGCGCGACCCCGGCCCCCGCGACGTACAGCTCGCCGACCGTGCCCGGCGGCACCGGGCGCCGCTCGGCGTCCAGGACATGGGTCCGCAGGCCGGGCAACGGCCTGCCGATCGGCGGGTCCTGGCCTCCGACCACGTCGGCGGGGTCGAGTTCGGCCCAGGTGGCGACCACCGTCGTCTCCGTCGGCCCGTAAAGGTTGTACACGGCGAACGGCAGGCCGAACGGCGGGTGGCGGCGCAGCCTCTCCCCGCCCAGGAGCAGGACACGGGGCGCGTGGCCGTACAGGTCCCAGGGCTGGTCGAACATCTCGACGGCCAGCACCGTGGTCAGGAAGCACAGGGTGATCCGTTCCCGGGCGAGCCACTCGGCGAAGTCGGCCGGGGAGTCCGGCAGCCGCCCCTCGACCAGACGCAGCGTCGCGCCCCACGCCAGGCAGGGCCACACCTCAAGCGCCCAGGCGTCGAACGAGGGGCGGGCGAACTGGGTGATCCGGTCCTCGGGGCCCACGCCGAACGCCTGGCCGTACCAGGAGACCAGGTTGGACAGCCCGCCGTGCGCCACCATGACGCCCTTCGGCGTGCCCGAGGAACCGGAGGTGTAGGTGACGTAGCAGACGTCGCCGGCCGTCACCTCCGGGAGCGGGCCCGCCCCAAGGGACGGGCCTCTCTCCGGGGACGGGCTCACCGGCGGGAGGGGGCTCGCCTCCGGGGGCAGGCTCACCGGCGCGTCGGCGGCGAGCAGTTCCTCAACGGCCAGCACCTTGGCCGGTCCCCCGCCGAGCCGCCCGGCCGTGGCCGCGCGGGTGACGACGAGAGGGGCTCCGGAGTCGGCGACGATCGCGCCGAGCCTGGCGTCCGGTTCGTCCACGTCGACACCCACGTAGGCGCCCCCGGCGAACAGCACCGCGAGGGCGGCGACGACCAGCTCCGCGGAGCGTTCGACGACCAGGGGGACCAGCGTGCCCCGCTCGACGCCGTGGGAACGCAGCACGCTCGCCATCCGGCCCGCCCGTTCGACCAGCTCGCCGTAGGTCAGCTCGGTACCGGCGGACACGATCGCCGGGTGGTCAGGACGCGCCCGCGCCCAGCGCGCGACAAGAGCGGGAACCGCGGCACCGACCGTCATCGGTTCGTTCATCGTTCCGCCTCCGAGGCATACGAAAAGAAAGGGCGTGACTCACGTGGAAAGGGCTCCGCCGAACCGACGCCTTTTGTTTCCACCGTTTGTTCGGGATTTCCGAAAAACGCCGCGCGGCACCCGCCGCACGGCCGCATCGGCGCAGGCGGAGTACGGCCGGCCGCTCTGCGATGTCCCTTTCCTCGTGCGGAGGCGGCCGGGTCCGAGCGCGGGATACTTCGTCAACCGGCTCGAATCATATGCACCGGGCAATTCCGGGAGAAGGGCCTCAGAAAACTGAGCATTCTACGATAAAAGGCCAGCGAAGGGAGGGGTGTGTCTGGATGATCAGGCCTTCACCCAGGGGCCCGTCGCGGCCCGGATCCGTCGGGGAGCCCCGGGTCCTCCGCCCCGAGGAGGGGCCCCGGGCGGTGTGACGGTCGCGACGAACAGGTACCGCTCAGGAGCGAACGGACTCAGCGGCGCCCTGGGACGGGGCCGTACTCGTCGCGTACCGCCGTTTCCGGACCCGCGCACCGCGAAGCCTGGGGAGCCCCGGGAGTCCGGCGATTCGGCGGGGACCGAAAGAGTTGCCCGGCGATCTCCGGCGCCACGAAGGTTGGGCAGGGAACCGTATCGGCCGGAGGGCCGGAAGAGAAATCGCTGCGGCAACGGATTCAGAACGTCCTTCCCGTGGGCGGGCGCCTGTGGAAGAGGACGGCGGCCGGAAAACCCACGGCCCCGGTGAGACGGTTCCCGATAAAGACGGCCTTGTTTCGCGGGAAACACCGCCGCGACGGTCAGGAAGGGGGTGATCGACCATGGGTGAGTCTCCGATGATTACCATCTCCACCAGGATGGAGTAGTCCTCCACAACGGGAGACGGTTGAGTTTCCCCAGCTTGACTGGGTGCGCGTGCCCTCTGACCGAGTGCTCGCGCACCCAGCCGCCCGGTCGCCGGGTCTCCACGACCTGTCCGGTGACGATTCAGAAAAGCTGCCCGGTGACAGTTCTGGAAACCGTCCAGCGAGAGCCTCGGAAAGCGTCGGAAAGCTTATGACCACCCCCATGTCGAATGACGTCCTCGCGCGAGGGCGACGCGCCGCCGAATGGCTCGCGAAGGAACATCCCGTGTCCCGGATCTACCTCGGTGGCGCGCCGACGGCAGGGCTTGGTTCCCCGATGTCGGACATCGATCTGTTCGTCGTCAGGGCCGACTGCGAATCGCTTCCCCCGGCGCAGCTCGAATTCGAGGGCGAGCGCGCGGACGTGGAGTACCTGGATCTCGAACAACTGCGCCGGGACGTGCAGGAGAGCACGGTCTTCCGGGTGACGAACACCGACTTCAGCCAGACCGCGCGGTTCAGCCGTAACCGGCTGGACGTTCTCACCCGTTTCCTGCTCGGCGAGGTCGTCGTCGACGACGGTGAACTCGCCGCGTTGCGGCAACGCCTGGCCGACAACATGCCGGACTACAAACGGCTCCTCATGACGCGGCACGCGATCGACGCGCACAATCTCAACGAGGACATCTGCGGCGCCATTCTCAACGGTGACGCGCCCGCCATGAGGTATCTCTCCCAGGAGTACCTGCACCGCGCCACCGAGGCCTACCTGTGCATGCGGGACGACCTCTACGTGAACACCAAGTGGGTCTGGGCCCGCTGGAGGCGTTCGGCGAGCGAGTTGCTGAAGGCCTCGCTCACCGAGGTGATCGACCACGCGTACACGGCCGAGGACGACGCCGTCGGCAGGAACCGCTTCCTCGCGCAGGACCTGCTGGTGATGGCGGCGACCGGCCTGGAGTACGTGCCGGTGCTCGGCGCCGTACCCGAGCACCACTCCCGGCGCGTCGACGTGAGCGTGATCCCGATGAAGGGCAGCGGCGTCCTCATCGAGTCGGTACGCGGGGAGTCCGTGCTGCTCAGCTGGCAGGGCGCCCTGTTGTGGGGCATCTCCCACGGCCGCCCCAAGGATGAGGCCGTACACCTGATGGGGGGCGTGCTCGCCTCGGCCGGGCTCCAGGTCGGCGAGGACGAGATCGCCGCCTACCACGCCTCGCTCGTCGACGTCGGCGTCATCGGCCTGCCATGAAGGACCCGGCCACGGAAGGCCCCGCTACGAAGGACCCCGCTGCGGAAGGCCCGGCTGTGGAAGACCCGGCTGTGGAAGACCCGGCTGTGGAAGACCCGGCTGTGGAAGACCCGGCCGCTGAAGGCTCGGCCGGGAAGGATTCGGCCGCGGAAAACTCGGCCGGGAAAGGGCCGGCCGTGGGAGGCCCGGCCGCGGAAAGCCTGACGGGGAAAGGCTCGGCTGGGAAAGGCCCGCTCCGCGACGCGAACTTCCTCAGGTTCTGGACCGCGGTCACCGTCTCGGGAATCGGGTCCCAGGTCACGCTGATGGCCCTGCCCCTGACCGCCCTGATGGTCCTGCACGCCGACCCCGTACAGCTCGGCCTGCTGACCGGCCTGCAGTACGTCCCCGCGGTCGTCGTCCTGCCCTTCGCCGGGGTCGTCGCCGACCACTGGCCGGCCAAGCTGGTGAACGCCGGGTGCGACCTGGCCCGCGGACTGATCCTGCTCACCGTGCCGATCGTCACGGCGACCGGCGTGCTGAGTCTGGGCTGGCTGTACGGCCTGGGCCTGGCCATGGGCGTGTTCAAGGCCCTCGGCGACGTGGCGCACCACTCCATGCTTCCCCGGCTGGTCGGTGAGGAGCAGCTCGTCCCCGGCAACGCCGCGGTCAGCACGAGCTACTCCGTCATCGACGTGGCCGGTCCCGGGCTCGCGGGGCTGATCGTCCAGCTGCTCGGCGCGCCGTACGCCCTCCTGGTCGACGCGGTGTCCTACCTGCTGTCGGCCTCCCTGCTGTCCACGCTGAAGCTCAGGTTCTCCGGGCGGAAGGGGCCGCAGCGGCTCCGCTGGGGGACGGCGATCACCGAGGGGTTCCGGTACTTCGTCAAGGATCGGCGGGTTCTCGCCTTCGGGGTGGCCAGCGGCCTCGGCAACATGTGCATCCAGGCGTTCGACGTGACGATCCTCATCTACGTGGTCCAGCACCTCGCCCTGACGCCCGCGCTGCTCGGGGTGGTCGTGGCCGCGGGTGCCGTGGGCGGCATCGCCGGTTCCGCCTTCGCCGCCTACGTCCACAACAGGTTCCCCGCGGGGCCGACCATCTTCGCGGCCCAGGTCATGAGCGGGATCGGGGTGATGGCCGCGGCCTCGGCCACGCTCCTCGACGCCACGGCGCCGCGCGTCGCCGTACTGGTGGCCTGCATGTTCGTCAGCACGTTCGCGCTGGCCGTGTACAACGTCCACGCCATCAGCGCCCGGCAGGCGATCGTCCGTCCCGAGCTGATGGGGCGGGTGACGGCGAGCTACCGGTTGATCTCGCACGGGGCCATTCCCCTGGGGGCGCTGGCCGGAGGGGTGGCGGCGCAGTCTCTCGGCAGCGCGACCACCGTGCTCCTCACCGGGACGATCCAGGCACTCCTGCCGGTCGCCTTCCTCCTCACCTCGTTCGGGATCATCTACCGTGATCCCGGCCTCGCGGGGGCTCGCGAACGTCAGGCCTGACGGGGCGGGGCGGTGGACTGCCGTACGACCAGGGAGCTCCGCAGCACGGCGGGGCTCGGCTGCCTGGCGGCGAGCCGGTCGTGCAGCGCCTGGGCACCGGCCGCCCCCAGCTCGGTGACCGGGATGTTCACCGTCGTCAGCGCCGGGTGGAGGACGTCGCTGATCGGAAGGTTGTTGTAGCCGATCACCGACAGGTCGTTCGGGACGTCGAGTCCGAGGCTCCGCGCGGCGGCGAACACCACGACGGCCAGGTTGTCGTCCTCGCAGACCACCGCCGTGGGGGCCGGGTCAGAACGCAGTAGTTCCAGGGCAGCCCGCTGGGCGTCCACGGGGTCGAAGGTCGTGCCGACCACCGTGAGGCTCGCCCCCGGGCGGTGCCTGACCACCGCGCGCAGGGAGCGCAGCCTGGTCGTCAGCATCCAGGCGCCGCGCCGGTCCACGTGCAGGTAGCCGATCCTGTGGTGACCGAGGTCCAGCAGGTGGCGCGCGGCCTCACGGCTGCCCACGGCGATGTCCACGTTGACCGCGTCGGGGTACAGCCGGGGGTCGCAGTCCAGCGGCACCATCGGCACGACGCCCTGCGGGCGGATGGCCTCCGTCCCCACGTCGCCGTAGACCAGCATCCCGTCGATGGCCTGCTGCGGTATCGGCAGCAGCCGCTCGTGCCTGTCGGTGCCCATGGGATAGACCAGGACGGTCGTCTCGTGCTGGTTGGCGACCTGGGTCGCCCCCACGTGCAGGTTGGCGAAGAAGGTGTTGGTGATCGCGGGAACGATCAGCAGCACCGTGCCGGTTCGCTCAAGTCGCAGGCTCCGCGCCGTCAGATCCGGCTGGTAGTCCATCTCCGCGGTGATGCGCCTGATCCTGGCCGCGGTCTCCTTCGAGACCCGGCCCGGCCACTTCCCGGTGAGGACGAGGGAGACCGTCGACTGTGAGACCCCGGCTGCCTGAGCCACATCCCTGCTGGTGATGCGCGCTTTCACCGGCCTAAGCATGTCTAATCACCCTATGTGTTCGTCATGGCGCACAGACAGATCGCGTTCTTCCCCGTGACCCGTGACCCCGTACACCGCTGCCACTCGATGCTCTGTGATCCGATGCCAGGACAAGTATTCCATCCAGGCATTCCCCATCGGATCGAAGGGGAAAAAGAGGCGCGCTCTCACCCGTCCCGGACGTTGTTCAGGAGCCCGGCCGAGACGAACGCCTCCATGGTCGCGCCGTCGTCGAGCGCTCCCGCCTCCTCGAAATACCGTACGACGGTCCGCGCCCTCGACGCGGTGTCCCGGGCCGTCCATTCCACCGAGAGCGACTCGGCCGCGACGGTCCTGGCCTCCTCGCGCGACAACCCCGCCGACCGGGCGACGACGGCCGCCGCCTCACGGTCCGGCTCGACGAACGCCGCGACGATTGCGGGCAGCAGAGGGCCGACGCAGGCGCGCTCCCCGGCGCTCAGCGCGGGCCAGAGCCGCTGGAGCAGGTCACGGAAGTAGGCGTGGTGCCTGCCCTCGTCCTCGGCGTGGTCGCGCACCAGGTCGCGTACGGCCCCCGGCAGCCGCCGGTCCCTGGGGATGTCGGTCAGGACGGTCGAGATGAGCGTCTCGCTGACGACCGCGAACAGCAGCCGTTCCAGCCCCCGGACCCGAGGGTCGAGACGCCTGCGGACGGCGTCGAGGCGCCGCAGGAAGGCCGGGGCGCCCGCGTCGGCCCACTCGACCCCTGAGCGCGCCTCGACCTGCCTGATCAGGTCGTAGGAGAGCTGGGCGTGCCAGGCCTCGTCCGTCACGATCTTGTAGGCGTCGGCGCGCATCCGCTCCGGGAGGTCCAGCCCGGAGCGCCCCCTGGCGATCCTGGCCGCGACGGGGATGATCGCGAGCTGTTCCAGCTCGACCGTGAAGTGCAGGTAGTGGTAGAGGTGCTGGGCGAGGGCGTCGTGGACCGCCCGCTCCCCCCGCTCGGCGACCAGCGGATGGCGCAGCACGGGGACGAGCTCCGGGGGGAAGTACAGCGCGTCCGGCGCCGGGGGGTCCATGACGGGCTGCGGCTTGACCCTGACGGCCGCCCGTTCGTCCCAGCGCTCGAAACGGCTGCCGTAGTCCTCCGGCGTGTCTCTCATCTCAACCGCACGAGCCCGCCGTCGGCAAGCGCCGTCATGGTCTCCGCCGTGTCCAGCAGCGCGGTCTCGGCGTCGACCGCGTACTCCCCGGCCAGCAGCAGGGCCAGCTCGCGCAGCGACCTGCGGCCGTCCACGCGCCTCCACAGGAAGCCCGCCGTCTCGGAGAGCTCGAAGACGCTCTCGCCCCAGGCGACGGTGATCGTGCCGCCGACGTTGCGCACCCGGACGTCGAGCCTGGGCACCGGTACGGCCTCGGGGGACAGCTGTTCCATCAGATCACGACCTCCATGGAGATCCGGCGGCACGCCAGTACGACGTCCTCGACCCACGCGGCCGGGTTCGCCGGGTCGTACCCCCGCATGGTCTCGATCGTCCAGTACTCCTCGAAGGGCATGATGGTCTGCTCGACCTGGCGGAACCGGCGTGCCCGCCACTTGGCGCTGTGGCCGAACTCCCCGCACGAGACGTGCAGGGCGTTGACCGCGTAGCCGAAGGCGAGCTTGGCCGAGAGCACGGCGCTCTCCACGTCTCCCGCCTTGAGCTGGCCGACGGCGTCCTCGACGAAGAGGTCCGACAGGTTGAGCGCGCGGCTGACCAGGATCGAGCGGATCGCCGAGGACTCCAGCTGTGTCCTGCGCCCGGCCAGCCACGACTCCCCCGTGACGGACACAGCGCTGCCGAGTCGTTCGAGGAAGTCCATCTCGTGGGAGGTGAGCAGGTCGGCCACGCTGTGGTTGGTGTCGAACTCCTCCCAGGACACCTTGGCGAACATCTGGTCGACCTGGGAGTCTGTCCAGTACTCGATGTCCCACCTGACGCCGTCCACGTGGACGACCTCGACGGGGACGTGGTCGGGGGTCAGCGCGACCGGGGCGAGAGCCGTGCTCGGGGCGGTTCTCTGGGCGGTGGACACGACGTAGACGTCGAGGTCGCTGCCCGAGTTGCCCCAGCCCCTGACCAGGGATCCGGCCAGGTAGACGGCCTGGTGGTCCTCGGGCAGCAGCCCGCGCGCGGCCAGTTCCGCCAGGTGTCCGCTCGGGTCAACCCGCATGGCCCGTCCCCTCCTCGATCAGGTGCAACATCCCGTGTTCGACGGCCTCGGCGACCTGCCGTGCCACCTGGTCCCCCGGCCGCCCGGTCAGTTCGGCGATCTCGGCGACCGAGCGGGCGCCGTCGACGGAGCGCAGCAGGTCCAGCCAGTCGTCGTCCTTCTCCAGCACGTACCGGACGGCGCCGTCCACGGCGACGTACCAGGTCCCCTCGGCCGTGGTGTCCGTGAGCAGGAGGAAGCCGTCCTCCTGCGCGGGCACCGACCCCGGCTCGACGGAGGGCGCGCAGCCGAGGATCTCCTCCGTCCGCGCCTCGTTCTCACCGCCCAAGGCGACGGGGATCGGGCCGGCGGACATGTCCACGACGGGCGGGGGAAGATCGCCGACCATCTGGGACAGCAGCCCCAGGTTCACCAGCCTGAGCAGGATCTCCACCTGGGCCAGGTCGTCCCGTTCCGTCAGCGACCCCAGCAGTCCCCGTACGGCGGAGCCGTCCAGCGCGCCGGAGGCGCCCGGTGCGGCCAGGGCCTCCTCGACGAGCGCCGCCCCGTCCCCGCGCAGCATCCGCAGGAAGACCCGGTGGGTGTGGCGCTGGCCCTCGCCGTAGAAGAAGGGGACCTTCTCCCGGGCGGCGATCCGGTCCGGCAGCACGCCCCGCATGCTCTCCCGCAGGATCGTCTTGTCCCACAGCAGTCGTTTCCTGTGGCTCGGCGGGATGGACAGGACCAGTTCGACCAGGCGGTGGTCGAGGAACGGCACCCGCGCCTCAATGCCGCTGCCCGCGGCCGTACGGTCCTCGTGCCAGCAGTTGTACTGCTGGATCTTGCTGTACTCGGCGGCCAGGTAGGCCCGGTAGGGGTCCTCACGTACGGCGAGCAGTTCCCTGGACAGCAGCGGCACGTCGGTCCGCGTCCACCAGGGCGCCAGGCCGGGGCGGGTCCGCAGGGCGCCGGAGCACGCCATGGAGTCGAGGGTCGCGACGAAGGCGTCCCAGCCGCCTCCCCCGCTGTAGTCCACCGAGTAGCCGCCGTTGAACTCGTCGCTGGCGGCCCCCAGGAGCATGCCCCGCAGCTCCGGCCTGGCCTGTTTGGCGTAGCGGTGCAGTTCGTGCTTGTAGTACTGCTCGGGCCCGCACTGCGGGTGCTCCATCAGCCACAGCAGCCGTTTCCACTCGTCCGGGGAGGGGATCCGATCGGCCTCGAAGCACACCTGGTGGTTGGGCAGGCCGAGCTTCCCGGCGAGCCAGGAGGCGTGCTCGGCGTCGCCGTTGCGCAGGGTGCTCGCCGACAGCACGGTGAAGGTGTGCAGCCGTCCCGCGTACGGCGTGGCCAGGGCGGTGACGGCCGCCGAGTCGACGCCGCCGCTGAGGAAGACCCCGAGTTCGGCGTCGGCGGTCGCGCACTCGGCCACGGACTCGGCCAGCAGTTCGCCGTAGCGGCGGACGAACTCCTCCTCAGAGGCGTCCGCGTCGGCCGTCGGCAGGGACCAGTACGTGTGCTCGCGGGTCGTCCCGTCGGCCAGGTCGATCTGCACGATCCGGCCCGCGGGGACGCACTCGATCCCGGTGAACCAGGTGGAGGGGACCTCCGCCCGGTGCGGGTACGGCGCGGCGCTGAGCATGGGGTGGGTGAGCGCCTGCTCCCAGTCCAGGGAGCGTGGCGTGGCCGGGTCGGCGAACAGCGCCTTGATCTCCGAGGCGAACACCACGCGCCGGCCGTCACGGTGGTAGTAGAGCGGTTTGATGCCGAACCGGTCGCGAGCCAGGACGAGCCGTCCGCGGCGACGGTCCCACAGCACGATGGCGAACATGCCGCGTACCTCGTCGAGGAAGGCGTCGCCCCGCTCGCGGTACAGGTGCAGGAGGACCTCGCAGTCGGAGCCCCCCTTGAGCCGGGTGCCCGCGGGAAGCCTCGCGGCCAGCTCACGGTGGTTGTAGACCTCGCCGTTGGCGATCAGGACGAGGTCGCCGTCCTCCGTCGAGAGGGGCTGGCCGCCGCTCTCCGGATCGACCAGGGAGAGCCTGGTGAAGGCGAGGCCGACCGGTCCCTGCCGCAGCAGTTCCCGGTCGTCGGGGCCTCGATGGGCGATGATCCGCGCCATCCGTTCCAGGAGCGCGTCCGTCGTGGCGTCCGTGTGGCCGCCGTCGATACGGGCCAGACCGGCCAGACCGCACATGTGCACCTCAGGGGTTGGGGGGAGTCCTTGCTCAGGCGACCACGCGCAGCACCGTGTTGTAGGCGACCTGCTTGGCCTGCGACTTGACGTAGGGCTTCAGGGGCTTGGAGGACTCGGCCGAGCCCTCCTCCTGGGGCTCCTCGGGCATGGGCTGCGGTCTGACGTACGGCTTCATGGGTTCTCCCGGGTTCAGGGGTTCCTGGACGGACGGCTGATCGCCATCGTGACCCTAGGTGGCGTCCGCGGGCCCGACAAGGAATTCGGTTCCAGCCGAATGCCCCCACTGACCGGCCAACTTCTCCAGGGCCTCCATGAGGTTGCGGTAGCGGTTCAGCGCCTGCCTGAGGGTGGCGGGGCGGTGGCCGACGCCGGGCTCGACGACGAGTTCCCAGGGCAGTCCGCGTTCGGCCGCCAGCCGTGCGAGGTCCCGGACGTCCCCGAGGCTGGAGATCGGGTCCCGGTCGCCCTGGATGAGGAAGACGGGACCGCTTCCCTGGCAGGCGAGCCGTACCGGGTCCAGGGGGGCGACGGCTCCCTCGGCGGTCAGGTCTCCGAACCTGCGGGTGAACCAGGCCCGGCAGCGGGGGTCCTCCTCGACCATCCTGCGCACGTGGCGCACCAGGTCGACCAGGGGCGAGCAGGCGACCACGCCGGCCGTACCGGGCAGGATGGCGTTGCCGAGCAGCGCGAGGCCGCCGCCGAAGCTGGCGCCGAGCAGGATCGTCCGGTCGCGGGGCACGCCCTTGCGCTCGGCGAACGTCAGGCAGGCCGTCAGGTCCTCCCGCAGGGTCTCCTCCCAGGCGCGCCACGCGCGTCTGGTGTGGGCCGCCCCGTAGCCGGACGATCCGGCGTAGTTCACCGCGAGGACGGCGATCCCGCGTTCCAGGAGTCTCCGGTAGAGCCCGTCGAAGCGGAGCTCGTCCCGTTCGACGATCTCCGGCCCGCCGTGCAGGGAGATCACCACGCCGGTCGGCCTGCCTCCCGGCAGGTGGACGTGGATGGGGGTGGCGCCCTGCCAGCGGTGGCTGGAGACGGCGCCGCCGCCGAGTGGCGGGACGCCTCCCGGCGCGGTGCGCGTTGTCCCGTCCGGTGCCAGCCAGGCCCACACGCCGCCGTTCACGACGGAGGTCAGGCGCAGCCCGGCACCCCCGGCGTGGGCGGAGCAGACCCGGATCCGGCCCGGCGGCAGCGGTACGGCCCGCCGGGCGCCGCTCGCCCGGTCGACGACGACCAGGCTGTCGGCGCCCTCGGAGGTGACGACCACGGCGATCGTGTCCGTGCCCGGTCCCAGGAAACGCGCGTCGACCAGGTCTCCCTCGATCCGGAGTTCGTCGGTGACGACGTCCGTGCCCGGCCGCCACGTCACCGGCCTGCCGTCGCGTTCGACGAGCGCCAGGCCGTCGCGGACGTCGAGCCAGCGTCCCTCGACCCGTCTCTCCACGGGGTCGTCAAGGTCCGGATCCAGGGGCCACACGTGGAGCACCGGCCGGTCGGGGGCGTCGTGGAGCTGGGTCACGGCCAGGTTCAGGCCGCCGTCCACGTGGACCGGCGACTCGCCGGGCCACCGGTTCGGGTGGATCCGCCCGGTCCCGCCGGGGAAGGCCTCAAGGATCGCCTGGGCGCCCGTGTCCGTCTCCACGACCAGCGCGACGCCCCGTGTCCCGCCGACCGGCCGTCCCGGCAGGGCGTCGAACGGTGCCCACCCCCGCGCGGCGGCACCCGTCAGGGGGGCCTCCCAGGTGACCGGGTCACCGCGCAGGGGCCGCTGGACGACCCGCAGGGTCGTGCCGTCCCGGTGGACGGACAGGAAGGCGGCCTCGTCCCCGGCGAAGATCGTGACGTCGGCCTCGTCGTCGATCCGGTGCACCGTACCGTCGGGGCCCGTGAGCAGCACGCCCTTCTCGTCCTGGTCGGCCAGCACCGGGCCGCCCGACCAGTCGAGCATCTCGACGTGCCCTTCGGCGAAGACGGTCTCCACCTCGTGGAGCCCGCTCACCACCGGGTGTTGCCCTTCCAGTTCCCGGCGAGCCCGTCGATCTGCTCCCGCAGCACGTCGGCGTGGCCGGTGTGCCGGGCGGTGTCCTCGATGAGGTGGGCCAGCACCCAGCGCATGGTCGGCGTGGCCGGGGCGGTCGGGCGCAGCGTCCGCACGCCGGGTGCGTCCAGGGACGCGCAGCCGTCGATGACGGCGTCCGAACGGGCGGCGGCGGCGCGGTAGGCCGCGATCACCTCCTCGGCCGTCTCCCCTGGCCTTACCTCCTGGTCGCACAGTTCGGAGGGGAGGTCGACGCCCGCGTACGCCCAGCTCACCCAGCCGAGCTCCATGACCGTCAGGTGTTTGAGCAGCGCGAGCAGGCTCTTGCCCGAGGGAACGAGTTCCCTGGCGGCCTGTTCGTCGTCGACGCCCGCCGACTTCGCGATCACGGACTCCCGCAGGTAGCGCAGGAAGGCGTGCAGCGTGGTCTTCTCGTCGGCGGTGAGGGACGGCGTCATCAACGGCGTCGTCGTCGGTGGCATGCGGTGGTCCTTCCTGGAACAGGCGTCAGGCGGCCGGGTGCACGGTCTCGTTGTCGAGATACTCCAGCAGCGCCCGACCTGACCGGTTCAGCTCATACATCACACGTACACCGATTCGATGCCGTTGCACCACACCGGCGGCGACCAGAGCCGTCAGGTGTTCCGAGACCGTGCTCGCCGCCAGGCCGAGGGTCGTCGCCAGCACCGAGGTGGTGGTGGGAACCGCCAGCGCCCTGACGATGGCGGCCCTGCCGCGTCCCACCAGGATCGCCAGCCGGTCACCGCGTTCCGGCTCCGCGTCCTGCCTGACCGCCCCCGACGCCCGTCCCCCGGCCAGTACGGCCGAGCCGCGCGCCTGGTAGGCGATCGCCACCTCCTCCTGCGAGCCGGTGGCGCACAACGGCGTGCCGCGGGCGAAGAGCAGCGGGACCAGCACCAGCCTGCTCGCGCCCCGGATGTCGCGCCGGGACGACGAGGAGTCGTTGAGGCTCAGCGTCGGCCGGTCCCAGCGCAGCCGCCCGCCGAGCCTGCCGAGTACGGCCCCGCCGCCCGCGGTGGCCAGCACCCTGGCCTGGAGCAGCACCTCCTGGTCCAGCACGGGCCGCATGGCCGACCAGTACGGCGCGACCGTGGCCGCCCAGTAGTCCTGGAGCAGGTCCGCATACCAGTCGAGCGCCTCCCGGGGCTCCCTGGCGAACCGGGCGAACGGCTCCGGCGTCCCCGACGGGTGGCGGCGGGCCAGTTCCTCCCTGACCGTCTCCTCGGGTACGGCGCGCAGCGCGGCGAGTTCCTCGTCGATCCCGGCCGCCCCCGGCGGCGGGGCCGGGGTGAGGAAGGCGGGCAGCGGGAGCCCGACCCCGGCGAACCACGCCAGGGCCTCACCCCCGCGTCCCCTGGCGAGCGCCTGCCTGGCGTTCCTGGCCCACACGGTGTACGGCCACGGGCAGGCGTCCCGCCTGCTGAGCAGCGACAGGCTCGCCACCGTCTCCCACAGTGGGCTGATCCCGATCCGCAGGTTGCCGAGTACGGCGTCGCCCACGTCGACCTCGATCATCAGTTCACGACCAGGGCCTGGTCGGGCGACCTCCACAGGTCTTCCTCGGCGCCGCGCCACCACCAGTCGTCCAGCCCCGCCCCGCGGCCCGCCGCGACCACCGGGGTCGCGCAGTGCCGCTCGACCTCCGCGAGGTAGGCCGCGATGGGGGGCGCCTCGGCGCCCCCGGACGCGGCGGCGACGTCCTCGGCGCTCCAGCCGGGGAGCATCCGTACCGCGGGGGCCCTGTCCTGGTCGTAGAGCCCGATCGCCGGGAAGCCCGCGAGCACGTCGAACTTGGTCATCACGATCCCGTCCGCCTGGTTGAGGCGGCAGGCGCTGCGCAACCAGCCGATGTCGAGCCAGCCGGTGTCCCGCATCAGGTCGGTCGCACGGTCGAGTTCCTCGCCGCGTTCCTGCAGTTCGGCGTTGAGCTCGCCGTACAGCCGTGAGGGCAGTTCACCGCCGCCGACCTTGGTGACGTAGGCGGGGGTCACCAGCAGGACGCTCGCGATGTCCCTCGGGCCGACCCCCAGGCCGGTGAGGACCGCCCCGACCGTGGTGTTGCTTGAGGTCACGTAGGGGTAGTCGCCGTGGTCGAGGTCCAGTCTGCTGCCCTGGGCGCCCTCGGCGACCACCCGCGCGCCGTGGTCGAGCCGGTCGCGCAGGTAGGCGACCTCGTCGACACAGCAGTGACCGATCAGGTCGGCGAACTCCTCGGCGACCGGCCGCAGGTCGGCGGGCAGGCGGTCCCCGCCGGTCAGCAGGTCCTTGACCCGCAGTCCCGTGCGCGCCGCCTTGTCGCGGTAGGCCTGGCCGACGCCCATCCGGGTGCTGCCCACGCCGCTTCCGGCGCTGTCGGCCTCCCGGTGGTCGGCGGTGATGACGTGGGCCCGCAGGGAGACGCGCAGGCGGTCCGTGACGTCGGGGAAGGCGACGCGCAGCGTCGCCACCTCGTTCAGCAGCATCCTGGGCTCGATGACGCAGCCGCCGCCGACGACGCCGACGGCCCCGCTCAAAATCCCGCTGGGCACCATCCGCAGCACCCACGGCTCGGTACGGCCCGGCGCGAGCACCGAGTGGGCGGCGTTCGGCCCGCCCTGGAAGCGGGCGCACACGTGGGCGTCCCGGCTGAGGGCCGCCGCGATCTTTCCCTTGCCCTCGTCTCCCCAGTGGGCTCCGAGGACGGCGAGTACCGGCATCTCGTCCCCTCTCAGACCGCGGCCGACAGGCCGGAGATGAACGAGGGGTTGCCGAGCAGGCGGGTGGCCCGGGAGTTCTGGTTGTGCAGTTCCCGGTAGAACTCCTCGTCGAGGCGCACGACCTCCGGGGAGTAGAACATCCAGGAGATGATGTCGCGGTACTTGAAGCCGGTCCTGGTGAGCTGCACCCGGTCCCCGGGCAGGCGGGTCAGCAGGCCGAGTTCCTCGGCGGCGAGCAGGACGGGCTCGAACAGGTGGGCGTGCTCGCGGTAGCCGTACCTGTCGAGGTCGTGCAGGTTCAGGTCGAACAGGTCCAGGGCCAGCCGCTTGCGGATCCGCTCGACGTCGTCGTAGACGAACCCGGCCCGGGGGGCGAGGCTGCCGGTGTTGGCGCCCTTGATGTAGTCGCCGACCTCGGCGAGCGTGGGGTTGGCGCTGCCGCCGACGATGTAGTCGACCGTGTTGGTGTAGGTCCGCGCCCCGGCGCCCAGGCCGAGCACGGGGACGCCGTGGAACTGCAGGACCTTCTGGACGTAGCCCCCGCGTCCCGGCTTCTTGTACCGGACGTTGGACTCCTGGACGTATCCCGCCGACAGCAGTTTCTCCTGCGCGTAGTCGTAGCGGTCGTACAGGGCGCCGTTGCGCATGTACCGGTACCTGCCGGTCTTGGAGAACCAGGCGTCCGGGCGGATCGTCAGGAAGTAGGTGCTGATCGTCTCGGGGGCCAGGGAGACCAGTTCGTCGACCGACTCGCGCCAGGACTGGTCGTCCTGTCCGGCGAATCCCATGATCAGGTCGGTGCTGAGGTTGGCGAGGTCCGTCGTCTTGACGATCTCGATCGCCTTGCGGACCGTGCGCTCGTTGGCCTGGCCGCGTCCCGCCTCACGGATCTCCTGCGGCCGCAGGGACTGGATGCCCATGTTGACCCTGGTCAGGCCGCGTGCGATCAGGTGGCGCAGGGTGTCGGGCCGGTCGACGATGGAGTCGGGCGTCGCCTCGACCGCGACCTCCTCGGTGGTGCTGCGCCAGTTGGGGTAGACCTCGGTCAGCGTGTCGAAGATCTGGTCGAAGTTGCGGCGGTGCAGCAGGCTCGGCGTTCCCCCGCCGATGTAGACCGTCCGTAATCGCCGGTCCCGGATCACCGAGGCGTGCCTGCGGATGTCCGCGCACAGCGCCTCGGTGTAGGCGTCGTACACGTCCGCGTCCTCGGAGATGACGGTGTACAGGTTGCAGAACCCGCATTTGTACCTGCAGAAGGGAACGTGCAGGTAGAGGTTGAGTTCGCGCGTCGGCGAATGGCTCAGGTCCTCTTCCCAGATGGCCTCGACGGCCCGTCCCGGATCCAGCGGGCGGTAGGAGGAACGCACCGGATAGCAGTAGACGAAGGGAGGGATGGCCCCGCCGTCGATGGACCGCTGGAGTTCAGATTTGGTGGACATCTGTGCTCACTCCCAGCTGCAGAGTTATGGGTGGGAGACACGCTTTTTCAGGCGGCCAAAGCACCCATTAGCCCACAAACGGGCTTACAAGTGAGCCTCATCATACGTATGACTTTGGTAGTGTCAAGGACCTATAGTTAAGAAGGTTTACCGTTCACGAGGGCCGGATCCGCTGGCTCTCCAAGCAGTCACGAGGCCTTGACCTGCGTAAATGCGAAGGGCCTCAGGCGGGGCTTGTTTCCGGGCCTCGTCCTCATACTTAATACGTATGATCTGAGTACTTGTGGCACCCGCGTGGGACCACCGAGACCGCCCGAATGGATTCGCATGTCACGCTCCGACGTGAGCCCCACCTTCAACCGCCCCTCCGTCGAGCAGGCTGAGCTGGTCGTGCTCGACTACGGCTCGCAGTACAGCCTCCTGATAGCCCGCCGAATCCGTGAACTGGGCGTGTACTGCGAACTGATGCCCGCGACCGCCGACGTCTCGGAGATCGCCGCGCGCAAACCGCGCGGGATCGTGCTGTCCGGCGGCCCGCACAGCGTCTACGACGACGGCGCCGCCGGACTGCCCGAAGGACTGCTCGACCTGGGGATTCCCGTCCTCGGCATCTGCTACGGAGCCCAGCTGCTCGCCCACTCCCTCGGCGGCAGGGTGGCCTCCGCCCCCAGCCGGGAGTTCGGCCGCGCCGAGGTGCTCCTCGAAGGCGACTCCCCCCTGCTCACCGGCGTCGAGTCGAACTCCGTCGCGTGGATGAGCCACACCGACCACATCGTCGAGGTGCCGCCCGGCTTCGAGGTGTTCGCGCGCAGCGGCGACGGCCTGATCGCCGTCATCGGCGACGGCGCCCTGTTCTGGGGCGTGCAGTTCCACCCCGAGGTCGCGCACACCGCCTTCGGCCGCGACCTGCTGCGCAACTTCGCCCTCGACCTGTGCGGCTGCGCGGGCGACTGGTCGGCCACGTCGTTCATCGAGAACACCGTCGACTGGCTGCGCACCCGGATCGGCGACCGGCGCGTCATCTGCGCGCTGTCGGGCGGAGTCGACTCCGGCGTCGCCGCCGCCCTGGTCTCCCGGGCCGTCGGCTCCCAGCTGACCTGCGTTTTCGTCGACAACGGGCTGCTGCGCCTCGGCGAGGCCGAGCAGTGCATGGACGTGTTCTCCCGCCACCTGAACATGCGCGTCGTCAAGGTGGACGCCAGCGAGAAGTTCCTCAGCGCCCTCGACGGCGTGGTCGACCCCGAGGAGAAGCGCCGCCGGATCGGCCGCAGCTTCATGGAGGTCTTCGAGGAGGTCGCCCCCACCCTCGGCGACGCCGACTTCTTCGCCCAGGGCACCACCTACCCGGACGTCATCGAGAGCGCCGGCGACTCCAAGCGCCACTCCTCGGCCGCGGCGAAGATCAAGACGCACCACAACGTGGGCGGGCTGCCCGACACCATGCGCCTGGAACTCCTGGACCCGCTGTCGTTCCTGTTCAAGGACGAGGTACGCCAGGTGGGCCGCAGCCTCGGCCTGCCCGAGGAGATCGTCGACCGCCACCCCTTCCCCGGCCCCGGCCTCGCCGTACGGATGACCGGCGCGGTGACCAGGGAGCGGCTGGAACGGCTGCGCCGGGCCGACCACATCTTCATCTCGGAGCTGCGCGCGGCCGGTCTCTACCGGCACACCGCGCAGGCGCTGGCCGTCCTCACCTCCGAGCGGACCGTCGGCGTGCTCGGCGACGCCCGGACCTACGAGGACGTCCTGGCCCTGCGCGCCGTGGACACCGAAGACTGGATGACGGCCGACTGGTCGCGTTTCTCCCACGACTTCCTGGCGACGGTGAGCAACCGCATCGTCAACGAGGTGCCGGGCATCAGCCGCGTGGTGTACGACATCACCAGCAAGCCCCCGGCGACCGTGGAGTGGGAGTGACGACCTCCCGGGAACGTCAGACGCCCCGCGAGACTCCGGGCTCCTGGGGTGGCGCACTTCCCGGCGTCTTGGGCGGCGAACTCCCCCGCCCCTCGGGCGGCGAACTTCCCGGTGCCTTGGGAGGCAGGCGGTGACGGCTCCCCGTCGCGTGTGCGTGACCGGTGCCGCCAGCGGCATCGGTCACGCCGCCGCCGAGATCTTCCTCAAACGCGGCGACCAGGTCACCCTGGTCGACCGCGACGAGACCGCCCTCGCCCAGGCCGCCGAACGGCTGGCCGCCGAACACGGCGCCGACCGGGTCCGGCCGTACGCGGTGGACGTCTCCGTGGCCGAGCAGGTCGAGGACCTCTTCGCCGGGATCGCGGACGCCGGGGGGCTGGACACCCTGGTCCTGGCGGCGGGCGTCACCAGCGACGGGTTCGTCTCCGACATGTCGGAACACGACTGGTCCTACATCCTGGGCGTCAACCTCACCGGCCCCTTCCTGTGCCTGAAGCGGGCGGCGCCGCTGCTGCGGCTCTCCTCCGGCGGCTCGGTCGTCGCGGTCGGCTCGGTCTCGGCCCACGTGATCGGCGCCGGCGGCGGGTGCGCCGCCTACGAGGCGTCCAAGGCGGGCCTGGTGCAGCTGGTACGCGCCTTCGCCGTGGAGAACGCCCCGTACGGCGTGCGGGCGAACATCGTGAGCCCGGGACGGACGGCCACCCGGCTCGGCGAGAACACCCGGAGACTCGCCGAGACCGTCTACACCTCCGCCGACGGTCCCCGGCGGGAACGTCACTCCTTCGGGGCGCCGCTACGCTTCGAGGGACGCCCCGAGGAGATCGCCGGTGCCATCCACTTCCTCGCCGGTGACGACGCCCGGTTCGTCACCGGCACCGAGTTGCTGGTGGACGGCGGCTACACCGCCATCTGACCGGCCCGGGGCCGGAGCACCGTCCGGCCCCGAGAGGAACCGGCTTGCCCCGGGGCCGCCCCATCAGCTGTACCGTCATCTGCCCAAGAGAGGACTCTGAGAGGAGCCCGGACATGGCCCTTCCCCTTTACGACCACGACCTCCCCGGCACGTTCATCGCCTTCTGCGGCATGGACGGCAGTGGGAAGACCAGCCTCATCGAGGGGCTCTCCAAGCGGCTGGCCTCGGGTGGTGTGGAACCGGTCGTGACCATGCAGCCGTCCAGGTATGCCCGGGAGTCCCCGCTGTTCACCCGCTACATCTACCACCCGGAGGAGCGGCACCAGGTCGACTACCGCGCCCTGATCTGCCTGCTGACCAGCGACCGGCTGCAGAACCTCCACGAGGTGGTGCTGCCCGCCCTCCGCGAAGGGCGCACGGTCATCACCGACAGGTACGTCTTCACGGCGCTGGCGCAGATGAGGGCACGCGGCTTCGCCAACGAGGAGTGGTTCTTCGAGATCTGCAAGCACGTGCCCAGGCCGGACCTGACGCTGCTGTGCGACCCGGGTTTCCAGGTCTCGCAGGGCCGGGTCGGACGCCGTACCGACTGGCGTGACTCCTACATCGAGGCCGACCACGACCAGCAGCTCTACATGAACTACCAGATCGTCGCCGACGAGGAGGGATTGGTCCGCTTCGACACGAACCTCCCGGTCGAGGAGAGCCTGGACCTCCTGTACGGCATCGTCAACGACCGCCTCCCCAACCTCCTGGGCTGACGTCCTCTTCGGTTCGCCGCCGGGGGGCGGGTCACTTTCTCCGTGCGGCGCCGACCAGCCCGGACTCGTAGGCGACGATGACAAGCTGGGCTCTGTCACGGGCTCTCAGCTTGGCGAGCAGGCTGCCGATGTGCGTCTTGACGGTTGCCAGACTGATATGGAGATGGTCGGATATCTCGGTGTTCGACAGGCCGCGCGCGACATGGAAGAGCACTTCGCGCTCCCTGTCCGTGACACCGGCGAGTAGGCGGCCATGGCCTCGCGTGCTCACCGGCCCGGGGCTTCGCACGAACTCCGCGATCAACCTGCGGGTCACGGCCGGCGAGGTCAGGGACTCCCCTCGCGCGACCACACGGACGGCGGAAAGAAGGTCAGCGGGCGGGGTGTCCTTGAGGACGAACCCACTGGCTCCGGTGTGCGGTGCCCCGTGGACGGCCCGTATCAGGGCGGCTACGGTGCCCAACCCTCACATGGCGCAGGATGGGGCAGCCCACCGGGGTCGTGAGTCAACTGTCACCGGGTGTACCTGCGGATGCGGTAGCGCAGTCCGGACACGGAAGACCGCCAGCCTTTATCCTCGGAGACTCTCCACGTCGGGCCCGGTGCCGGCGCATAGGTGTCGCCGTCCACCGTCCAGTCGACCTCAGTCACCGAGAGCATTGTTGCGTACTCCAGGGCGGCCCGGTAAATCTCCCCGCCTCCGATCACCCATGCTGTTGCAGGGGCAGCTCGCTCCAACGGCTGGGCTGCAAGCTCCAGAGCCTCGGCGACAGACTCAGCGCGTTCGGCACCACTGGCCACCCACTGCGGATCACGAGTCACCACGATGTTGCGCCTGCCGGACAGCGGGCGGAAGCGTGGAGGCAGCGAATCCCACGTCTTGCGCCCCATCACCACGGGATGGCCGAGGGTGGTTGCCTTGAAATGTGCCATGTCCTCAGGCAGGCTCCACGGAATCGCATTGTCCGCACCGATCACGCCATCAAGGGTCTGCGCCCAGATCAGCCCGACGTTCACACCGCGACCGAGGCTTTGATGGCCGGGTGGTGCTGGTAGTCGAGCACCTCCACATCGGCGTAGGCGTAGTCGAAAAGCGAGTTGGCCCGGCGCAGACGCAACCCGGGAAACTCGAACGGGGTGCGCGAGAGCTGCTCGGTCACCTGCTCGACGTGATTGTCGTAGATGTGGCAGTCGCCGCCGGTCCAGATGAAGTCGCCGACCTTGAGGCCGGCCTGCTGAGCCACCATGTGCGTGAGCAGGGCATAGCTGGCGATGTTGAACGGGACGCCGAGGAACAGATCCGCGCTGCGCTGGTACAGCTGGCAGGAGAGCCTGCCGTCGGCGACGTAAAACTGGAAGAAGGCGTGGCAGGGCGCGAGAGCCATCTTGTCGAGCTCGGCGACGTTCCAGGCGGAGACGATCATCCGGCGGCAGTCCGGGTCCCGGCTCAGAGTGTCGAGAACCTCGCTGACCTGGTCGATGTGCCTGCCATCCGGGGCGGGCCAGGATCGCCACTGCGCGCCGTAAACCGGACCGAGTTCGCCGTTCACGTCAGCCCATTCGTCCCAGATGGTGACGCCGTGCTCCTGTAGCCAGCCGACGTTCGAGTCGCCACGCAGGAACCACAGCAGCTCGTACACGATGGACCTGATATGCACCTTTTTGGTGGTGACCAGCGGGAACCCCTGTGAGAGGTCGTAGCGTAGTTGATGCCCGAAGACACTTCGGGTGCCGGTACCCGTCCGGTCGGCTTTGGCCGTCCCGGAGGTGTGTACCAGCCGCAAAAGGTCTTCGTACTGAGTGTCCGCCACGGCGGCCGAGTCTACTGGCCGCCGGCAGGCACGCACTCGACGGCCATGTCTCCCCGTACACCGTGGTGTCGGCGTGAGGCTCAGCGTCGGTGGCGGGCTACGGAGTCGCGTTCAGCGACATGCCGGGCGACGGCGTCGATGCCGGGGCGTGCGTACCGCTCCGGAGAACTGCCAGTGGATCCACTCCGTCGCCCCTCTTGGCGGTGGTCTTCCCACGTTTGTCCTGCGGGTGGAGGTCCTCCACGTTCAGGTAGAGCACCTCATTGGCGCGGGCGGCGGACTCATAAACGTCTTCTCCCGCAGCGCGATGTCGAGACGCCGCAGGGCGGCAATCTGGTTCTCCGCGAGGGCTTTGGTGCGGTCCGGCGGGGCCCGCCGCCGCTCGATGCCGATCGTCGGATCGCAGACGATCCAGCCCTGGCGCTGCCACCAGCCGATCGCCTTGCGGTGATGGACAGTTCCCGGTTGACGGTGCCGGCGTTCATCTCGTCTGCTCGCGCCGCCGACGACTTGACCGGCACCTCCGGCAGCGCAGGGTCGTCGATGGCGGCGACGGGGGAGACGGGCGGCAGTAAATCCGGCATTTACTGCGGCAGCACCCTGACGAGCCATCAGGCCACTCAGCCGACCTCGAAACGGAACCATCGCTACCACCAGCCTTCACGGCGAGCGCAGCCCCGAGCGTTACCCAGCGCTACACGTCCATTCGCCGGAGCTGTACGAGAACAGGGCCGAATCGGGGCGCTCGGGTGCCGCGCTGGTTGTTCTGTCTCATTTGATCTTTGTCGGCGGCCTGGTCGCCGAGCTGGACGAACGTAATCGGGGGTGAGACCGCGTCGCCGGACTCGTCTCACTTCTCGTTGCCGTTGAGACGCGGATGCGCGAGAGCGTCTCGCCTTGGGTTGCCGGTGAAGTCGATTCCCAAACGAGTCCGCCGGTGCCCTGAGCCAGCTGGCTCTTCCATCCCGCTGACGACCGCTCAAGATACTGCTCCGCCCCGGCACGGCCGGTTGTCAGGAGCCAGGCAGCCGGACCGACGGCAACCGACACGCCCTGACTGTCCCGGCTCAGTCGAACCGGCGCCGACTCAGTAGAAGTGGCGCAGAAGGCGTAGACCAGATAGAAGTTCGCCAGCCGGGTAGGTACGTTCCACCTTCATGTTCACGGGCGACTCCAGCCAGCCCCCAGCCCTCGTCTCCCATGACAGAAGCTTCGATCTTGATGTGGGTACGGCGACCGCGGCAATTTCAGTCAGGGGGCTGTTGTGCGGATATCGCGACGTCAGGCACTGCAAGCCGTGATTCTGGCGGCCGTCGGAGACGCGCTGGGCGCCTGCGGTCCGTCCTCGACGGAAAAGGGGGCGGGGTCGACGCCTGCCACGGCACAGAACATTCCGGCCGCAACAGGCACGAAGGGTGGATGGCTGATGCCCGAGGAGACGCATCCGCACGAGCAGACGTTCATGTCATGGCCGACCGAGCTGATCTGGGGGGCCGACATCGCCGACGTGCGCGACGACATCGCCGGCGTCGCCCGCGTGATCGCCGGCTTCGAGCCGGTCGTGCTGCTGGCCGGCCCCCGGGACGTCAAGGCGGCGCAGCGTGCCTGCGGCTCCCAGGTCGAGGTGGTCTCGATCCCGGTCGACGATCTGTGGATGCGCGACATCGGCCCCACCTTCGTGCTGGACGGCAAGAAGCTCGCCGGGGTCGACTTCCACTTCAACGGCTGGGGCGGCAAGCAGGAACACGGTCGTGACTCCGGCGTCGCCCGCGAGATCCTGGCCATGGAGAAGGTCGCCCGGATCGCCGCGCCCATCGTCGGCGAGGGTGGTTCGATCGAGGTCGACGGCGTCGGCACGCTCATGGCCACCGAGAGCTCGTTGATCAACAACAACCGCAACCCGGGCAAGACCAAGGCCGACATCGAGGCCGCCTTGACCCAGACCGTCGGCGCGACCACGTTCATCTGGGTGAAGGGCGTCAAGGGCAAGGACGTCACCGACTGCCACATCGACGCGCTGGCCCGCTTCTCCGAGCCCGGAGTCGTTGTGGTCAGTACCCCGCCCGAGGACGCCCCGCAGGACGTCTGGACCGCCGCCTACGACCAGGCGCACGCGGTACTGAGATCAGCCGTCGACGCCCGCGGCAAGCGGCTGGAACTGGTCGAACTGCCCGAACCCGAGGACGTCGGCCGGCGTGGCGAGGGCTTCCTGGCCACCTACGTCAACTACTACGTGGTCAACGGCGGCGTCGTCCTGCCCCGTTTCGGCGACAAGAAGGCCGACAGGGACGCGGTCTCCATCATCCGCGAACTCTACCCTGGCCGCGAGGTCGTTCAGGTGGGCGTCGACACTCTGGGCGAGGGCGGCGGCGGCATCCACTGCGCCACCCAGCAGATGCCCAAGAGGACATGAACTGCAATGCTCTGGTGGCCACGGCCGGTATGGTCGCGGTGGCGGTGATCGGCCGGGTGTCCGGCTCCGGATCGACGAGAAGACCAGCAGACTGCTTGAGGAATACCTCCTTCGAGGGGTCCCGGTGGCAACGAAGAAATTTCGACGAAGTGCTGTCTGAGCTGTGCTAACGAGGGTTTCGTAGAATTCAGGGTTTTGGCTGTGGATGGATATGCCCGGCGCAGGGGCAGACTTCCCCGCGTCACCTCCGCTGCTCTGGACCTGGTCAGGTGGTGTCCCGGGAACCGGACAGAATCGAGATTCTGTTCGATATTTGTGCCGTGTTGACCTGGGAAAAGACATCCGACATCGAACACCACCCCAAACACTGTCCGGTTTAAGATGATTTTCGGGACGTTCATGCAGCTGGTGGACGCGTAACGGCACCCGTCCGATCGCCCGACCGGGAGGTACGTCACTGCCCGCTGTCTTTGTCGAGCATTCCCAGAGCTGAGCAGAGAGAGATGGAAAGGGTCATCCATACGACGAACGCCCCACCACCGTAGAGCAGTGCGCGTGGAATGCTTCCGTCCGCTGCCCAGGACAGCACACTCGCGATGACCGCAACCAGCAGAGACAGGGTGGTTGCCAAAGCGACGAGCAAGATCCGTACCGAAAGTCCGGGGCGCACGGCCCACATCCCTTCTGTGAAGGGGTGGCCGTTCCAAGACACGCGTCTCAGCTAGACCACCAAAAACGGTAGTTGGCTGAGACGGTGTTGCCGCGAGGTGGGCGCGAGCTGTGAAAGCTCGTGCCCCCTCGGGACGACGCCCTCGATCAGTCCTTCAAGAGTAGGAAACTTCGACGGATCACACCAGAGGCCCTTACCCTCATTAGCGTCCTGGGCCGTTTCAGCTGTATGGTCATGGCGCTCGTGGGCCTGGGACTTGGGACACTTCTGAGGTCCACCGGAGCCGCGTTCGTCTCGATCTTCGCGCTGCTGTTCGTCGTTCCCCCGTTGACCTCGTTCCTGCCCGCTCCCTGGCACGAATGGATCGGCTCGCTCACACTGCCGATGGCGTCCAACCTTCTGTCCGGACGGATAACGGGTGACTGGTTCCCGCCCATGGCGGCGACGCTCGTGCTGCTCGGCTACATCGTGGTCTCGCTTGCCGCCGCGGGAGCCGCTCTGTCGCGCAGAGACCCGTAGAGGCCCGTGGAAACTCGCGAGACGAGGTCACGGCCGGTCCGGAACCGGCCGTGACCTCGACCTCAATGGCGAGCTGTGATCAGTCGCGCTCTTCGTATCGCCGGGATATCGCAAGTTGTGGCGGAGCGGCTGTCTCTTCGCCGGCCCAAGCACCTCTCTGACGCCCCGGTCCGCGGTCTCATCGGCTGCGTCCCCACGCCCCGAGCCCTTGAGAAGGGGGGCTCAGACCGTAGGGACGAGTTCAGACCGTGGAGACTGGCTCAGTGGACGGGCTCCTTCTCCTCTGACTGGTTGAACTGGGTGCGGTGGAGCTCCTCGTAGCGGCCGCCGGCGGCGAGGAGGGAGGCGTGGGTGCCGCGCTCCACGATGCGGCCGTTCTCGACCACGAGGATGAGGTCCGCGGCGCGGACGGTGGAGAGCCGGTGGGCGATCACCACCGAGGTCCGCCCGGCGAGCGCCTCACCCAGGGCCTCCTGGACGGCGGCCTCCGAGGTGGAGTCCAGGTGGGCGGTCGCCTCGTCGAGGATGACGACCCGGGGGCGTGCCAGCAGCAGCCTGGCGATCGTCAGACGCTGACGCTCACCACCGGACAGGCGGTATCCGCGCTCACCCACGACCGTGTCCAGCCCGTCGGGCAGCGCCGAGACGAGGTCGGCCAGCCGGGCGCGCCGCAGCACCTCCCAGATCTCCTCATCCGTGGCCTCAGGGCGGGCCAGCAGGAGGTTGGCGCGGACGGACTCGTGGAACAGGTGCCCGTCCTGCGTCACCATGCCGAGCGTCTCACGCACCGACTCGGCGCTCAGGTCACGGACGTCGACACCGGACAGCCGCACCGCGCCGCTGTCGACGTCGTAGAGACGTGCCGCCAGCTGCGCGATCGTCGACTTGCCCGCCCCCGAGGAGCCCACCAGCGCGACCATCTGCCCGGGCTCGGCCCGGAAGGACACCCCGTGCAGCACCTCGACGCCACCACGGGTGTCGAGGGTCGAGACCTCCTCAAGTGAGGCGAGCGACACCTTGTCGGCCGAGGGATAGGCGAAGCCGACCCCGTCGAACTCGATGGAGACCGGCCCCTCGGGCACCGGCCTGGCGTCCGGGGCGTCGGTGATGAGGGGCTTGAGGTCGAGCACCTCGAAGACCCGCTCGAAGCTCACCAGCGCGGTCATCACCTCGACCCGCGCGCTGGCCAGGGCGGTCAGCGGGGCGTAGAGCCGGGTGAGCAGCAGCGCCATCGCCACGACCGCGCCCGGTTCGAGCTGCCCGCGCAGCGCGTAGAACCCGCCGAGGCCGTAGACGACGGCCAGGGCGAGCGCGGAGACCAGCACCAGCGCGGTGACGAACACCGACTGGGACATGGCCGTGCGCACGCCGATGTCGCGCACCCGCCTGGCCCGCCCCTCGAACTCCGCCGACTCGCGCCTGGGCCTGCCGAAGAGCTTCACCAGCGTGGCGCCCGGCGCGGAGAAGCGCTCGGTCATCTGGGTGATCATCGCGGCGTTGTGGTCGGCCGACTCGCGTTCGAGCCTGGCCAGACGGGTGCCCATCCGGCGGGCGGGCAGCACGAAGAGCGGCAGCAGGAGCAGGGCCAGCAGGGTGATCTGCCAGGAGGTCCCGACCATCACGATGAGCGTGAGCACGAGCGTCACGATGTTTCCGACCACGCCGGAGAGGGTGTCGCTGAAGGCCCGCTGCGCCCCGATGACGTCGTTGTTCAGCCTGCTGACCAGGGCGCCGGTGCGGGTGCGGGTGAAGAAGGCGATCGGCATGCGCTGCACGTGGTCGAACACGGTGGTGCGCAGGTCGAGGATGAGCCCCTCGCCGATGCTCGCCGACAGCCAGCGGGTGACCAGCCCGAGCCCGGCCTCGACGACCGCGATGACGGCGATCAGGGAGGCCAGGAGCACGACGAGGCCGAAGTCGGCGCCCTCGACGATCGCGTTGACGACCCGGCCCGCGAGCACGGGAGTCGCGACCGCGAGAACCGCCGTCGTGACGCTGAGCAGCAGGAACCACGTCAGGAACCGGCGGTGCGGCCTGGCGAAGGCGCCGATGCGCCGCAGGGTCGCCCGGGAGAAGGGCCTGCGCTCGTTCTGGGCGTGCATCGCGTGGTACATCGACGTCCACGCGGTGACTTCTATGTCCATCGCTCTTCTCCGGGGGGGGTGGTGGCCTTCCGACCGCTCTTCGAACAGGTTGACGACACCGAAAGGCTCTCATCCGTCACCGACAAAACCGCCGCGTGACCGCGTCCGCGTGGAGACGGGGCGTGGCCGCCCTCCAGGTGTGGCCTCCCCGAACACTAAGACCTCAACATATGTTCAGGTCAACCATGGCACGACATCCCGTGAGACACGTCACGAACTAGGCAAGAAAAACGACATAAGGTATAAAAAGGTATAAAGAGCCTCGTGGCGCGTCGCCGGGTGTCCGACTGATCACAAAGATCCGCCACGTCTCCGTCACGGAAACCCCGTGAAGGCATGCGGGAAGCCCATGAGCTCCGCGAGCCCCACGAAGCAGCGGGGAAGCCCACGGGCCCGGCCCCCGCGAAACCCCGCCAAGGAAAGCCCAGAGCGACCCACAGGAAAGTCTCATGAGTCAGGACAACAGCAACGCACACGTCGTCGTCGAGATCGACCTCACGCTTGAGGAGGCCCGGCGGCGGGCCGCGGTCATGGAGGCCCTGGGAGACGACTGGGACCCGATCGCGGTGATGCGGGGCGAGGAGGAGGCCTACGACCTGCTCTACTCGGGCCTCGACGAGCGGCAGCAGGAGACCTACGACATGCTCGTCGCCGCGGGGGTCCTGCCGTACCGGGGGGCGGGGCATGCTGCCGATTGATCCGCACGCCGACCTGGGACGCAGGGCCTGGGTCCCCTGCCCGGGATGCCGCGACGACAGGGACTGCGCCCCCTGCTCCGACGGCCGCAACTGCTCGGACCACTGGCGCTATCTCATCCGCACCACGGGAAGCCTGCTGCACCTGCAGTGCCCCGGCTGCACCCACCTGTGGAGCCACGAAACCAACTTCGGCGCAGGCGGCGGCCGCCCCTTCTGATTGACCGCCGCAAAGCTCTGTTCCCGTCAAACGCCTCACCTGCCATGTCCTGTTCATGAAATATGGCGTTCATGGACGAAGGACTTGCGCGTGCGGGGCGGGCCATGGCCGTGGGGACGTTCGTCTCCAGGGTCACCGGTTTCCTGCGCACACTGACACTGGTCGCCGCGCTCGGGCTCGGGAAGGGCCTGTTCGACACCTACACCGTCGCCAACACGCTGCCCAACTCGATCTACGACCTGGTGCTCGGCGGGGCGTTGACCAGCGTCCTGGTCCCGCTGCTCGTCCGGTATCCCGACGAGCTCTACGCGCAACGGCTGCTGTCGCTGGTGGTCTACGGCCTGGGCGCCACCGTGGTGGTCACCACCCTGTTCGCCCCGCAGATCGTGGACCTGTGCGCCGGTGACCTCGGCGCGGACCAGCGGCGGGTGGCGATCGCGCTCACCCGTTTCTTCCTGCCGCAGGTCCTGTTCTACGGCGTGGGGACGACCCTGGCCGCCGTCCTGAGCGCCCGGGGCCGCCAGGCCGTACCGATGTGGGCGCCGGTGGCCAACAACCTCATGGTCGTCGCGACCACCGCCGCCTACCTGGCGATCGGCGGCACCGGCAGCCTTGAGAGGCTGACCGTCGCCCAGACCTGGCTGCTCGGCGTGGGCACCACGGCGGGCGTCGCCGTACAGGCGCTCGTGCTCTGCCTGGCCACGCGCGGCACCGGGTTCCGGATACGGCTGCGCGCCGATCCGCGAGGGGTCGGTGTCCGGCGGATCGCGGCCATGGCGGGCTGGACGCTCCTGTCCGTGGCCGCCGCGCAGATGGCGATCATCGTGGTCAACCGGCTCGCCCTGGCCTCGGGGGAGGGAGCCCTCGGCGCCTACGCCAACGCCTACACGCTGTTCCAACTGCCCTACGCGGTCGTCACCGTGTCCATCGTCACCGGAGTGCTGCCGGGGCTGAGCCGGGCCGCGGCGCGGCGGGACCTGTCGCTGGTGACGGCCGAACTGTCCCGGTGTCTGCGGCTGTCCGGCGTGGTGCTCCTGCCGGTGGCCGCCTTCCTGGTCGTGCTCGGCCCGTACCTGGCCACCGTCCTGTTCGCGCACGGCAACGCCACCCCTTCGGCCGCCGCGCTCACCGGGTCGGTCCTGGCCGCCTACGGCCTGGCCCTGGTGCCGTTCTGCGGCTATCAGGTTCTGTTGCGCGGTTTCTACGCCATGCAGGACACCCGTACCCCGGCCATGATCGGGCTGCTCGTCACGGCGACCACGATCGGCGGCGCGGTGGTCTCGGCGTGGCTGGTGCCCGGCCCACGGATGGTCGTCGGGGTCGCGGTCGGGTACGCGCTGGCCAACTGCGCCGGATTCCTCGTGGCGGCGGCCGTACTGCGGGGCAGGCTCGGCAGGGTCGACGGTCACCGCCTGCTGCGCGCGCACGGCCGGATGCTCCCCGCCGCGCTCGTCGCGGGCGGGGCCGCGGCCGTCGTGGCACGCCTGACCGGGCAGGTCACCGGACCGGGGTGGGCGAGTTCACTCGCCGTGGTGCTCGCGGCGGGCGCGTGCGGGGCCCTGCTGTACGGCCTGGCCGCGTGGGCGCTGCGCGTCTCCGAGCTCCGAACCCTGGTCAGCGCCCTGCGCGCCTGACCGCCGCGCCCGCGAAACCGGCCCTGCGCGCCTGGCCGGCGTACCAGTGAGCCGGCCGCGTGCCTGGCCGGCGTACCCGCGAGCCGGCCCCTACGTGCCTGAGGAACCGTCCGTCGGCACGCGCCTGAGGACGGCCAGCGCCTTCGAGGCGGCGTCGCGCACCGCGGGCTCCTCGTCGGCCAGGCACGCGGCCACCACCTCGGTCAGGTACGGCACCGCGGCCCTGAGATCGAGGACGACCTGGGCCATGATCACCTCAATGGCCTCCTCGTCCCAGACGTCCTCGCTCTCCTCGGAGTCCTCGGGGTCCTCGCTGAGCAGCGTCTCCAGGGTCGCGGCGATCTCCGCCTCCCGCCCCCGGGGGTCGGCCGCGGCCCTGATCTCCGCCTGCGGCACCTCGGGCTGGGCGGCCTCGCCGACCTCCCCGAGGAAGTCCAGCAGTACGGCCCGCAGCGGCGCCGAGGCCACCCGGCGCCGGGCCGTACGGGGATCGGACAGCAGCCCGGCGACGACCAGCGCCGCGGGCGGGGTTGCCGACCAGGGCGTTCCCTGGTGGATCACCGCCGCCCACAGGTGGTCGACGGCCTTGACCCGCGCCCGCTCGTCGTCGCCGGCCAGCGCTTCGAGGTGGGCGGGAACGTCGACGGCGACGCCGTAGGCGTGGAACAGCCGCGACCAGTCAGGCTCGCCCAAGCCGTTACCGGGCCTGCTCAAGCAGCTTCTCCGTGCCGACCAGGCGGACGCAGACGGCCAGGCCGCTGATCGCCAGCTCGACCTCGGGCAGCTCGGGGTAGGTGGGCGCGATGCGGATGGTGCTGTCGGCGGGGTCGTCGCCGTAGGGGTGGGTCGCACCGGCCGGGGTCAGCGCGATGCCCGCCTCCGCGGCGCGGCTGACCACCTGGCGGGCGCACCCCGGCAGCACGTCGAGGCTGATGAAGTAGCCGCCGAGGGGCTTGGACCAGGTGGCCAGGCCGGTTCCGCCGAGCTCCTTGCCGAGGATCAGGTCGACCGTGTCGAACTTCGGCCGGATCAGCTCCCGGTGGCGGCGCATGTGGTCGAGAACGCCCGCCTCGTCCTTGAGGAACTCCACGTGCCGCAGGTGGTTGATCTTGTCGGGGCCGATGGTGCGCTTGCCGGTGTGGCCGAGCAGCCAGGACACGTTCGCCGGGGAGGAGCCGAAGAACGCGACGCCGCCCCCGGCGAAGGTGATCTTCGAGGTGGAGCCGAAGACGAAGGCGCGGTCGGGGTTTCCGTGCTCCGCGCACAGCGCCAGGATGTCGGCGATCTCGACCTGGGTGTCCGTCAGGTGGTGTACGGCGTAGGCGTTGTCCCAATAAATCCGGAAATCGGAGGCGGCCGTCGGCATGGCGGCCAGGCGCCGTACGGTCTCGTCGGCGTAGGAGACGCCGTTGGGGTTGCTGTACTTGGGCACGCACCAGATGCCCTTGATCTGGGCGTCCTGCCGCACGAGGTCCTCGACGACGTCCATGTCGGGGCCCTGGTCGTTCATCGGCACCGGAATCAGCTCGATGCCGAAGCGCTGGGCCAGCGCGAAGTGACGGTCGTACCCCGGCACCGGGCACAGGAAGGCGACCCTCGGCTCGTCCACCCAGCGGCGTTCGCCACCGGGCACACCGCTGAGCAGCGCATGGACGAGGGTGTCGTGCATCAGGGACAGGCTGGAGTTGTTCGCCGCGACGAGCTGGGCGGCGGGCACCTGGAGCAGGCCGCTGAAGATCGCCCGAAGCTCGGCCAGACCCTGTCCGCCACCGTAGTTACGGCAGTCGGTCCCGTCGGCGGCGGTGTGGCCGCTGGGCAGCGTCAGCATGGCGGAGGCCAGGTCCAGCTGGCCGGCCGAAGGCTTGCCCCGGGTGAGGTCAAGCGAGAGACCGCGCTGGACGAGCGCGTCGTAGTCACGCCGGGCGCGGTCACGCTGAGCGGTCAGCTCGTCGAGGTTCAGAGCCGAAAAGGTCACGGGATTTCCTTCGCCTGCTGGTCAGAATGGCCTTCGCAGAATAGAACAGCCGGAAAGCGGGTTATCTGCCGGGTACGGCATGCCATACCCGGAAATATCAGCTTTTCCGAAGTTCGATCAGAAGGACGCCCCGGTCACGGGACGGTGCGCGGGCCGGGAGACCTCCTCAAGCCGGGCGGCCAGTTCGGCGGGAAGGCCGAGGGCGAATCCGGCCGCGTTCCGTTCGTACTGCCCCAGATCGCGCGGGCCGATCACGACCGAGGTGACGCCCGGCCTGGCGGCGACCCAGGCGACGGCCACCTCGACCGGCGTGACGCCCAGTTCGGCGGCGACTTCGGCCACCTCGTCCGCGATGCCGTGACTGCGCTCACTGAGCATCTCCCCCGCCCAGCGGTCGGCCGCGGGGCTGGACATCGCCAGCAGGGAACTCATCCTGCTGTCCGGGCCGGGGGCGACACCCCTGCGGTAGCGGCCCGCCAGGACACCGCCGCCGAGCGGGGCGTAGGTGACGACGCCCAGACCGTGGCGTTCGCACGCGGGCAGGATCTCCGCCTCGATCAGCCTGGCCAGCAGGGAGTACTGCGGCTGGAGGCTGACCATTCTCGTGCCCCCGACGCGTTCGGCGGCCCACTGCGCCTCCACGATCTGCGGCGCGGTGAAGTTGGAACAGCCCAGATAGCGGACCTTTCCCGAACGGACGAACCCGTCGAGGGTCGCCATCGTCTCCTCAACGGGGGTCTCGGGGTCCCACTGGTGGCACTGGTAGAGGTCGATGTAATCGGTGCCGAGACGTCGCAGGCTCGCCTCAAGCGCCCTGGTCAGGTGCGCCCTGGACAGTCCCCGGTCGTTCGGGCCCGGCCCCTGGGGACCGAAGGCCTTGGTCGCGACGACCACCGAGTCCCGGCGTCCGCGCAGCGCCTTGCCGACGATCCGTTCCGCCTCGCCCGCGTGGTAGATGTCGGCGGTGTCGATGAAGTTGTTCCCCGCGTCGAGGAAGGCGTCGATGACGCGGATCGCCTCCGCCTCCTCGCAGCCGCCCACGCCGGGACCGGTGCCGAAGTTCATGGTGCCGAGGCAGGTGCGAGAGACCTTCAGGCCGGAGCCGCCGAGCCGTACGTGATCCATGGAAATACCCCCGATAGAATCGGAACCAGCGTTCCGCTTGGAATGCGCGAAACGATACGGAACACTTGTTCCGGTTGTCAACGATCGTGAAGAACGGAGGGCGAGGATGCGCACGGACGCACAGCGCAATCTGGCGCGCGTGCTGAGCGCGGCGGAGGAGGTCCTGACCCGCGACGGCCTCTCCGCCCCCATGCGGGCGATCGCCGCGCGGGCCGGGGTCGGCGTGGGCACGATCTACCGGCAGTTCCCCACCAAGGAGGCCCTCTACCAGGCGATCGTCGTCGACCGTCAACGCAGGCTCGCCGAGGAGGCGCGGGCGTTGGCGGAGGCGGCCGAACCCGGCGCCGCGTTCTTCGCCTTCTTCGCCCGCGTCGTGGAGGACGCCACCCCGAAGAAGATCTTCGCCGACGCCCTGACCGAGGCCGGGATAGACGTCAAGGCCGCGACCGCGGGAGCCCACGACATCCGCGGCGCCGTCGAGACCCTGCTGGTCCGCGCCCAGCAGGCGGGTGAGGTGCGCCAGGAGGTGGAGATGCCGGAGATCCTGGCCCTCCTGACCGCCGCCTGCCTGGCCGCCCAACACCAGAACTGGGACGAGACCCTACGAACCAGAGCACTCGACGTCGTCTTCCACGGCCTGCGCCCCTGAGTGCCCATCGAGAGGCGGGAGCAACCGGGCGCCCTGAAGACGCACCACCCCCGGGGCCGGACGCCCCCGTCAGGCCGACGAAGACGGCATGAAACGGTGATGTAATGTCGATTACATAGTTACAAGGGAGTTGTGTGATGGTTGTTGAGTACATCCGCTACCGGGTTCCCGACGGGGAGGAGTTCGAGGCCGCCTACCGGCGTGCCGTCGTGCCGCTCGGGCGGGCGCCGCAGTGCCTCGACTACGAACTGTCCCGCTGCGTCGAGGAGCCCGAGTGCTACGTCCTGCGCATCACCTGGACGTCGGCCCACGACCATCTCCAGGGCTTCCGCGGCAGTGAGCACTTCCAGGAGTTCTTCGCGGAGATCAAGCCGTATGTGTCGAACATCGAGGAGATGCGGCACTACGAGAAGGTGATCGAGAAGACCGAGCCCACGTTGTTCGAATGGGCCGGGGGCGCGCAGGCGCTCGAACGGCTGACCGAGACGTTCTACGGGCGGGTCATGGACGACGACCTGATCGGACCGCTCTTCGCGCACATGGATCCCCGCCACCCCGCGTACGTGGCGATGTGGCTCGGCGAGGTCTTCGGCGGCCCCGCCCGCTACACCGGAGAACGCGGCGGCCACTCGCACATGATCTCCCACCACCTCGGCAGGGGCATCACAGAACCGCAGCGCCGTAGGTGGGTCAGCCTGCTCATGGACGCGGCCGACGAGGTCGGCCTGCCCTCAGACCCGGAGTTCAGGGCGGCGTTCGCGGGCTACATCGAATGGGGCACCCGGCTGGCCGTCCACTTCTCCCAGCCGGGCGTCTCCCAGCCGGGCGAGGAGCCGGTGCCGCGCTGGGGCTGGGGCGTCATGCCGCCCTACCAGCCCTGACGCTACAGCCAGCCCTTGCGTTTGAAGGCGGTGTAGAGGGCGGCCGAGGTGAGGACGATGGCCAGGGTGGAGATCCAGAAGCCCGCCGCGTGGCCGAAGCCCGGGTAGGGGACGTTCTGGCCGTAGAAGCCGGTGATCATCGTGGGCACCGCGATGATCGCGGCCCAGCTGGTGATGCGCTTCATGATGTCGTTGAGCCGGAAGCCCTGCTGGTTGATGTGGGCCTCCCTGACGTTGCCGACCAGCTCGCGCAGGGAGTCCGTCCACTCCGCCGCACGCAGGGTGTGGTCGTAGACGTCCTGGTAGTACGGCGTCAGCGCCGGGTCGACCATCTCCACGCTGCGCCGCAGGAGACTGCCGACGACCTCCCGCACCGGTACGGCCAGCCGCCGGAAACGCACCAGTTTCTTGCGCATCTCGAACGTCAGCCGCTGGATGTGCACCCGGTCCCCCGGCACGTCGGCGAACAGGTCGTCCTCAAGCGCCTCGACCCGGTCGTCCATGGCCTGCAGCACGTCGAAGTAGCCGTCCACGACGTAGTCGAGCAGGCCGTGCAGCAGGTACGGCACGCCGTACCTGGCCATCTCGGGGTTGGCGTCCCAGCGCCTGACCACCTCGTCGATGTCGAACCCGGGGTTCTCCCGCACCGTCACCAGGGCGTTCTTGGTGACGAAGACGGATATCTCGACGAGGTCGAGACTCCCGCTGTGCAGCTTGGCACCGTAGACGGTGATGAACAGGTGGCTGTCGTAGCTGTCCAGCTTGGGGCGCTGGTGGCTCTGCAGGGCGTCCTCGACGGCCAGGCGGTGGAGTCCGAGCTCCTCGCTGATCGTCTCCAGGTCGGCGGGCGTCGGCGAGCACAGGTCGAACCACACCACGGCGGAGGGGTCCCCGACATGCTCGGAGACCTCGTCGATGGGGAAACCCTCGGCCTTCAGAGCCCCGTTGCGGTACAGGCGGGTGCGGTCCATGGCGTTTCACACTAACCCGGTCAGGCGGCCTCGGAAACGGCTTCGAGAAGCCTCCTGATGTGCCTGACGGCGGTACGGCCCGCGCGGTTGGCCCCGATGGTGCTCGCAGAGGGACCGTATCCGACCAGGTGGACGCGGGGGTCGAGGACCGCGACGGTGTCCTCGACCCGGATGCCACCGCCGGGCTCGCGCAGGCGCAGCGGGGCCAGGTGGTTGACGACGGGCCGGAACCCGGTGGCCCACAGGATCACGTCGGCCCTGACAAGATCACCGGTGTCATCCCAGACCACCCCTTCGGGGACGATCCTGTCGAACATCGGCAGCCGGTCCAGCGTCCCGGCCGCCATCGCGGCCCGCACCTGGGGGGTCAGCGGGTAACCGGTCGCGCCGACCACACTGCCCGGCGGCAGGCCCGCCCGGACCCGGGCGTCCACCCTGGCGACGGCGGCACGTCCCGCCTCCTCGTCGAACGGCCCCTCGCGGAAGACCGGCGGACGGCGGGTGACCCAGGTGGTCGTGGTGACGCGGGCGATCTCCATGAGGAGCTGCACCCCGGAGGCGCCCCCGCCGACCACCACGACGTGCCTGCCCGCGAACTCCTCGGCGCTCACGTAGTCGGCGGTGTGCAGTTGCCGTCCGGCGAAGGTCTCCTGCCCGGGGTAACGCGGCCAGAAGGGGCGTTCCCAGGTGCCGGTGGCGTTGACCAGGGCACGGGCCGACCAGTCGTCGGCCGAGGTCCGCACCAGCAGCCTGCCCTCGGGCCCCTCCTCGACGGAGCGCGCCTCGACCGGGCGCAGCACCGGCAGGTCGAAGGTCCGCTCGTAGCGGGCGAAGTACTCGGAGACGACCTCCGCCGAGGGACGGCCGGGGTCGGGGTCGCCCAGCGACAGGCCGGGCAGGTCGTGCACCCGGTGCGTGGCGCCGAGGGTCAGCGAGGGCCAGCGGAACTGCCAGGCGCCGCCGGGAGCCGGTGAGCGGTCGAGCACGACGAAGTCGAGACCGGCCCTCTTCAGGAAGTAGGCGCTGGACAGCCCGGCCTGCCCCGCTCCGATGACCACGACGTCGATCTGCGTCATGCTCCCTGGCAACCACGGCCCGTCCACGGATAATCCCCCGCGAATCCCCCACGCGGCCGAACGCGCGCCTGACCATGTCAGCCGCAGAAGCCCCCACACACGGCCCGACGCGCACCGGACCGTGTCGGGCCGCCCACCTCGGGCGATCCCCCCGCCTGCCGCCGGACCCGCATAATCGGGCCGTCCCGGGGCAGTTTGGGTGACCAGCACAGCACAAGCAGCCCGAGATGAGGTCACATGTTGGTTCTTGGAGTCCTCCTGATCGTCCTCGCGGGCGCGACTGTGGTCGCGGTCTCCTGGGACGAGGCCGCCACCGCGACGGCGACCGCGACGTTCACGGTCTTCGACCGCACCCTCCAGCTCTCCCAGCTGGAGTTCTTCTTCGCCGGAGCCGCGACCGGCGCGGTCTTCCTGCTCGGCCTGGCCCTGCTGATCGCCGGGACCCGCCGCTCCGCCGTACGGCGAAGCAGGCTGCGTGCCTCCCGTCTTGAGGCGCGTGACCGCATGAACCGCCTGGAGCGGGAGAAGCAGGAGCTCGAACGCAAGCTCGCGGAGACCCCCGAGACGGCCGACCCCGAGACGACGGCCCCGCACCCCCGTGTCGAGGTCCCTCGTCAGCACTCGGCCGACCAGCTCGTCGCGGGCCGCCACACCCGCCCGTCGAAGTAGGGACCACGAGGTGGGACCGCGCCTTCCCGCCCGGTACGGCTCCGCGCCCGGCCGCCGGACGGGAAGGCGGGTCAGCGTAGGGCGGACTCGGCCTTCTCCGGCTCCGCCGGAGCCACCGGAGCCCTCCGTCCGCCGTACAGGAGGGTCATCAGGCCTCCGGCGACCAGACCCCAGAAGGCGGCGCCGATCCCGAACAGGGTCATCCCGGAGGCCGTGACCACGAAGGTGATCACGGCGGCCTGCCTGCCGTCCGGGTCGGCCAGGGCCGCGGCGAGCGCGGAGACGAGCGCGCCGACGAGGGCCAGACCCGCCACGGCCTCGATGAGCACCGGCGGGGAGAGCAGGACCAGCGCGGTGGCCAGTCCGGAGCCGACGCCAAGGACGATCATCGAGACACCGGCCGTGACGGAGGCGATCCAGCGGCGTCCCGGGTCGGGGTCGGCGTCGGGGCTCGCGGCCAGGGCGGCGGTGATGGCGGCCAGGTTCACCGCGTGGCCGCCGAGGGGGGCGCCGACCGTACTGGCCAGGCCGGTGCCGAGCAGGATGCCGCGCAGCGGGGGGCGGTAGCCGTACTGGGCGAGGACCGCCATGCCCGGCACGTTCTGGGAGGCCATGGTGACCAGGAACAGCGGCAGGGCGACGCTGATCATGGCCTGGGGGCTCCAGGTGGGGACGGTGAGCTCCACGACCGGACGGATGTCCACGGCACCGAGGCCGGAGCTGGTCAGCGCGATGGCCACGACCGCGACCAGCAGGGCGCAGGGGACGGCCCACCGGGCGGCGAAGCGGCTCAGCAGCGCCCAGGTGAGCACCACGGGGGCGGCCATCAGCGGCACCTCGCCAAGCGCCCTGACCGGGGCCACGCACAGGTCGAGCAGGACCCCGGCGAGCATGGCGCTGGCCATGGGGGCCGGGATGGCCGCGACCAGTCGGCCGAGCGCGGGGAAGAGCCCCGCGGCGACGATCAGCAGGCCGCAGACGACGAAGGCGCCGACGGCCGCGGGGAAGCCGCCCTCGACGGCGCCGGTTGCGACCAGCAGCGCGGCGCCGGGGGTGGACCAGGCGATGGTGATCGGCATCCGCCGCCACAGCCCGAGACAGATCGCGACCACCCCGTTGGCCAGGCACAGGGCGAGCAGTCCCGACGCCGCCTGGTCCTGGTCCGCGCCGACCGCCCGCAGCCCGGCCAGGACCACGGCGAAGGAGCTGGCGAAGCCGACGAGCGCGGTGACGATCCCGGCGAGGGCCGGTTGCAGAAGGCGTGACATCGTTCTCCGTTCTCCGCCCGGCGGCACGCGACCCCGCCCGGCGGCATGCGCATCTCACCCGGCCCGTTCCGAACGACGCGCGGACGATCGTTCCGTAAACGGAACAGCGGGCATGCTGCACCATAGCCCCATGGAGTGCCACTCACAAACCCCTCGTCCAGCTCTGGAGAGCAACACTCACGACATCGGCCTGCGAATCCGCCAATTGCGCGAGGAACGCGGCATGTCGCTCTCCGAACTGGCCCGTCGTGCGGGCGTGGGGAAGGCCACCCTCTCCGGCCTGGAGAACGGCACCCGCAATCCGACCCTGGAGACGCTCTGGTCGGTGACCGCCGAACTCGGCGTGCCGCTGGCCGTGGCCCTCGGCACCGCCCCCGCCGCCCCGGGCACCACCATCAGGGGTACGGCCGTCGCCGCCGTACTCCTTGAGGTGTTCGAGGAGAGGGAGGTGACCTACGAGCTCTACCGGATGACGGTCCCGGCGGGCGCCGCGCAGACCTCCCCGGCCCATCACCGGGGGGTGACCGAGCACATCACGGTCTTCTCCGGGACGCTCAGGGTCGTCGCCGCGGACCGCACGCTGACGGCCGGGGCTGGCGAGCACATCGGCTGGGTGTCGGACGTGCCGCACTCCTACGAGGCCGTCGGCGACCAGGACGTCCACGCGAGCCTGCTCATCCGCTACCCACGACGCTGACGCCCATCCACGACATCAGCGTCACCCACGGCCCCACCCAGGACACACCACCGAAACCCGACCACGATCCCGCCCGCCCAAAGCCGGCCCGGGGCACGCACCGCCCACAGCCCGTCCGGAGCGCGGCACCGAAGCCCGCCCACTACCCACCCAAAGACGACCCGGGGCACACGTACCGCCCACAGCCCACCCCGGGACCCCAATGGTGCGGCAAAAAGGGCATAAACGTATATTCATCCCATGACTCCACGAGCCAAGGCGGGGCTCTTCTGGGCCGTGGGCGTCCTTGCCTACGTGATCGCGGTCTTCCACCGTCAGTCCCTCGGCGTCTCCAGCATCGAGGCCGCCGCGCGGCTCGGGGTCGGCGCGGCCGGGCTCTCCGTCCTGGCGATGCTGCAGCTGCTGGTCTACGCGGCCATGCAGGTGCCCGTCGGGGTGCTGGTCGACCGGTTCGGCTCGAAGCGCATGCTGGTGACCGGCGCGGTCGTGATGGGCTGCGGCGAGCTGGTCTTCGCGTTCGCCGACGGGCTCACCGGCGGCATCGCGGGCAGGGCGCTGATCGGCTGCGGCGACGCGATGACGTTCATCAGCGTGATCCGGCTGGTCAACGTCCACTTCTCCGCCCGCCGCAACCCGCTGATGGTGCAGCTCACCGGCCTGATCGGACAGGTGGGCGCGATCGCCTCCACGGTGCCGCTGATCCACTCCCTGCGCGTCAACGGCTGGACCCCGACCTTCGTCGGCGCGGCCGGGCTCGGGGCGGTCTCGGCGGTGCTGCTGCTGGTCGTGCTCCGCGACGCCCGGCCCGCGCGGACGGCGGAACGGCCGAGCCTGGGCGCCGCCTGGGCCGAGCCGGGGACCCGCCTCGGCATGTGGACCCACGCGGCGACCCAGTGCTCGGCCGCCGCGTTCCTGCTGCTGTGGGGGTATCCGTTCCTGGTCCAGGGGCAGGGCCTGTCCCCCGCGACGGCGGGTGTGCTGCTGTCCACGTTGACGCTGTGCGGCATGGTCTGCGGACCGCTGATGGGCTACCTCGCGGGCCGTTTCCCCTTCCACCGCTCACGGATGGTGTTCGTCGTGGTCGGCAGCACGGCCGCGGCGTGGACCGCCGTACTGGCCTGGCCGGGACGGGCCCCGCTGTGGCTGCTGGTGGTGCTCGTGGTCGTGCTGGCCTCCAACGGGCCGGGGTCGATGATCGGCTTCGACTACGCCAGGACCTTCAACCCTGCCGCCAGGATCGGCGCGGCGACCGGCATCGTCAACGGCGGCGGGTTCGTGGCCTCGATGTCGTTGATCGCCCTGGTCGGGATCGTCCTCGACCTGACGGGACAGACGACCCTGGAGTCCTTCCGCTGGGCCCTGGCCGTCCAGTATCCGATCTGGGCGCTGAGCGCCCTCCAGGTCCTGCGTTACCGGCGCAGGACCCGGAGGCTGCTGGCGGCCGTACGGACGGCCGAGCCCGAGGTCACCCCCCAAGCCGGGTGAACGGCTCGGCGAAGTGGGCGGTGGCGATCACGCCCCGCTCGGCCCCGACCTGTTCGAGCAGCTTCGTACGGGTGACCACGGCGAGGTCGGGATCGTCGTCGTACAGGTAGGGGATCGACGGATCGGCCAGCTGCACCGGGTGCAGCACCACGTCACCGGTCAGCACCAGGTCCCCCACCCGGACGACCTGGTGGCCGGGTGTGTGGCCCGGGGTGTGCAGGACCCTGATGCCGGGGAACACCTCGGCCCCGCCCTCGACGACCTGGACCCGCTCGCCCAGCGGCCTGACGAACCGGTCGAGGGCCGTCTCCTCCGCCGTCTCGATCTCGGCCCGCTGGAGCAGGTGCCTGGCGTTGGGGAAGGCGGGCGACCCGCCGACCACGACGCCGCTCGCGTGGTCGCTGTGCAGGTGGGTGACGACCACCGCGTCGATCTCCTCGGCGGTGACGCCGACCCGCGCGAGCTCCGCGCCGAGCACGCCGGGAACCGGCGCCCAGCTCGCGGCGGGCGAGTCCTCCGGCCCGACCCCCGTGTCCACCAGCACCGTACGACCGGCCGCGTCACGCAGCAGGTAGCAGTGGAAGTGCAGCACCCACTCGTCGGTCTCCCGGTGCCCGCCCCCGGGGAACAGCTCCGTCAGCGGGCGCCGGACCGTCCCGCCCATCGGGCCCACGGCGTCGCAGAGGGGGAACACCTCGACTCCGGCGACTGTCATCGGCTGATGTGGCATCGGCTCTCCTGTTCGTCCACGGCTTGACGGCGCTATGGCGAATGTGGGTGTGACGCACCGCAGGCCGGGCCGCGTGCGATGATCCGCCCATTCTCCCTCACCGCCCCTTTCCTCTCCCCGTGCCGACCCGTCCGAGATCTCCCGACCAGGGCGCCAGGGGCGTCAAGCCTCGCCGACCCCGCTCAGTACGCCAGGTCCTCGTTCCTGATCGAGTCGACCCGGCAGTACCCGAGTGAACGCGTCCTGCGGTCGTAGAGACAGATCTTGATGTCGACCCTCGTGATCTCGCCGTCCGAGCCGAGCCGGTAGGAGCCGCTGGGGGCGCATGTCACGCGCGGCTGCGCCCACCCCGTCCCGCCGCCCGTGTAGTGGAACCTGGCCCTGATGTAGGCGCAGTGGTCACGGTGCGGGTCGCGGTCGTAGAGCGTGCCGTACACCTTGAACGTCTCGGCGCTGAAAGAGGTGATCCTGACGGTCGCCTTCGCGTAGCCGCCGTGGCCGGCCGAGGTCCTGACCGACCCCAGCCGGTAGTCCGCCGCGGCGGGAAGCGCGGTGACCGGGCCCGCCGCGAGGGCCACGAGGACGGCACCGGCGAAAAATGTCCTTCTCATGCTTCGAATTTGTACGGCCCGCCACTTGGAACCGGCTTGTACGGCACTGAGTTGAATTCCCCTTCAGAACAGGACGAGGGGCCGGGGCGGGGCACTCCCCGGGAGGCGGGATGATGGACGGATGCTGGCCGACGTCGTCCATCTTCTCGTCTGCCCGGTCTGCGGCGGCGACCTGGCCCTCGACGAGCGGGCCGTACGGTGTGACACGGGACACACCTTCGACGTGGCCAGGCAGGGATACGTCAGCCTGCTGACCGGTTCGCGGGCGCCGGGGACGGCCGACAGCGCGGACATGGTCGCGGCCAGGGACGCCTTCCTCGGGGCCGGGCACTTCGCCCCCCTCGCCGAGGTCGTCGCGGGCGCCTGCCGTACGGACGCCGGGGTGGTCGTGGACGCGGGGGCGGGCACGGGGCACTACCTGGCCCGGGCGCTCGACCGGCTTCCGGGGGCGGTCGGTGTCGCGCTCGACGTCTCCAAGCACGCGCTCAGGCGGGCCGCACGGGCCCATCCCCGGCTCGGCGCCGTCGTGGCCGACGTGTGGCGGCCACTGCCTCTCAGGAGCGGTTCGGCCGAGGTGTTGCTGAACGTGTTCGCGCCGCGCAACGGTCCCGAGTTCGCCAGGGTCCTCGCGCCCGACGGCACGCTGGTCGTGGTCACCCCGACCTCCAGGCACCTGGAACCGCTGGTCGAACGGCTCGGGCTGCTCTCGGTCGACCAGGACAAGGAGCGGCGGGTCGCCGACAGCCTGGGCGACCGGTTCGTCGAGGCCGGGCGGAGCCTGCACGAGTTCGGCATGACCCTCGGACGTGACGCGGTCGAGGCCGTCGTGGGCATGGGACCGAGCGCCTGGCACACCGATTCTCACGCTATGCGAGCGAGGATCGCAGACCTACCGGAATCCAGTGAAGTGACGGCTTCTTTCTATATGTCTATCTTTCACCGCCGTCTCTGATCAAGCCGTTAACTTGACAGACGCCTCCGAGATTCGTGTTACTGGAGTGACATTTAGTCCGAAATTCCCACACATTAATGAAGCAAACCAGTGGTGGAGGCGACATACTGGACGGCAATCCGGCGAGCCCGCGCCTGGACGCTTGAAGCCACGCCTTGACGAGGGGAAGCGATATATGAAGGCGGAGGAACGCTGGCAATCCAGGTTCCGAGCGCCCCGCGTGACCTTGCCCGTGTGGGCGCGGCGGGCCCCCGCCAGGAACGTCTACCGGAGCAACGCCTCGGGCACCTGGGAGATCTACGCCTGGGACCGCACGACAGGCGCGACCCGCCAGGTGACCACGCGTCCCAAGGGCACCTCGCACGGCACGATCGACCCCACCGGGAAGTGGATCTGGTGGTTCTCCGACACCGACGGTGACGAGTGGGGCGGCTGGATGCGCCAGCCCTTCTACGGCGGCCCCGACGAGCCCATCGACCTGGAGCCCGGCTTCCCCTCGGGAATCGCCCTGGCCGCGACGGGTGAGGCGGCCATCGGCATGGCCAGGCCCGGCGAGGGCTTCACCGTCAGCCTGGTACGGCCCGGCGAACCCGCCCGGGTGATCTACGAGCACACCGAGGCCGCCTCCGTCGCCGCGATCTCCCTGGACGGCTCCCTCATCGCGATCAGCCACAGCGAGCACGGCGACTCGCGCCACCCCGCGCTGCGAGTGCTCAGACGCAACGGCACGGTGGTCGGCGACCTGCGCGACGGCGAGGGCAAGGGCGTGCTGGGCCTGCGCTTCGCGCCCGTGCTCGGCGACCGCAGGCTGCTGGCCCTGCATGAGCGCAGAGGCCGCAGGGAACCCCTGGTCTGGGACCCGGAGACCGGCGACCAGCGGGAGATCTGGCTGCGCGACTCCGGCGAGATCACCGCCGACTGGTACGACGACGGCCGCTCCCTGCTGCTCGTGCGGGCCAACCGGGGCCGTACGTACCTGCACCACTACGACCTTCCCGGCGGCAGGATGTCCCCGATCGACACCCCGCACGGGGTGATCGACGGTGCCACGCCCCGGCCCGACGACTCCGTCGAGTACTCCTGGTCGAGCGGCGCCCACCCACCGGTGATCAGGTCGACCAACGGCCACATCGTGGTGAGCCACGGCGGCCCGACCGCGCCGCTGTCCGTACCGGTCGAGGACCTGGACGTCGAGGGGCCCGGCGGGCGCATCCACGCCCTGGTCTCACGCCCGGAACGCGGCTCCGGCCCCTTCCCCACGGTCTTCCTGCTGCACGGCGGCCCGACCTCGCAGGACGACGACTCCTTCGTGCCGCAGGTGGCCGCCTGGGTCGACCACGGCTTCGCCGTCGTGCGGATCAACTACCGAGGCTCGACCGGGTACGGCTCCGCTTGGCGGGACGCCCTGGTCGGCGAGGTCGGCCACATCGAGCTGGCCGACGTGGCCGCGGTGCGGACCACCATGATCGAACGGGGTATCGCCGACCCCACCCGCCTCGTGCTGGCGGGAGCCTCCTGGGGCGGTTACCTCACGCTGCTCGGCCTGGGCACCCAGCCGGGGATGTGGGCGGCGGGCATCGCCACCGTACCCATCGCCGACCACCTGGCCACCTACCGCGAGGAGACCGAGGCGCTGCGGGCCTACCACCGCGCCCTGCTCGGCGGCTCCCCAGAGGAACAGCCGGAACGCTACGCGAGGTGCTCCCCCATCACCTACGTCGACCAGGTCGAGGCCCCGGTGCTGATCCTGGCCGGAGAGAACGACCCCCGCTGCCCCATAGGACAGATCGAGACCTACGTCTCCCGCCTGGCCGAACGCGACCACCCCCACGAGGTCTACCGCTACGACGCCGGCCACGGCTCCCTGGTCGTCGCCGAACGCATCACCCAGATGTCCGCCCAACTCGACTTCGCCCGCAAACACATAACCCCAGGCCCCTGATCACCTAGCTCTTAGAACCACGATCGCCAGGTCGTCCGCGCTGGGTTCCGTGGCGAAGTCCTGTACGGCGCGGCGGATCCGTTCGGCGACCGCCCGCGCGGACAGTCCCACGCACTCGGCGAACAGCTTGGCCAGTCCCCCGTCGTCGTCGAGCAGCCTGCCGCCCTGGCGGCGTTCGGTCACCCCGTCGGTCACCGCGAGCAGGACGTCGCCGGGGTCGAGGTGGACGAGCTGGGCCTTGAACGTCGCCTCGGGGAAGACGCCGAGCAGCGACTGGGAGGTCACCACCGTGTCCACGACGCCGCTCGGCCGCAGCCGTAGCGCCTCGGGGTGGCCCGCGGAGACCATGGAGACGTCCAGCCCGGTCGGCACCGGCTTGATCTCCCCGTGCAGCAGGGTCAGGAAGCGGGCGCGGTCGCCCTCTTCGAGGATGGCCTGGTTGAGGCGGTCGAGGACGGCGGCGACGCCGTACCCCTCTCTGGCGAGCAGGCGCAGGGTGTGGCGGGCGAGGCCGGTGACGGCGGCGGCCTCGGGGCCGGTGCCGCAGACGTCGCCGACCGCGAAGCGCCAGCAGTCGTCCCCGGCCGCGAACAGGTCGTAGAAGTCGCCGCCGACCTCGTTGGTCTCACCGGCGGGCTCGTAGACGACGGCCGGGTCGAGGCCCGGGATCTCGCCGGGTTCGTCGGGAGGCAGCAGGCTGCGCTGGAGCGCCCGGTTGGCCGCGGCCTGGGTGGCGTAGAGCCTGGCGTTGTCCATGGCGAGGGCGGCGCGGCGGCCGATGTCCTCGGCGTACTGGAAGACGTCCTCGGCGAAGTGGTCGGGGCGCCCGAGGCACATCGCGCCGAGTGCCCTGCCCCTGGCCAGCAGCGGGACGACGAGCATCTGCCAGTCGCCGAGCTGCATGGCGCCGCCGCCCGCCTGCGGTATCTGGACGGTGGCGAGTTCCTCGCGCAGCCCGTCGATGCCGCGTTCGTCGGTGTGCCACAGGTAGGCGGGGCGCTGCGGGCCGCCGTTGTCGCTCCAGGTGTAGACGGCGCACCAGGTGGCCAGGCGGGGCACCACGATCTGCGAGATGATCGCGGGCACCATGTCGGGGTTGAGGGTCCCGGCGAGCAGGTCGCTGGCGTTGGCGAGGAAGCCCATCCAGAGCGGCCCGCGGCTCGGCTCCTCCGCCTTCCACTCGGCGGCCTGCCCCTCGGCCTCGCCGGACAGGCCCAGTACCGCCCAGTGGGTACGCTGGTCGTCGGTGAAGGTGACGCCCCACTCCTCCACCGGCACGGTCGGGCGTTCGAACGCCGTCTCCGAGGTGTCCTGCCGCCGCACCTCGATCCGCAGACCGTCGCCGAGGTGACTCCAGACGACCTCGAACGGCGCGTCCCCGGCCTGGCGGGCGAACTCCGCGACCAGCCGCTCGGCGGGCGTGAGCAGGGACGCGGCCGCCCAGGCGGTCATCACCTCCATGGTGAACCGCCTGGCTGCCGGGACGGCCGTGTCTCCTGGGGCGAATGTCGCGGCCAGGACGGCGCGGGGAGCGTTCGTCACTGTTCCGTGCCTACCACACTTGCTGCTGACATGGGGTAAATCGAAGGCGGGACTCGGAGTTGCGCACCGTGACAGACTGGGATGACTCACGGCTGCGCCCCCCGGGAGTCAAGGAGGTCTCATGACCACGGCCAACACCGTGTCTGGCGTCGAAGAACGACGGTACACCGAATCGGACCTGCAGCCGATTCTCCAGACACTGATCACCTGGCGCGATGGCGATTTCCGCCGCCGGGTGCCGCATGCCCCGCCGGGCATCCTGAGCGAGATCCGCCTGCTGCTCAACGAGGTGGCCGACCGCCGTGAGCACCTCGCGAACGAGTTGCACCGGGTGCGCCGGGAGGTGGTGCGGGAGGGCCGCTTCGGTGAACGTCTCTCCCCCGGCCCCGGGGTCGGTTCGTGGACGGAGAGCGTCGATTCGGTGAACGCTCTGATCGACGCGTTGGTCGGCCCGGTCAGCGGGGCCGCGGACGTGATCGACGCGGTGGCCAAGGGCGACCTGTCGCGCAGGATCGACCTGGTTCGCGGTTCCCGGGGCGAGGTGCGCCGCCTCGGCAAGGCGATCAACGGCATGGTCGACCAGCTCTCGCTGTTCACCTCGGAGGTGACCCGGGTCGCGCGCGAGGTCGGCACCGAGGGTCGTCTGGGCGGCCGGGCGAACGTGCGGGGCATGTCGGGCAGCTGGAAGGACCTGACCGAGGCCGTGAACACGATGTCCAGCCGCGTCTCGGCGCAGGTGCGTGACATCGCGCTGGTCACGACGGCGGTCGCGAAGGGCGACCTGAGCCGCAAGGTCACCGTCGACGCGGTCGGCGAGATGTTCGAGCTGAAGACCACGGTCAACACGATGGTCGACCAGCTCTCGGCGTTCGCCGAGGAGGTCACCAGGGTGGCCCGTGAGGTCGGCACCGAGGGTGAGCTGGGCGGTCAGGCGCAGGTCCGCGGGGTCTCCGGCGTGTGGAAGGACCTCACCGACAACGTCAACTTCATGGCGGGCAACCTGACGACGCAGGTCCGCGCGATCGCCTCCGTCGCCACGGCGGTGGCGCAGGGCGACCTGTCGAAGAAGATCACCGCCGATGCCCAGGGTGAGATCCTCCAGCTCAAGGACACCCTCAACACGATGGTGGACCAGCTGTCCATGTTCGCCGACGAGGTCACCCGCGTCGCCCGCGAAGTGGGCACCGAGGGACAGCTCGGCGGCCAGGCCCGCGTCCGAGGCGTCTCCGGCGTCTGGAAGGACCTCACCGACAACGTCAACTTCATGGCGAACAACCTGACCTACCAGGTCCGCAACATCGCCGAGGTCACCACCGCCGTCGCCAACGGCGACCTGACCAGGAAGATCGACGTCGACGCCCAGGGCGAGATCCTGGCGCTGAAGACCACCATCAACACCATGGTCGACCAGCTGTCCTCCTTCGCCTCCGAGGTGAGCCGGGTGGCGCGCGAGGTCGGCACCGAGGGGCAGCTCGGCGGCCAGGCGCAGGTTCCCGGCATCTCGGGCACCTGGAAGGACCTGACGGACAACGTCAACGTCATGGCCAACAACCTCACCACGCAGGTCCGGCAGATCGCGGCCGTCTCGACCGCGGTGGCGCAGGGCAACCTGTCGAAGAAGATCACCGCCGACGCCCAGGGTGAGATCCTCCAGCTCAAGGACACCCTCAACACGATGGTGGACCAGCTGTCCATGTTCGCCGACGAGGTCACCCGCGTCGCCCGCGAAGTGGGCACCGAGGGACAGCTCGGCGGCCAGGCCCGCGTCCGAGGCGTCTCCGGCGTCTGGAAGGACCTCACCGACAACGTCAACTCGATGGCGAACAACCTGACCTACCAGGTCCGCAACATCGCCGAGGTCACCACCGCCGTCGCCAACGGCAACCTCACCCGCAAGATCGACGTGAACGCCCAGGGCGAGATCCTGGCGCTGAAGACCACCATCAACACCATGGTCGACCAGCTGTCCTCCTTCGCCTCCGAGGTCACCCGGGTCGCCCGTGAGGTGGGTTCGGAGGGCAAGCTCGGCGGCCAGGCCCGGGTCGAGGGCGTCGAGGGCATCTGGCGGCGGCTCACCGAGAACGTCAACGAGCTCGCGGGCCGCCTGACCACGCAGGTCCGCGCGATCGCCGAGGTCACCACGGCCGTGGCCAGGGGTGACCTGACCCGTTCGATCACCGTGGACGCCGGGGGTGAGATCGGCGAGCTGAAGGACAACATCAACACGATGGTGTCCAACCTGCGCGACACCACGAAGGCCAACCAGGAGCAGGACTGGCTGAAGTCCAACCTGGCCAGGATCTCGCGTCTGATGCAGGGCCACCGTGACCTGATGGAGGTCGCCAGGCTGATCATGAGCGAGCTGACCCCGCTGGTCGCGGCCCACTACGGCGCCTTCTACCTCGCCGACCCGTCCGGTGACCACGACCTGCACCTGATCGCCGGGTACGGCGCCCGCCCGGGTTCGCGGATCAGGCAGCGCTTCGCGACCGGCGAGGGCATCGTGGGGCAGGCCGCCATGGACGGCAAGGGCATCTTCCTGGGAGAGGTCCCCGCCCGATATCTGACCGTGGACACCGGGTTGAGCAGTTCGGTGCCCGCCCAGATCATCGTGTTGCCCGTCCTGTTCGAGACGCAGGTCCTGGGAGTGCTCGAACTGGCCTCCTTCAGCCAGTTCAGTGAGATACACCATGACTTCATGAACCAGCTCGTCGAGACAATCGGCGTCACGATGAACACGATCATCGCCAACTCCCGGACGCAGGACCTGCTGACCGAGTCGCAGCGTCTGACCACCGAGCTCCGTGAACGCTCCGACGAGCTTCAGCGCCAGCAGGAGGAGCTGCGCCGCTCCAACGCCGAGCTTGAGGACAAGGCCGCCCTGCTGGCCAAGCAGAACCGCGCCATCGAGATCCAGAACTTCCAGATCGAGCAGGCGCGCCGTACGTTGGAGGAGCGGGCCGAGCAGCTGGCGGTCTCCTCCCGCTACAAGACCGAGTTCCTGGCCAACATGTCCCACGAGCTGCGCACCCCGCTGAACAGCCTGCTGGTGCTGGCCAAGCTGCTCACCGAGAACGCCGAGGGCAACCTCACCGTGCAGCAGGTCGAGTTCGCCAAGACCATCCACGGCGCGGGTTCCGCCCTGCTCCAGCTGATCAACGACATCCTCGACCTGTCGAAGGTCGAGGCGGGACGGATGGACATCCATCCGCAGCGCATCTCGCTGCCCAAGCTCGTCGACTACTTCGAGGCCACCTTCGCCCCGCTGGCGCAGGACAAGGGGCTGTCGTTCGCGGTCGAGGTCGACCCCTCGGTCCCGCAGGAGCTGCGCACCGACGAGCAGCGCCTGCAGCAGGTGCTGCGCAACCTGCTGTCCAACGCGATCAAGTTCACCCCCAAGGGCGAGGTACGGCTGCGCGTCGTCCGCGCCCCCTCGAACGTCCCCTACGTCGACGACACCTTGCGCGGCGCCGAGGGCACCCTGGCCTTCGAGGTGATCGACACCGGCATCGGCATCGCCGCCGACAAGCTGGAGTTCATCTTCGAGGCGTTCCGGCAGGCCGACGGGACGACCAGCCGCAAGTACGGCGGCACCGGCCTCGGTCTGTCGATCTGCCGGGAGATCGCCCGTCTGCTCGGCGGTGAGATCCACGTCGCCAGCGAGGTCGGGCAGGGCAGCACCTTCACGCTGTACCTCCCGCCCTCCTACGTCGGCCCGCTGGCCTCACGGGACGGCGGCGCCGCCGTCTCCGAGACGCTGCCGCGCGGCCAGACGATCGTGGGGGTGGCCGAGGAGCCCGAGGAACTGCCCGAGATCCCGATGCCGGAGGAGATGCCGGTCTCGCACTTCCCGAAGCAGGAGACCAAGACGTGGAAGGGCGACGATCCGCTCACCGGGACCAAGATCCTGATCGTGGACGACGACATCCGCAACGTGTTCGCGCTGACCAGCGTGCTCGAACGGCACGGCGCCACGGTCGTCTTCGCGGAGAACGGCCGTGAGGGCATCGAGCAGCTCGAACGCAACGAGGACGTCGCCCTCGTGCTGATGGACATCATGATGCCCGAGATGGACGGTTGGGCGACCACGTCGGCGATCCGCCGGATGCCCCAGTTCGCCGAGTTGCCGATCATCGCGCTGACCGCCAAGGTCATGCGCGGCGACCGGGAGAAGAGCATAGCCTCGGGTGCCTCGGATTACGTTCCCAAGCCCGTGGACGTCGACCGGCTACTGGAACGGCTGCGCGGCTGGCTCACCAGGGGCAGGCCGGCGGACGACTCCAACGAAGGGGCACAGTAGATGGCGGACCGCGCCAAGATCCTCCTGGTCGACGACCGGGAGGAGAACCTCATCGCGCTTGAGGCGATCCTCAGTTCGCTCGATCTGGTGCCCGTACGGGCCAGATCGGGAGAGGAGGCGTTGAAGGCCCTGCTCAACACGGAGTTCGCACTGATCCTGCTGGATGTGCGAATGCCCGGCATGGATGGGTTCGAGACCGCCTCGCACATCAAGCGCCGTGAGCGTACCCGCAACATCCCCATCATCTTCCTGACGGTGGTGGACAGCGCCCCCGACTACGCCTTCCGCAGTTACGCGGCCGGGGCGGTCGACTATCTCACCAAGCCGTTCGACCCCTGGGTGTTGCGGGCCAAGGTCGCGGTCTTCGTCGAGCTGTACAACATGAACCGCCGCCTGGCCGAGCAGGCCTTCATGCTCCGTGACCGGCTGGCCTCCGAGATCCCCTCGGGGGAGGCCGACGTCCATACGGCCGTGCTGCCGGAGCTGTCCGGGCGGCTGACGGCCGTTGAGGAGGAGCTCGCCCGGGTCGTCGAACTTGCCCGCAAGAGTGGCGACCCGAACCTCGTCGGCCCCCTGTCCGACCTCTCCCACCGTCTCAACCATCTCAGGGCCGGTTTCGACGCCCTCTCCTGACACGGAGCATGAGGCCGCCGGGGACCTTCCCCGGCGGCCTCACCGTTTTCAGTCGACGGCTTTCACGCGGCGGCCCCGGAACCGGGAACCTAGCGGCGGGCGCGTTCCAGGGCGTCCCAGAAGCCCCGGCGCAGGGCGTGACGGACCTCGTCGTGCAGCAGGAAGTCGATCGGCAGGGAGGAGCCCTGCAGGAGACGGGCCTCAAGGTCGGAGGGCATCCGCGGCTTGCGGGCGAGCACGGCCTCAAGCCACAGGGCCGGGGCGTCCTTGGCGACGGACTCGCCGAAGTCGTATCCCTCCTTGTGCGCGGCCTTCACCGCCTCGGAGAGGGTGGTCGTGCCGTTGCCGCCCGTGCTCTGCTGCGGGACGGGCGCGGGGTGCGGCCCGGTGTAGGCGCCCATCTGACCCGGCCGGTAGGCCGAGGGCCCGCCGGTGCCCGCCGAGCCGTACGGCGGCTGCGGCGAGCCCGCCGAACCGCCCTGGCCGGACGAGGCGGGCGGGGCCGGAGCCTGCTGCTGCGGCTGGGGCTGCGGTTGCGACTGGGGGACGGGCGGCGCCGGGGGCGCGGGCGGAGGCGGCTCGGTCGAGTAGCCGGGATAGGTGGGCAGCGCGTGGGCGGCCCGCGAGGGCGGGACGGCGGGCATGGGGCCGGTCTGCGAGGGCCCGGTGCCGAGGGAGACCACGGGGGTCTGCCCGTTCGCACTCGTCCTGCCGCCGGTGGGCAGCGCGGGGGTCTCCGTCGTCGCCGAGGTCACCGCGGGGGTGACCGTGACGCCGACCGAGACGCTCGACGTCACGGTGACGTACGGCCTCAGATGGGAGGCGCTGATCTCGATCAGGTCGTCGCACTCCTGGCGGAGCGAGCGCGAGACGGCCCAGCTGCCGTCCGCGGTGATGTGCACGACGGTGACCCGGACCCCGAAGTCCTGGGCGTCGCACACGACCTGGGCCAGGTCCTCGTCGCCGCTGACCACGACCGCGTCGCAGACCGCGCCGTTGCGTGCCAGGGTCATCAGGTCGCGGTGGACCTGGGCGTCCACACCCTCGCGACGGCCGGGACGGATGCGGGACAGGCGGAGCTTGAGCCCGGGAAGGTCGGCCAGCGCGTCATGCTCGGGAGTGCGACGGCCCTCGACGGTGGCCTCGTACCAGTAGCAGCGCAGCAGCGGCAGACCGGTGCGTTCCCTGGAGAGTTCGTTGAGCAGGGAGAGCAGTCCTCGGTAGTCCCACGAGACCTCCTCCCGATGACGGGTACTGTGCACCGCCATAGCGCCGTCGGCCAGCAGATATCCAGCGTCCACGAAAAGCGCGCAGCGATCCACGCGAAACCGCCCTTTCTTGCGTGGCCCGGCCCTTCCGGCTCACAAACGCCTGAAAGAACCCCTTGAGAGACCAGAACAGGCGGCCCTTTCTCAGGGTAATCAAGCCACTGATCGTCCGAGGGTGAATCCCGACGATTCGACCCGCGCATGACCATACGCCGGAGGGTTTACGCAGACCGTACCAGTTTGTCCCGTTCTTGAGGCCCCCGCGGCACGTGGATTCGCCCGCCGCACGAGACTCTCGGCGGCCACCCTAACCTTGTTGCCATGAGCGATCGCGAGAACCTGCTGACCGAGATCAAGGACAAGGGCGTCGTGCACGGAAAGGTCGTGCTGTCCTCCGGCAAGGAGGCCGACTTCTACGTGGACATGCGCAGGGTGACCCTCGACGGGCACGCGGCGCCGCTGGTCGGCCGGGTCATGCTGGACCTCACGGAGGACCTCGACTACGAGGCCGTCGGCGGGCTGACGCTGGGCGCCGACCCGGTGGCCACGGCCATGCTGCACGCCGCGGCGGCGCGGGGCCGCAGGCTCGACGCCTTCGTCGTCCGCAAGGCGCAGAAGGCGCACGGCATGCAGCGCAGGATCGAGGGGCCGGACGTGGCCGGGCGGCGGGTGCTGGCCGTCGAGGACACCTCGACGACCGGTGGTTCCCCGCTGACGGCGGTCGAGGCGCTGCGCGAGGCGGGCGCCGAGGTCGTCGCGGTCGCCACGATCGTGGACCGTGGCGCGGCCTCGGCGATCGCCGCCGCCGGCCTGCCGTACCTGACCGCCTACACCCTCGGGGACCTCGGCCTGGCCTGATCAGTCACGGGAGACGGTGAACTCCTGGCGCTTCCCCGGACTGCCCGGGGGGCGCTCCTCCCCGTTCACCAGCACCTTGACCGAGGCGGAGTCGGCCAGCACCACTTCGAGCTTCCGCTCGAAGGAACGGACCTGCTCGCCGTCGTCCATCTCCCGGTTGATCAGCACGTCGCCCCCGGCCTCCTTCAGGAAGACCGTGGGGCAACGTTCCCGTACACACCGCACCACGACCGTGGGCACCCGCCGCGGCGAGGCGGCGGAGGGCTCAGGGGACGGCGGAGTGACGGTCGGCGTCGGCTTCGGGGCCGCGACGGAGAGCGCTCCCGACAGGGACCTGACGCCGATCACGACCAAGGCGACGAGCGCCAGCACCGCCAGAGCCGCGAGGCCGAGGCGCGCTATACCCATCGGATCAGACCTGTGGCGTCCCACAGTGTGGAGAGTAGCGGCAGGCAGCGGACCTGGGAGGGGCTTCGGCCGGACTGAGGAAGAACGGTCAGAGACCGGGCTCACCAGGGGTGCCGGTCGGCGCGCCCCGGTGGTGCCTGCCCTGCGGAGTCTGTACGGCCTTGCCCTCCTTGCGGCTCTTCAGGACCTCCCGAATGATCGGGATGACGGACAGCAGGATGATCACAAGGGCGCCCGGCAGGATGTACCGGTCGACGTTGGGCACCGCGGAGCCGACCAGGCGGCCGAAGATCAACAGGCTGTCGGTCCACAGCACGGCGCCGACGCAGTTCCACAGGAAGAACCGCTTGGCGTCCATGCCGAGCGTGCCCGCGACGGGGTTCAGGAACGTCCGCACGATCGGGATGAACCTGGCGATGACCACCGCCCTGGCCGGGCCGAACCGCTGGAAGTAGTATTCGGCCTTCTCCACGTACTCCCGCTTGAAGAGCCGGGAGTCGGGCCGGTCGAACATCTTGCGGCCGTATCTGGCGCCGAGGTGGTGGCCGAGCTGGGCCCCCACGATCGCGCAGAGGGGAGCCAGGACGAGCAGCACCGGGAACGAGAGCGGTTCCAGGCCGGGTATGGCCTTGGCCGCCTCGGCCGTGCTGAACACCCCCGCCGCGACGAGCAGCGAGTCACCTGGCAGGAAGAAGCCGAGCAGCAGCCCGGTCTCGGCGAAGATGATGCCGAGCACGCCGATGGTGGCGAACGGGCCAAGAAGGCCGAGCCACCACTTCGGGTCGAGGATGTTATGCAGGAGGTCCATCGGCGTGAAGCCTACCCGGGCAAAGCCCCCGGATCGAGAGATCTTCGCGGGCACAAGTGTTGCCCGGACTGTCCGGCTGGGAAGGAACCCGGAATACTGGCTGAGGGCCTGGCCCCGGCCGGACCCCGCGCCAGCAGTTCACCGCCGTCTCTAGGGAGATGACACCGATGCCCATCGCGACTCCAGAGGTCTACGCCGAGATGCTCAACCGGGCCAAGGCCGGTGAGTTCGCCTACCCGGCGATCAACGTGACCTCGTCCCAGACCCTCAACGCCGCGCTCAGAGGGTTCGCCGAGGCGGAGAGCGACGGCATCATCCAGGTTTCGACCGGTGGCGCCGAATTCCTCTCCGGAACCACCGTCAAGGACATGGTGACCGGCGCGACCGCGCTGGCGGAGTACGCCAGGGTCGTCGCGGCCAAGTACCCCGTGACGGTCGCCCTGCACACCGACCACTGCCCCAAGGACAAGCTCCCCGGCTTCGTGCGGCCGCTGCTGGACATCTCCCTCGAACGCGTCGCCCGCGGTCAGGACCCGTTGTTCCAGTCGCACATGTGGGACGGCTCCGCCGTACCGCTTGAGGAGAACCTGGACATCGCGCAGGAGCTGCTGGACAAGACCGCCCGCGCGAAGATCGTCCTTGAGGTGGAGATCGGCGTCGTCGGCGGCGAGGAGGATGGCGTCGTCGGAGAGATCAACGAGAAGCTCTACACCACGGCCGAGGACGCCCTGGCCACCGCCGACGCCCTCGGTCTGGGCGAGCGGGGCCGCTACATGCTGGCGGCGACCTTCGGCAACGTGCACGGCGTCTACAAGCCGGGCCACGTCAAGCTCCGTCCCGGCGTGCTGAAGGAGATCCAGGAGGCCGTCGGCACGAAGTACGGCAAGGAGAAGCCCTTCGACCTGGTCTTCCACGGCGGTTCCGGTTCGCTGCTCGAAGAGATCCACGAGGCGATCTCGTACGGCGTGATCAAGATGAACATCGACACCGACACGCAGTACGCCTTCACCCGCCCGATCGCCGACCACATGTTCAAGAACTACGACGGCGTGCTCAAGGTGGACGGCGACGTCGGCAACAAGAAGGCCTACGACCCCCGTTCGTACGGCAAGGCGGCCGAGACCTCCATGGCGGACCGTATCGCCGAGGCCTGCCGGCACCTGAAGTCCGCGGGCACCAGGCTCACCTGAGCCTGAGTCCTTCGAGCCCGGGTCCGCGTTCGGACCCGGGCTCCTCTCGTCCGGAGACCCCGGCGGCCCACCCCGTCCGGAGGCCCTGACCGGCCGCTTCGTTCGGAGGCTCCGACGGGTCATCTCGTTCGGAGATCCCGGCGGCCCGCCCCGTTCGGGGTTGACGGCGGGCCGCCGGAAAACCGTTTCCGGCCCACCCCCGTCGAGGGGCCGGACACCGGGTCACGAACCGACCTCGACCGTCCTTCCCCAGGTCTCCCGGTCCTCGACGTGCCCGATCATGTAGTCGGCCAGGTCCGCCCTGGAGACGCTGCGCAGTCCCTCCAGGTGGCCGTCGATCGCGGCGCGGGGGTGCCCTGTCGCCGGTTTGTCGGTGAGCATGGGCGGGCGGATGATCGTCCAGTCCACGGAGCCCGCCTTGACGAGGCGTTCCATGGCGGCCATGTCGGCGTAGCCGTACCGGTAGAGGCGCTGGATGACAAGCCTGGTGACCAGGCGCTGGGCCAAGGGGGTTCCCGGTGGGACCTCCAGGCCCGCGGACGACAGGCACAGCAGCCGCCGTACCCCGGTGCCGAGCATGGCGTCGATGATGTTGGACGTGCCCCGCGAGTAGACGGTCGTGGGGTGTTTGCGGTCCCTGCTGCCCAGGCAGGACAGGACCGCGTCGTGGCCGCCGACGTCCTGCCGCCATGCCGCGGGTTCCAGGACGTCGCCCCGGACCACGGTCAGCCGGGGGTCCCCGCCCACAGCCCCACCCACGACACCGCCCGCGCCGAACCTCGCCGGGTCCCGCACGACGGCGGTGACGTCGTGACCGGCGTCGAGGGCCCGGACCACGACCTGCAGGCCGGTGCCGCCCGTCGCGCCGAAGACGATCAGCTTCACGTGAGGTCCGCGAGGGTCTCGACCACGGCGACGGCCAGGGCCCGCTGGCCCGCGAGGGACAGGTGCACCCCGTCGTCGAGGTGGGCGTGGGCGCCCTCCTTCGCGACGGCGGGGCCGCCGCCGACCACGGGCTCCGGCTGGGCGGCCAGGAAGGCGCCCACGGGGTCGAGGTCGCGGTCGCTCCAGGAGAAGCCGCCCTGCAGGAACGGCTGGTAGGCCGCGACCCGCGCGTCGTCGATCGGGCTCGGCGCGACCCACACCCAGCGGGCTCCGGTGCGCGCGGTGACGATGTCGCGCAGCGCTCCCAGGTTGCGGCCGGTCTCGGCGGGGCTGACCAGGATCGGCCCCTCGGGGCCGCCGAAGCGCCGCACGTCGTTGGCACCCAGCATGCACAGCACCCAGTCGGGCCGCTGGAAGGCAACCGCGGGCGAGCCGGCCAGGGCCTGGGTGCTCGTCTGCCCGGAGACGGCCGTGTTCACCAGGACGATCCCGTCGCCGGGACGCCGCAGGGCGAGGAGGTGGCGCAGGATCTCGAACCAGGACAGCAGGTCGTCGGTCGTGCTCTCGCCGACGGCCACGACGCGGCGGCCTGGCTCGAAGGGCAGCCTGTCCACCTTCGCGGCGAACGCCGGGTCGTCGAGCAGTTCCTCCGCCGTCCGGCGCACCTGGCCCTCGTGGTCGCGGCGTATCCGCAGGTAGGCGTCCTCGTCGAGACCGAAGAGCGCGGCGACGCGGGTGTCGTCGAGCCCGCCGAGATAGCCGAGGACCTTCTCCGGGTGCTGGAACCTGATGAGCTTTTCGAGTATCGCGGTGTTCACGGGGTCTCCTTCGTGACGGTCGGGCGGCCGTTGCCGCGGGTCCGGGTGCGGGGCAACAGGAATCCGGCGGCCACCAGCCAGGCCATGCCGCCGAAACGGGCCACGGGCAGCAGTACGGCCAGCCCGGTCAGCGGGATGACGAGGGTGGTCAGCTCGGCCACCACGGCGATCACCAGGCCGGCCAGCGCGAACGGGCGCGGCAGCAGCCCGGCCAGCCAGCCCGGTACGGCGACGCCCGCGATGAGCAGTCCCAGGAAGACGACGTGCCCGACGCCGCCGGCGGCGAAGGCCAGGAAGTGCAGCGCGCGGACCACACCGGGTTCGGCGATCACCTCGGGGCGCGAGAGCGTCCAGCTGAACAGCGCGGACATGGTCAGCATGACCGAGGCGAGCGCGCCGCCCGTCAGGGCGATGACGGCGCCGGGCGCGCGGACGCCGAGGTTGTGCAGCCGGGCCGAGGCGGTCGCGGCGTAGACGGCCAGCGGGACCGAGGCGGCGAACTGCAGGAACCCGGTCACCGCGACGGCGTTGCCGTTCTCCCTGAAGTAGTCGACGGCCCCGTCCCCGAAGGGCGAGGGGAAGGTCGCGCCGCCCGCCATGATCGTGCTGACGATGATCCCGGCCAGGAACAGCACGGTGAACACGACGCCGAGGACGCCCAGCGGAGGGCCGCCCTGGCCGTTGCGCCGTACGGTCGTCTCGCTCACACGATCACCCGGCCGCCGGTCAGGTCGAGGGTGACCCCGGTCACCCAGGACGAGGCGTCCGAGACGAGGTACAGGACGGCCTGGGCGACGTCCTCGGGACGCCCGATGCGGCCCAGGGGGTAGGAGGCGGCCAGCCCGTCGAGTTGCTCGTCGGACATGAACCGCCGCATGCGTTCGTTGAGCACGGCCGAGGGGGCCACGCAGTTGACGCGGACGCCGTGCCCGCCGACCTCGTTGGCCAGGTGTTTGGTGAACATCACCACCCCGGCCTTCGCGGCGGCGTAGGCGGCGTTCGCCCCGCCGGGGTGGCGTCCCGCCGTCGAGGACATGGTGACGATCGCGCCCCGGCCCCGCTCGACCATGGCGGGCAGGAACGCGGAGACCGTCAGGTAGACCGAGGTCAGGTCGGACTCGATGACCGCGCGCCAGCGGGCGGCCCCGAGATCGGCCGTGGGGGCGGGTGCCCCGGAGCCGCCCGCGAAGGCGGCGAGGATCTCGACCCGCCCGAGCTCTCGTTCGATCCGCTCGCGCATGGCCGACACCTGGCCCTCGTCGGTGACGTCCGCGGGTACGGCAAGCGCCGTACCTCCCCGTGCGGTGATGTCGGCGACGACCTCGTCGATCGCCGCCCGGTCGCGGCCGTTCACCGCGACCTTCGCGCCGCTGGCCGCCAGGACACGGGAGGTCTCGGCACCGATCCCCCGTGAGCCGCCGGTCACCAGCGCGACCCTGCCCGTCATGTCGTGGGACACGCTCTTCTCCGTTCTCTTTACTGAACTATTCATAGCAGAGAACTATTCACTACAGCTACCATCGCTCCATGACCACAGAGGAGCACGACAGCGGGACGGCGCCATGGTCGAAGCCCAGGGGCACCGCGTTCCTGCTCTCGCAGGTGGGCGCGCACGCGGCGGCGCGCTTCGCCGAGCGGGTCGGCGCCCTGGGCGTCGCCCCCTCGGACGTCGGTCTGCTGCGCATGATCGCCATGCGCCCCGGACGCAGCCAGCAGTCCCTGGCCGGGGAGCTCGGGGTCGTGCCCAGCCGGGTCGTCACGCTGGTCGACGGCCTGGAGCGCAAGGGGCTCGTCGAACGGCGGCGCAACCCCCAGGACCGCCGTAACTACGCCCTGTACCTCACCGAGGAGGGCTCACGCGTGATGGCCGGGATGCGCGAGGTGGGCACCGCGCACGAGAACGACATCTGCGCCGCCCTCGACGAGGCCCAGCGTGAGCAGCTCGCCGCCCTCCTGGAGGCCGTCGCCGTACAGCAGGGCCTCACCCCCGGAGTCCATCCGGGCTACCGCCGCTGAGCCCGCAGAAGTAAGGCACGTCTCAGGCGGCCGATCTTGGCCTGACCCCGTCCCAACGGGTAGGACTGTCCCTATGGAATCCGAGAACCTTCTCGCCGGTCCGCCGCCCACCAGGCTGCCCGACCTGCCCGAGGCCAGGCAGGCGCTGGAGTCCGGCGCCCAGGCCTCAGACGTCGCCGCGCGCTTCCCCGCCTACCCCGCCGCCTGGGGCGCCCTCGCCGACGAGGCGTTCGCCGCCGGACACGCGGTGACCTCCTACGCCTTCGCCAGGACCGGCTATCACCGCGGTCTCGACCAGCTCCGCAGGGCGGGCTGGAAGGGCCACGGTCCCATCCCCTGGGAACACGAGCCCAACCGCGGTTTCCTGCGCTGCCTGCACGCTCTGGGCCGCGCGGCCCAGGCCATCGGCGAGAAGGACGAGGCGGAACGTTGCCAGCAGTTCCTGAGGGATTCGAGCGCCACCGCCGCCGAGGAACTGAACGGACGCTGACCCGCCAGGAAACGGACAATCCCCATTTCCCACCAGGTCAGGTATTCTCACCTCGCAAGAGCCCCTGTCGCGATTGCGTCAGGGGCTTTGGTTTTTGCGGTTGGAGACTAACGATGCCGGCTGTCGTTCTCGTGGGTGCCCAGTGGGGCGATGAGGGCAAGGGCAAGGCGACCGATCTGCTCGGTGACCAGGTCGACTACGTCGTCAGATACCAGGGTGGCAACAACGCGGGACACACGGTCGTCATCGGCGACCAGAAGTACGCGCTGCATCTGCTGCCGACGGGAGTGCTCTCCCCCAACGTCATCCCGGTGATCGGCAACGGTGTCGTCATCGACCCGGGTGTGCTGCTGAGTGAGATCGACGGCCTCCAGGCCCGTGGCGTCTCCTCGGAGCGTCTGCTCATCTCCGCGAACGCGCACTTGATCATGCCGCACCACAAGGCCCTCGACAAGGTCTCCGAGCGCTACCTCGGCAAGGCCAAGATCGGCACGACCGGCCGCGGCATCGGTCCCGCGTACGGCGACAAGATCTACCGCATGGGCATCCGGGTCCAGGACCTGCTCGACCCGGGCATCCTGCAGAAGAAGATCGAGATCGCCCTGGGTGAGAAGAACCAGATCCTCACCAAGATCTACAACCGTAGGTCCATCGACGCGAACAAGGTCCTCGACGAGTACCTCGGCTACGCCGAGCGTCTCAAGCCGCACATCGCCGACACCTCCCTGATCCTGAACAGGGCCCTCGACGAGAACAAGGTCGTGCTGCTCGAAGGCGGTCAGGGCAACCTGCTCGACATCGACCACGGCACCTACCCCTTCGTCACCTCCTCCTCCCCGACCAGCGGCGGCGCCTGCTCGGGTTCCGGCATCCCGCCGACCCGTCTGACCCGCGTGATCGGCATCCTCAAGGCCTACACGACCCGTGTCGGCTCCGGCCCGTTCCCGACCGAGCTCGACGACGAGATGGGCGACTGGCTGCGCACGACCGGCGGCGAGTACGGCGTGACCACCGGCCGCAACCGCCGTTGTGGCTGGTTCGACGCCGTCATCGCCCGCTACGCCAGCCGGATCAACGGCGTCACCGACTTCTTCCTCACCAAGCTGGACGTCCTGTCCGGCCTTGAGCGCATCCCGGTGTGCGTCGCCTACGAGGTGGACGGGGTCCGCTACGACGAGATCCCGATGACCCAGACCGACTTCCACCACGCCAAGCCGATCTACGAGGAGTTCCCCGGCTGGCAGGAGGACATCTCCGGCGCCAAGTCCTTCGAGGACCTGCCTGCCAACGCCCAGGCGTACGTCAAGACCCTGGAGAGCATGAGCGGTGCCCGCATCTCGGCCATCGGTGTCGGCCCCGGCCGTACCGAGACCCTGCAGGTCCACTCGCTGATCTGATCCCGTACGGCCCGCGGACGCGGGGACGGTGCCCGGCGCCGTCCCCGCGTCGCGTTTCCCTCTCCCTGCCTTCCCGTGCCCCCGCGCCGGGAATTCAGGCCTCGGAACCGCGCAGAGCCGCGTCGAGTTTGAGGGTGTCCTCGACGACGACGTCGTCGACCATGCGGCCCCAGCGGAGGGTGACCCACTGCATGGCGAGGTTGCGGTACGGCGTCCCGTCCCGCAGGGTGCCGACGACCTGCAGGCACACCGCGACCTTGGTGTTCCACGGCCAGCCGTTGGCCACGACGTCGACGAGCCTCAGCCGGACCCCGGGCAGACGCTCCTCGAAACGGGCGAACCACGCCCGGAACGCGTCGCGGCCTCGCACGTCCGCGCCCAGCGCCGTGTCCCCGACGAACCGGAAGCGCACATCGGGAGCGGCCATCGCGACCGCCGCCTCGTAGTCGCCCGCGCCCACCTTGCGCCAGGTTCTCCTGACAACGGACCGCACAATAGCGTGATACATGAAGCGCAAGGTATCCTGCTGACTTGCTTTAAGCAAGGGACTCAAATATGACCAGAACGGACTTCACCGGCATCGCATGTTCGATCGCCCGTTCCGCGGCGATCGTGGGTGACCCCTGGGCGCTGTTGATCATGCGTGACGTGACGCTCGGCCTGCACAGGTTCGACGACCTCCAGCGCGACCTGGGCGCTGCGACCAACGTGCTGAGCCAGCGTCTCGAACGGCTGGTGGAGGGCGGTCTGCTCCGGCGTGAGCGCTACGCCGAACGGCCCGACCGGTACGGCTACCACCTGACGGACAAGGGCCGGGACCTGGTGCCCGTCCTGCTCGCGCTGACCGCGTGGGGCGACCGCTGGGAGGCCGACGACGCGGGGCCGCCGCTGATCGTCCGGCACCACACCTGTGGCGACGACACCCGGGCCACCGTGACCTGCCGGTCGTGCGGCGGCGAGCTGACCGCCGACCAGGTCGGCTACCACCCCGGCCCCGGCGGCCGCACGGACCGCGGCACCGCCCTGATCGGCACCGTGCTCGAAAGCCCCTGAGGCGGCTACTCCTCCAGCCTGTCGATCGGATTGGCGCCCATCAGGTCGGTCGCCCCGAAGGCCCGCTCCAGTTCGGCGAAGGAACCCTCCGGGTGCCGTCGGATCTCGCCGAGGAAGCGGTCGCGCATGTGCGAGGCGAAGCCGAGGCGCGGATAGGCCCTCAGGACGCCGGAGAGATCATCCCTCCTGACGTGTTCGTAGCCGAGTCCGCCGACGTCCAGGGCGGCCCCCGCCTGGATCACGCGGTACTCGGGCACCTCCTCGGCGTGGATGTTGGCGTGCCGCAGGATCGCCTCCTCGACCAGGTGGATCCGGTCCGGATCCCAGCCACGCCCTTCGAGGAAGCGGCACGCGTGGTCGGCCCCGACGCGCGCGAACTCCGCCTCGCCGCGGTAGTCCTCGGCCAGGCCGAGGTCGTGGAGCATGGCCGCGACGAAGGCCGCCTCCTCGTCGATCCCGGGTTCGGCGACCAGGTACCGGCCGAAGAGGTAGGTGCGGTAGCTGTGGTTGAGCAGATCCACGGACTCGGCCTCGGCGGCGAGGGCGACCGCCGCCTGGGCGATGGGCGAGTCGGGAATCGAGGGAATCATCAGGTGCTCCGTACGTCACCGGTGGATGGACGATCACCATCGTCGATCGGCGAAACCGATGTCCGCAAGGACATGCACATGTCATATCCGGCCATCGCATCCGTACGGCAGAGTGGGCACCGTGACTTCGCATCTCGTCGTGATCACCGTGTACGACGGTGTCGAACTGCTCGACGTCGCCGGACCGCTTGAGGTGTTCTCCACCGCCGACCGCCTTCTCGGCGAGGGCGCGCCCGGCTACGAGATCGTGGTCGCCGGACCGGAGGCGGGCCTCGTCCGCTGCGCGGGAGGCGCCTCGATCGCCGCCGACGTCTCCTGGACGGAGCTGCGCCGCGAGATCGGGACGTTGATCGTGCCCGGTGGCCTGGTGCTGGACACGACCGGCCCCAGGATCCTGCGGGCCGAACCGCTCGTCGAGTGGCTCACCGCCCTCGCCGACCACGACGTACGGAGGATCACATCGGTCTGCGTCGGGGCCCACATCCTCGCGGCGGCCGGGCTGCTCGACGGACGGCGGGCGACGACGCACTGGGCGGCGGCGGAACGGCTCGCCGCCGACCACCCCGAGGTGACCGTCGCCCCCGACTCGATCTTCGTGCAGGACGGGCACATCTGGACGTCGGCCGGGGTGACCGCGGGCATGGACCTCGCCCTCGCCCTGGTCGCCGAGGACCACGACGCCGAACTGGCCCGCCGGGTCGCCCGGTGGCTCGTCATGTACATGCGACGGCCCGGCGGGCAGAGCCAGTTCAGCGACCTCCTCGCGCACCCCTCGGCATCGGACGCCGGGATCGCTCGCCTGCAGGCGTGGATACCGGACCACCTCACCGAGGACCTCTCCAACGAGGCGCTCGCGCGCCGGGCCGGTCTCAGCGTCCGCCACTTCTCACGGCTCTTCCGCCGCCAGGTCGGGGTCACACCCGCCGACTACGTCGAGACGATCCGGGTGGAGGCCGCGGCGCGGCACCTGCTCCACACCGGCAGCGGTCTGCGGACCATCGCGAACACGGTCGGCCTCGGCTCCGTCGAGACACTCCACCGGGTCTTCAGACAGCGCTTCGGCGTCACCCCGACGGACTACCGCGAGCGATTCACCACCTGAGCATTTCGCCGGATGACATTCTTTTGGATCACGGAGATCAGGCTATTCTGACGGGCGCCGGGAGCAAGGAATTGGTCGTTTTCCCCACCAGGATCGGAGCATTGTGCGAACGAAGCCGGGTCGTGCGGTTCTCGCGCTGACCATCCTGTTCCTCCTGGTCAACGGCAGAAGCTGTGCCGCGTGCGACGTTTCGCAGGGGCCACCGGTCACCATGCCGAAGGACGATGCCACCGCGAACGTGGTGGTCCGCGCCTATCTCGCCGCCGTCGCGGCGCGTGACTCCGACGTTGCCCGCGCCTTGTCGACGCCGTCCTATCACCGGCGTTTCCACGGCTGGCTGAACGACCCGATCAACACGTGGGCCGACGTGAAGGTCTCCAAAGTCGGCAGACCGATTTCCGACACCTATGGACCCGGCGGTTATCGGCAGGTTCAAAGAGTCCACGTCGATGTCGAGATCCGCCGGTGCAGCGAAGAGCCTCCTGACGACGACCGCCATTACCCCTACAGCTTCCTGGTCGGCAGGCAGTCAGACGACGCCCCCTGGAGAATCCTCGAATTCGGAGGGGCCGGCTGACCACCGGGCAGCGGGGCGGACGGTTCCTCGATGGGGAGGCGAGGGCGTCGGCCGCACCGGCGTCGCCGCGGTCGCGGTCACCGTGGTTGTGGGTCGTCCTTTCGGGATGATTCTCCGGAGCTCGACGGCCGCCGGATCCGCTTTCTCACTTGACGGACGTCATGTTCACGGGCGGCGCTCGACCTCGGCCAGAAAGGCGTTGACGGTGGTCTCGACGCGTTCGGGGAACTCGCCGTTGACGGCGTGCGACGCCTCCGGCCAGAGTTCGACGGTGCCGTGCCGCAGGAGGCGGCGTGCCCGTGCCACGGCCTTCTCCGGATTGTGGATGATGCTCCGGCCGCCGATCACCACCAGGGTGGGCAGGTCGATCCCGGCGATCTGCTCGTCGGTGGGGTAGTCGGGCCGGGGAAGGGCGGCGGTGAAGTCACGCATGCCGGAGGCGATCAACTCGGCGACGGGCTCGTCCTCCGAGGCGTCGGCGCCACCGGAGATCCAGCTCAGCAGGCGTCGCCGTACCGCGCCGGGCATGGGGAGCACCGACCCCAGGGAGACGACGACGACCTTCCAGGTGATGCCGCCGAAGGTGACGGCCGGTTCGAGCAGGACAAGCGAGCGGATCCCGGCCGGTCGGCGGACGACGAGGTTGAGCGCGGACCAGCCGCCGATCGACAGCCCCAGCACGTGGAGCTCCGGCTCCGGCAGGGCGTCGACCAGCGAGGTGAGCCAGGCCGCCTGGTCCTCGGAGGAGGTAAGCGGCCGGGTCTGCACGGACAGGCCCGGCTCTCCCATGAGGTCCACCGCGTACACCGGGCGGTTCCTCGCCAGGCCCGCCAGGTTGGCCTCCCACATGGGCGCGGCCGCCGCACGACCGGGCAGCAGCAACAGCGGCACCCCGTCGGCGGGCCCGAACCGGTAGGCGCGGACGGTGCCGAAGTCGGTCGGCACGTCCAGCGTCGCGCTCGGCGCGGGCAGGGTCGCCAGCGCGCGGTCGTAGGCCTGCCGATATCTGGCGTAGGCGGCGGCGTCGTGGAAGTGACCGAGCCTGTCCGCCCTGAATGCCGCTCCGACGTTCGGCGCGATGGTGTCCATGGCAACCCCCTCGTTTACGATACGATCGTACTGTAAACGCTCCACGGAGGTGATGATGCCGAAGCACGTGGACCACGACGCGCGGCGTGAGGAGATCGCCAGGGCGGCGCTTCGGCTGTGCGTGCGCGAGGGCCCGGAGGCGGTGACCGTCGGGCGCGTCGCGGTGGAGGCCTCGATCTCCAAGGGCCTGGTCCAGCACTACTTCCCCGCCAAGGAAGAGCTGTTGCGGCTGGCCGCGACCATGCGGCGGCACGACATCGAGAGCGCCTTCGCGGCAGCCGTACGGCCGGGTGATCCGCCGCGTACGGCGCTGCGGCAGGTCCTCCTGGCCCTCGTGGACCTCGGCGCCGAACAGATCCTGACGGGCCACGCCTTCCTCGCCTCGACCGCCGCGAACCCCCAGCTCCACCGGCTCTACCGGGAGGGGCTGTCCGCCGCGACGGCCGCCGTCACGCGGCTCGTCGCCGAGGCCTACGGTCCGGCCGTCGCCGCCGAGGCGGAGGCGCGCATCCTGCTCGGCGCGGCGGGCGCGCTCGCCGACGCGCTCATGCTGGGTGAGACCGACCGCGACACGGCCGTCGCGACCCTCGACCTGCAGCTGAACCGCCTCGCCGCCGATCCGGCCTCATGACCATCGGTACGGGCCCTCCGGCGCCGGAGGGCCCGTGCCCTTACTGCATCGGCACCTTGACCATGGTGGGGGTGCAGGGGATGTACAGCAGTTGCTGACAGGTGGCGGTCGTTCCGCCGCTGTTCGGCACCCCGGTCGGGAAGGGGTTCAGGAGGCTGGGGTCCGGGACGGGGTCGCCCGGCCGGACCGTCTTGACCGGCTCAAGGACGACGACGGTGCCGTGGTCGGTGCCGGTCGGGTTGCCTGAGCCCGGGGTACCGGGGTTCGGGTTACCGGGGTTGCCCGGGTTGCCGCCGCCGGGGAAGAGCCAGGAGGAGGGCGGGGTGCCGATGACGACGCCCGTCGGAGCCCAGGGGGAACCGCCCCTGCCTCCGCCACCGCCGCCACCACCGCCGGTGGAACCGCCGTCGCCCGGGGTCCAGTCCGGCGGCTCCCACACCGTCGACGACTGGCACGGGCGGGCCGGAGCGTCCGGTGCCGGCGCGCCCGCCTCGGGCACCGCCTTGACACCCACCTCGGCCGCGATCATCAGCGCGTAGTAGTTCGCCAGTACGGCGGCGCCCGCCCTGGTGGGGTGCGCGGTCTGCTGGACCCTGTTGAAGGTCGTGGGCCCCGCCTGGATGGCCAGGTTGCGGACGTACGGGCTGCGGCTGCCCAGCTCGTGTCCGGCGAAGGCGTTCTGGATGTCGAGCAGGTCGGCCTGGACACCGTGGGAGACCAGGACCTGCATCGCCTTCCTCATCGAGGCGGTCAACTGGCCCGCCAGCGGCTCCAGCTGGTCGAGGTTGGTGTTGTGCCAGTTCAGGAGCCTGCCCATCACCCCGGTCGGCAGCTGCCCCACCTTCACGCTCTGGGGGTAGTTGACGAGCATGACCCTCGTCTTCGACCCCCCGGAGGCGTGCATCGCGCGTACCAGCTGGACATAGCGGGCCGAGAGCGTCGAGGGAGTGGTGAGCGGGCGCTGCAGCGGAGGAGTGGGGGGAGCCGAGTCCGCCCATTCGGTCTCGTCCGCGCGTGAGGTGTCCAGCAGGGGCAGGTTGTTTCTGATGATCGCGCTCTGCGCGGCGCCCCCCTTCAGCATGTCCTGGACCCGCGGCCCGAACTGGACGTCGTTGCCGCCGAATCCGGCGATGACCAGGTCCGTTTCCCGGGTGATGCCCTCCTGCTGCGGCGGGTTGTCGCGGTTCTCGTTGTCCAGCTGCCGGACGAAGTAGTGCTGCGACGACGCGCCGGAGGAGGCGTTGAACCGTACGTCGAAGTGGACGTCGGGATTGGCCCGCCGCAACTGGTCGATCGCCACCATGACGGCGGCGTTGGGCGACCTGTGCCGCCAGTCGGTCTGGTAGTCCTCGGCGGAGTATCCGGGGGCGGGAACCGGCCCGTTGGGCCCGGGAATCATCGGCGGAGGGACGACGCCCTTCTTGTTGTAGTAGTCACTCGTCCCCTCACCGGACATGTAGGAGTCACCGGTGATGACGATTCTGACGACGCGTCGCCCCGGTAACGGGACCGGCTGGGTTCCGAAGGCGTTGAAGGCCGGTCCGCCGGGTCCGCTTCCCGGTTCGCAGAGGTCGGTGTTCCCGTACTCGGCGATGATCTGCCCCAACGTGAAAGGCGGGTCCTTCTCGGTCCCCGCCGGATCGAGGGGCGGTTTCGTGGGGGAGATCTGCGCGGACGCCGCGCCCGTCGCGGCCCACGTCATACCGGCGACCAACATGGCGACCGTCATGACCTGCAATTTAGGTGTTTTGCGTCGCATGCGGCGATTTTCGCAGTGGATCACAATGGCGACAATTAGACTAAAGTAGATATATTTCCTATTAGACCGGGATATTTCACCAAAGGCGCGCAAGAGCTTCCGCAACGCCGGCTCGCGATGGCCGGCGGCTTCCTGTTCCTGTCGGCCTTCGCCTCACCGCCCTCAGCGCGGCGCGGCCGGGGGGATTCGCCCGGGCGGTAAACGCATTTTCTGTGGTGGGTGTCATATCTGACATACGCGACATCCGTCGCGAGGGAAAACGCGGATGTGGAAGGGAATTCATGCTGCCGTTAAGCGGTGTGACCCAGCAGGAACCGTTCACCCACCCCCAGCTCTCCCAGCCTCCGCTCCGTGCGACGCTGCACCGGTTGGTACGGCGCGCCTACGACAGGGTCCGGCCGGCCGACCTGGGCGCGTTGCGGGTCGCGCTCGGCAGTACCGGCGTGGACAACTACGCCAGGACCGCCGCCCCGTTGAACTACGCGAACGCGGCGACCAACGACACCCTGGAAAAGCTGATCGCGGTCCTCGCCGACAAGACCCCGTACGTCGCGCAGGCCGGAAACCGGAAGAACCAGCCTCCGGGCGACGCCGGTCAGGCGGTGCTGAAGACCATGGTGGACGAGGCCACCACCGCCTTCACCCAGATCGCGGCGGGCAACGCCGACGCGCACATCACCGCCGTCTTCAACCTGCCGGACGGCACCAGGCTGCCGAAGATCAAGCAGAGGTTCACCGACGCCGCGAACGGGCTGAGGCGCCTCTACGACAACCGGATGATCCTGCTGGACAGCCGTGGTGACCTGGCCATCCAGGGTGCCGGGGCCGTGTCCTCTCCCGAGTCGCTGACCGTCCCCATGGCGTTCGCGGACGCCCGCACCGACGGCCGGGTCCGCACCCTGCTGCACGAGTCCTTCCACATCGCCGGCAAGGACATCGTGGACCACATCTACTTCGGCGCGGCGGGCTTCGCCACGGTCGACTGGCCGGCCATGAAGACCAACGCCGACCACTACGCCGAGGTGGCCAGGCGCCACACGAACCTCGTCCTGCCCGCGCCCGCGCCGCTCGCCGTACTCGCCCCGGCCGCCGGTCCGGCCCTGACGGTTCCGCAGGAGACCAGGGTGCGCCAGGCTCTGACGGAGGCCCAGGAGCGTCTCACCAAGGGCTGGGCGCGGTCGCTGTGGGTGTGGCAGAACATGGTGTTCGTCCAGAAGTACCAGAACTCCTACATCTGGCTGGATGAGGCGCCGACCGAGTTGCTGTACCGGCAGCTCATGCTGGAGTCGCAGCAGATCTCGATGACCCTGCACCACGGGCCCGGCGGCCGCTCCACCACCCCGGTCGACACCTCGCCGGTCCTTCCCCTGATCACCGCCTACGACCTCGCGGTGATGGAGGAGGTCCTGGCCGACCTGCACCGGCTGGTCGGCTGGGGTCAGGCGCAGCAGACCGTGCACGTCCTGGCGGCCGGGACGCCCCTGCCCGCGGGGAACGCGGCCCACCTGTGGGCCGCGGACGTGACGAACGCGGCGACGCCGGTGTCCAACCTCGCCGACCAGCTCGTCGCCCAGGCCACCCAGTCTCTGGCCGACCCCTGGCTGCCGACCGCCGCCGCCCTCAAGACCCTCGTGGACGGCATGCGCGCCCGTCACGGCCAACTCTCCAGCTGAACGCCGGAAGGGCGTCGGAGCCCCCTTGTCCGACGCCCTTCCCACACGCTCGGTGGATCACTCGCTCGCGATCCCCGGCAGGGTCAGGTACGGCGCGTTCGGATGGTCGGCCAGCCGGCGGGCCTTCCCGGTGCCGATGTCGACCCCGTAGACATAGGTGCGCTTCGAGTCCTGCACGACGACCGTGAGTTCCGACCCGCTCAGCCAGGGACCGGTGGCCATGACGGGTTCCCCCTCGGGGAGGCCGTTGATGGGCACCTCGCGCACCCTGCGCCCGGTGCCGACGTCGAGCAGGGTGAACGTGCGCAGCTCCTGGACCCACTTCTTGACGTCGCGTCTCTCGAAGGCGGCGACCGTACGGCCGTCGGGAGAGATCTCGCTGAAGCCCGTGAACGTGCCGTCGAAGTGCACCGTCCTGCCTCCGCCGGTGACGGGCATCAGCCGCAGGTCGGTCCTGAGGTACCGGACGAGCTCGGCGACGCCGCCGCGCACGCTGACCGCCTCGTACTGGCCGGGCACCCGCACCGTCGTGCCGGTGCGCACGTCGATCAGCAGTCCCGGCTTCTTGGTCCCCTCACGCGGGTCGAACACCACGTGACGGCCGTCGTCGGAGAGCACGAGCATGGAGCCCGCGCCGATCTGCGACTCCTTCACCGTGACGGGGGACGTCGTCTCGGAACCGCCCACGAGGTCGCGCACCACGTGCGCCCGGGCCTTCCTGCTGTAGTAGGCGAGCATGCGCCCGTCCCGGCTGATCGAGACGGGCACGCGGTGGTTCTGGGCCGTCATGGCGAGCGCCTGCGGCAGCCGGTAGGTCGTGCCCGCGCGGGTGACCACCCGCCACTCCGCGGAGGAGCAGTCGAGGGCCTTCCGCTTGTCCACCTTGCAGGGCGTCTCGTACGCGTATTCGAGCGGTCCCACGTTCCCCCCGGGCAGGTCGGCGATCGCGCCCGCCCGCAGTGACGTGGCCACCTCCGGAGACCGGGACCGCGTCACGGTCGCCATCACCGTGCCCGTGGCCACGACCGTGACGACCGTGGCGACGGCGGCCAGCACGGCGGTCGTGTGCCGTCTGCGCCGGTTCCCCGTCAGGATCCGGTCGACCATGCCGGACAGGTCCGCCGAGGGCGCCTCCTCGGCGAGGCCGTTCAGGGCTCTGCGCAGCCTCGTCATACCGCCACCTCCTGCAGTAAGGAAAGGGAACTCCGGTCGGACAACTCGGGCGCGAGCCTGCGCAGGCGGGCCAGCGCGCGGTGGGTCTGGCTCTTGACGTTGCCGACCGAACAGCCCAGCGCCTCGGCCGTCTGCGTCTCGGTGAGGTCCTCCCAGAAACGCAGCACGAGTACGGCGCGCTGTTTACGCGTCAGCTTGGTCATCGCCTGACGCAGCATGATCCGGTCGATCGTCGCCTCGTCGTGGGAGGCGCCCCGCTCGGGTGGAGAGGCGCTCGGCCACTCCCGCTGTAACCGCCGCCGCCACGAGATGTACTGGTTCATCAGCGCCTTGCGCGTGTACGCCTCGGGGTTGCCGTCAACGGACAGCTTGGGCCACTGTTTGGCGACCTTGATCAGCACGCTCTGCAGCAGGTCCTCGGCGAGGTGCGCGTCACCCGTGAGCAGGTACGCGGTCCTCGTCAGCGCCTGCTGCCGGGCGAGCACGAACTCGCGGAAGCCGTCGTGACGATCCAATGTGATCTCCTCTCGCCGGTTCCCAACGCGGCCAAACCAGCGAAAGGTTGCAGGACATCTCAAATGGAAGGAGCCCGCCCCTTCCGGCGCGGGCTCCTTGGCGGTTCACCAGGTCCTAGACGCAGTTGACGTACTCGACCCGGGACGAGTTGTAGGAGCAGGAGTCGACCAGCTTCCCCCTGGGGTCACGCAGGTAGCCGGTGTCCCTGGTCTGGTTCCAGATGTAGGCGAGCGTGCCCCCGCTCCTGCCCCAGTACCGGGTGGTCGAGGTGTTCCTCCCCTTACCGGTCCGCAGGGTCACCGTCCTGCCCGCGCCGAGGGTGAAGGCACCGAACGTGTAGATGTGGTCGGAGCGACGCGTCTCGTCGCGGATGGTCCAGCCCTTGAGGCTGACCGCTCGCCGGGTCGTGTTCTTGACCTGGATGTACTCGCCGTTCAGGCTGCTGTTCGCCCCGAAATCGGGTGACCCAGGCGAGTTGTACCAGATACGGGTGATCTGGAGGGACGGAGTCGCGGCGGCCTGAACGGGCAGGGCGGGGACGAGCGTGGCGGCGGCCAGTGCCACCGCGCAGGCCAGGGGGAGAGAACGCACCAATCCTCCGGAAGTGCAGTAAAAGGTAACTCTGCTAGTGATCCTCGCACTTCACACGTCTTTTGAGCAGGTCCCGACGGCTCACGCCGGGTCGGGCAGGTTCATCCGCGCGAGCTTGGCCGGGTCGGTGAGGGCCGTGATGGCGGCGATCCTGCCCTCGGTGACGGTGAACGCCAGGACGGAGAACGGGGTGCCGTCCTGATGCCAGGAGACGAACCCGGGCAGGCCGTTGACGAGCACCGCCCGGCCGAGGACGCCCGCGCCAGAGGACAGCCGCGCGCCCGCCGCGACCCTGGTCGCGCCAAGGACGACGATCTCTCCGGTGGGGGTGTCGACGGTCAGCTTCACCTCGGGGTCGAGCAGGCGCAGCAGTTCCTCGAAGTCGCCACGGCGGGCGGCCGCCAGGAAGGCCTGGACCACCTCGCGCCGCTCCCGACCGGCACCCGCCGGACGCTCCGTCGCCCGCACCTTCCTGCGGGCCCGGCTGGCGAGCATCTTGGCGGCGTCGGTCGACCTGCCGAGGATCTTGCCGATCTCGTCGAACGGCACCGCGAACAGGTCGTGCAGCACGAAGGCCAGCCGCTCACTCGGCCGGAGCGATTCGAGGACGACGAGAAGCGCGAGCCCGACCGAGTCGGCGAGCACCGCGTCCTCCTCGGGAGCGGGACCGTCATCGGGGGTCACCACGAACTCGGGCAGCCGGTCGTCCAGGAGCACCTCGGTGCGGGCCCGGCGCGTCCGCAGGACGTCGAGGCTGATCCTGGCGACCACCGTGGTCAGCCACCCGGCGAGGTTGGCGATGTCACCAGCGACCGCCGCGTCCTGGCGGGACAGCCGCAGCCACGCCTCCTGGACCACGTCCTCGGCGTCGGCGTGCGATCCGAGCACACGATGGGCGACCGCGCGCAGCCGGTCGCGCTGCGACTCGAACGCCTCGGCCATCGGATCGGTGGGCCTGGCCTGGCCGGTGTCGGGCATGTTGTTACCTTCCGCAGAACCGCTCCGTCATGGGTGATGACGAGCCGGAACGGGCTCAGGTAACCGACAAGGGAGCAGGAACCATGGAAGCACGCCTGAAAGGTACGGCAAGCCCCGAACTGATCGAGGGGATCACGAAGCTGTACAAGGTGATTCACTCCGGAGGTGTCGAAGGCCGTCTGCTGTCGCTGGTCCACCTGCGCGTCAGCCAGATCAACGGCTGCAGCCCGTGTGTCTTCGCCTCGGTCGCCTCGGCGAAGAAGGCCGGTGAGACCGACGAGCGGCTGCACCACGTCGTCGCGTGGCGCGAGACGTCCTTCTTCACCGACGAGGAGCGGGCCGCGCTCGCACTGGCCGAGGCCGCCACCCGGATCCAGGACGGCGCCCCCGGCGTGACCGACGAGATCTGGGACCACGCCGCCGACCACTTCACCGGCGAGCAACTGAACGCGATCACCATGGAGATCGCGCTGACCAACTTCTTCAACCGGATCAACCACACGATCCGCGAGCAGGCCGGCAAGACCTGGTGAACCGGACGGGGCGTCGTCGCGACGGACGACGCCCCGCCGGGAGCGTGAGCCGGACGCCCCCGTGGTGACCGGCTCAGCTCCCGTGCGAGGTCGGCGCACCCACTCCCCTCCGCGCCGCCAGGACGATGAGCGCTCCGGCGACGGCCCCGAGGAAGAACGGGGACGGCACGAGGACGACGCCGCCCACCACGGACCACACCGCGACACCCCAGCCGACTCCGGCGGGTACGGTCACCCCACGCCCGGCGAGGTGCCACGTCAGGCAGCCCAACAGGACCAGGGGAACGGCGAAGCCTCCCGGACCGGCCCAGAAGACGGCCTTGTCCCGCAGGGCCTCCACCAGCTGAGCCGTGTCGCCGCTCGTGCCGAGGAACGGGACGGCCGCCCACAGGCCCTGCCGTACCCAGTCGGAGATCTGCGCCCAGCCGGTGAGCACCACCACGGACAGGTGCCCCGCGCCCAGCGCGATCATGATCCCGCTCGCCCAGCGGAGCATCCTGGAGTTCATCGGGGCGTCCTTTCCGCGTGGTCACGCCAGGCGCGTTCCCAGCGCCGGGTCAGCGCCGGGTAGACGACGAGGTACCTGAAGGGCGCGATGGCGGCCATGTAGAGCCGTCCGAACAGGCCGTTGGGCTTGACGAGGACGGCCATCCTCAGTTCGTGGTCACCGTCGGCGCCTCGAACCCAGCCCAGGTGCATCACGGTGTGCACGGTCCTGTTCGCCAGTTCCCTGGCGGACTCGGTGTCGAGTTCGTAGACCGCCTTGAGCGGCATGGTCGCGCTGTCGGCGCCACGGGGGGCGTCGCGGAGGTCGTCGGGCAGGCGGTCGCGCAGCGAGCCGACCCGCGCGCCGACGCCCGAGGACGGCCTGTCCCAGCCGAGCAGCGCGCCGATCCTCCAGCGGAGGGTGAACAGGAACCGCGCGGGCCGGGGCAGCTTCGCGATCCCCCCGGCGGTCCGCATCGCCGCGAGCATCGTGGGGAAGTCGTCGGGCCCGGCGCCGGGGGTACGGAACGACCACACGTCCTCGACCGTGAAGTCCCCGGTGAGTTCGTGGACCCGCCAGGGCAGGCGGGTGTGCGCGGTTCCGGGGAGTCTCACGAGAGCCCCCGTGTCGCGTCCCAGTCGGCCATCATCGCCATCAGCGTCAGCCGGTTCAGTTCGGGCGTGGTCCCGGGGTCGAGTTCGCGGTAGCGGCGGTGCAGGTTGACCACGATCCGCTCGGCGTCCAGCCAGGTGGCGTACTCCCCGAGGTCGACGGTCTTGGCCGCCTCCGCGAAGGGGACGCCCCGGGCGTGGGCGGCGTCGGCCTGCTCGACCACATGGGTGAGGTAGCCGCGTACCGCGCGAACGCCGTCGGGGTCGGTGACCGGGCCGTGGCCGGGGACGATCGTGTGGGCGCCGGTGGCGATCATCCTGTCGCAGGCGGCGATCCAGTTGCCGACCGGGCCGCTCCACACGATGGGCGTGCAGCCGACGAACAGCAGGTCCCCCGCGAAGAGCACCCCCGCGTCGGGCACGTGCACGACCGTGTCGGCGCCGGTGTGGGCGGGACCGAGGTTCGTCAGGCGTACCTCACGCCCTCCGACGTCCAGGGCGAGCTCCCCGTCGTAGGTCCGGTCGGGCAGCCGCAGACGGATGCCGCCGAAGTCGAAGGGCCCGAACCGCTCACGGAGGTAGGAGGTCGCGGGGCCGACGTCCATGACCTGGGTGGCGGTCAGCAGCTCCGCGGGCATCTCGTGCGGCATCTCCGCGCCGGTGGCCGTGGCGGCGACGATCTCGACACCCTCGCCGAGCAGCTGGTTGCCGTGGGTGTGGTCGCCGTTGGAGTGGGTGAGGACGGCGTGGGTGAGCGGGTGCCGAGCGGTGACGTGACCCATCGCGTGGAGCATCTCGGCCGTCAACGGCAGGTCGAACAGGGTGTCCACCAGGATCGAGGCGCCCTCGCCCGCGACCAGCCCGGCGTTGCTCAGGCCGTACCCGCCGTCGGGCAGCAGCCAGGCCCACACGTCCGCGCCGACCTCGTGCAGACCGCGCGTGTAGGGCAGCCGCGACGGCGCCCTGTTCACCCGGGGCCGCGGCGGACGCCGGTCGGGGTTCTCCCGAGGCGTCAGCGCGTACGGCCTGGCCGACGCGCGAACCGTCTGCCGGGTACGGCCCAGCCCCTCGACGGCCAGCTCGACGACGTCGCCGTCCTTCAGCCAGCCGGGGAAGGAGGCCGGGTCCGCCAGGGACAAGTGCTCGACGAGGCAGCAGCCGGGCACCGTACCCGAGCCGAACACGTCACCGGGCAGCAGGTCGACACCGCGTGAGGCGTAGGAGACGACCTCGCCGAAGCTCCAGTCCATGGAGTCCGTACGGCCCGAGCCGATGACCCGGCCGTTGACGGTCGCCTCGACCCGCAGCGCGAGCCTGCCGTCGCGAAGGTAGGGCTCAAGCTCGTCCGGGGTGACCAGGAACGGACCGAGGGTGGTCGCACCGTCCTTGCCCTTGGCCTGGCCGATCGCCAGCGCGGCCTCGTGCGTCTGCAGGTCCCGCGCCGACCAGTCGTTGTAGACGGTGTAGCCGACGATGCGCTCCTCGGCCTGCTCCGGGGTGAGGTCCCGGCCGCCGGGGCCGATGACCGCCGCGATCTCCAGCTCGAAGTCGAACCAGGAACTGCCCGGGGAGATCGCCACGTCGTCGTACGGCCCGACGACCGTCGAGGGAGCGGCGAAGTAGAAGGCCGGGATCTGGTACCAGGCGTCCTTGAGCGTGCGCGGCCGCCCCATGGCCTGTTGGCAGTTGCGCATGTGGTCCAGGAAGCACAGGCAGTCGCGCATCGAGGGCGGACGCGGGATCGGCGCGCGCAGCCTGGCCCCGGCCAGCGGGACCATGTGCGCCTCCGAGGTCAGTGCCGCCTCCCCGGCCGCGCGCAGCTTCTCCGAACCCTGGCCGATGAGGTCGATCAGGCTGACGCCCGGCCCGATCGGGTGGATCCGGTCGTCGTCGACCACTCCGACGCGGTCGCCGTCGTCCGTTTCGTAGGTGACCCAACGCATGGATACCTCTTTCTATGTTGACTGACACAGAATATATCGATCAGCACTTGGTAGGTCATCGGGCATACCTGGTTTGATGGGTCACATGGCCACGCGACGTACCGAGATGACGCAGGAGAGCCGCCGGCTGCTGGTGACGGCCGCGTCCGAACTCTTCGCCGAGAAGGGCTACCGGCAGACGAGCTTCATCGACATCGCCGACCGGGCCGGTATCAGCCGTGGCTCCATCCCCTGGCACTTCGGCAACAAGCTGGGCCTGCTTGAGGCGGTGATCGACGACCGCCTCGACGCCATGCTGACCGCCTTCGGCCCGGCCCCGGCGTCCGGCCCGGCCTCAGGAACCTCGGCTTCCGGCCCGGCTTCAGAAGGCTCGGCCGCAGGGGAGGTGCGCGGCGACCCGCTGGAGCAGGTGATGGCCTTCATCCGCATGCCCGTCGCACGCCTGTTCATCACCCTGCTCGCCGAGGCCGTCGAGGCCGACTCACCGATCCGCGACCACTACGCCCGGCTCCACGTGGCCCTCAGGGAGGCCGTACGAGCCTGGATCCCGGAACACGCCGTTCCCCCGGGAACCACCCCGGAGGCGTTCACGGTCGTCCTGGTGGGAACCGTCATCGGCATCCACGCCCAGTGGCGGATAACCCCGGAAACAGTAGACCTGGAAGCCGTCCGCACCGCACTCCGCGCCCTGCTTCCCACGGTCCTGGAGAGCATCGGGACCGACCGGGGGTGACGAGCGACCAGGACGCCGGAGTCGAGACGACCCCACTGGAGGCCGCGTTGCGAACCCTTCAGGGTGATAAGTGAGCCGAAGATAAAGTCCCAGGTCAGGCATCGCAGGAGCGGGATTCGCTCGCGGGCGCCAGAGGCCGAGACGAGACATCGGTGCACGGCTCGGTCATACCGATCCCCTCGTTGAAGGCGTCAGACCAGATCCGGTAGCAACTGAGGTACGGCGAGCACCCTCAAAAGTGAGCGTTTCAGCTGGGCCGGTGTTGTTCGGGTTGGGGTGGCAGGACGATGCGGTCCACGCGGATGGCGCGGTCGGATGGGATGACGATGGGGTCGGCGACCTCGACCACTCGGCCCTGGGCGAGGGTGCGGCGAACGATGGAGAAGACGGGGATTCCGCTGCCGATGCCGAGGGTCGCGCCCTCCTGGGCGTCGGGCATGCGGGCGGTGGTCTCCTCGGTGATCTCGTCGACCTCGATGTTGAGGGTTCTGAGCTGGGCGATGTTGCCGCCGGGCCAGGGTTCGTTCTTCGGGTCGGCGACGGCGGTGCCCTCGACGTCGGCGGCCAGCAGGCAGGAGCGTGAAGTCTGGGAGGGCAGGCCGTTGGCGTAGAAGACGAAGCGGCGTTCCAGGACCCTGGTGCCGGGTTCGACGCCGAACAGGGCGGCCAGGCGTGGGTCCGCGGTGATCCACTGGTAGGCCTTGTCGAGGCGGTATTCCGACCATCCGATGCCCGCGTCCCGGGTGAAGGAGGTCTGGGGTACGGTCTGCGGTCCGGCGTCGGCGAGATAGCGGTCCATGGAGATCCGGCGGACCGGTGGGCGTTCGCGGACGGTGGTGCCGCCTCGGCCGCGTGTTTCGACGAGTCCTTGGCCTTTCAGGTCGTCGATGGCTTTGCGGATGACGATCTCGGAGACGCCGTAGCGCTGGGCGAGGTCGGCGTGTCTGGGCAGTCGTGTTCCTGCGGGAAGGTCACCTCGCAGGATCGCCTCGCGCAGCTCGGCCGCGACGTGTTCGTAGGCATGACCCCGCACCGGTTCTCCCTTTCTTGGAAGGATCTTTGTCGAACGGCTTGACAGGCACGATACCGGTCTCCATTCTCGTATACGCCAATCAGTTAACGTATACGAGAACGGGGGCTGGGTGACAACTCCACACGATCCGGCACATCTCGCACGCCTGACATTCCGATGGCGTGACGAGCACTGGCACCTCATCGAGGAACCGGAGCCCATCGTGGTCATCGTCAGCGACCGCCTGTCGAAAGGGGACCGATACCCCACAACGGAGAGCGCCGAAAGCGCCTTCTGGGACTCGGTGACAGGCGCCCTCCTCGCTCACTCCGAGCGCCTGGCCAGCGCACAGTGGCCAGGCGCGGAACTCGCCGTCATCCGCGACCACGGCGACCACGTCCACCTGGCGGAGAAAACCATCCGAAGCGGTTGCCCACCAATATGCCAGGCCTGGACGCTCACCGACGCCGCGACCGGCATCACCGCCTTCCTGCGCCGACTACGTCTACTGGCCGAGAAGGAACTCTCCGACCACGCAAGTCCTTGATCGCGGAAAAGCACAACAGCACCCCAGGCCAAGGGCGCTGACCGCAAACGTTCGGTGATCGAAACGAATGATCGCACCCGCCCTACCAGCGTGGCCACCAACCGGAAGACACCTACGGCCACGCCAACCGCGTATCGAACACCGCACTGAGCACTTCCCGAAACAGGGCCTCTACCCGGAAACCGCTACCACCCGACAGGCCCTTGAGCAGAAGAGGAGGTTCGATTCATGGAGACTCCGGCCTGCCAGACGATCCCTGGCTGGCGGTTGATCATCAGTGATGCCGGACGGTTCTGGGCGATCCGCAATCGGGCGTTCCCGAGTACGGCGTTGCGGGCCGGTGCGGAGCCGACCGTGGACGCCGACACCTTCGAGGAGGTCCGGGAGGCCGTGGCCGCGCAGGAGGAGAAGGCCCGGGAGGCCGTCGCGGCTGTTGAGGGGGTGCCTTCGTGACCGGGCGGCATCGGGACGGCCTGCCGTACGCGCCGGTGTATCGGCGGGTGTGGGACGGGCCTGCGCGGGCCGAGGCTGAACGGATCGACCTGGCCTGGGCCGACTGGACCGTCCTCTACAGCCTGGGGCGACGTTCCTTCTACGCGATGGCCTCCTGGGACGGTCCGCGTCCGGTGATCGTCGAGGACTCCACTTCCGAGGGGTTGGAGGAGCGGATGCGGGAGGCGGAGATGATCCGGGCGATTCGGCTCGCGCCACCTTCACTGGCTCGACGGGGACGCCTTACCTCCGAGGTGGCGAGGGTCGGTGGACGGCGTTCGCCGGGTGGGAGGGCGGCATGATTCTCCCGGGCTGGGCTCTTCGTCAAGTTTCTGAGTTTTCCGATCGAACCTGTAACTCCGTGCAGACGGCTCACCCGGACTGGCTCGTCTTCCGCAGCTCGCGGTCCGGCCTGTGGAGCGCCTACCGGAGCGTCCTGCCCAGCAGGCCGTACGTCGGGGACGTGCTGCTAGTGCGGGCCGAGTCGGCTGAGGAGCTGGACCGCAAGCTGAGCGCCCAGGCGCCCCCGATGGTGCCGCCGAGTATTCAGGCCGTCGCCGTCGCCCGTGCCATCCAGACCGCTCGGGTCAGGCAGATGGCCCGGGTCTCCCGGGTTGTGCAGGCCGTAAGTCCTGGTCAGGCCGTTGTGTCGGGTCGGGCTACGGCGTTGCGCAGACTGCTGCGCTCGTGAAGCCGGTACGGCGGGCGGAGGACGTCATCCCACCCGTCGCTCGCCGTACTCCATGACGTGCGGCTCAGGTAGGAGGGACCTGAGCCGCACACCTCCGCAAGACGGTTCCCATGCACGCTGGCGTGCTGGGGAAGGGGAGTCGTCTGGCGCACCGGCCCCGAGTGTGTGGGGCCGGTCCTCCTCCAGGGTGCCCGGCCGCATGCTCCCCGGCTCGGGGCCGGGTACCCGCCCCCACTTCCGCTCCCCAACCAGGGACGACCATGACCGACGACGAACGGCGCCTGATCGACCTGCTCATCAGCACCCACCCCGCCTGGCGGTACGAGGAACGGAACCTGCCCGGACTCCCCAGGTGGTGGGCCGTCCGCTACGAACCCCTGCGCCTCGACCAGCGCAAAGCCGGGGCCCGCGACGTGCTCGGCCGTACGACCCTGCACCGGCTCGTCCGCGCGCTCGCCCGGCACGACCAGATCCTGCACGCCCTCCGCTACTGAAGGAGCCCCCATGTCCCCACTCAAGGCCGTCGCCCCCGACGGCACCTTCACCACCGGACCGGACACCACCGAACGACTCCTCACCCCCGGCGAGGTCGCCCGCATCTTCGGCGTCGACCCCAAGACCGTCAACCGCTGGGCCCTCACCGGGAAGATCCCCTCGGTCAGAACCCCCAGCAACCAACGCCGCTACCGCGAAACCGACATCAAGGCCCTCCTCAACGCTTCTCCTGTAGTGGTGCGAACCCTTCAGGGTGATGAGGGACCGGGCGACATGGCCACCGGCATCCCGCGCCTTCCGTAGTTGCGAACCCTTCAGGGCGATGAGTGACCCATCGGCCGCGGGAAGCGGTTCGCCGTTCCGCAGTGTTGCGAACCCTCCAGGGTGATGAGGGACCCGGGGTAAAGTCCCAGGTCAGGCAGGTTAGGTCGAAGGTGGGATCGGCTGGTTCTGCGGCAGTCCGGCGGTAGTGCAGAAGTGCGAGTCAGGGCGTTGATCATTTTGTGGATGTGGCTGGGTCGTACGACGGTTCTTCCCTCCTCCCGGCAGCGGCCCGGTCCTCAGGAACCTGTCTGGAGGCCACTGTGTCACACGGCGGCCTCTTCACGACACGTCCATGTGATCCGGTGAGCAAGGCCGTACCCGTCACAGGGGGAGCCACATGATCCGGAGGCCGACGTGACCTTCCGTGGGGTGGCGGAAGGCGCCGGGGGCCGTGCCCAGGGTGGTGAAGCCCAGGCTCTCGTAGAGGTGGATCGCGCTCCTGTTGCTGTCCGCGACGGCGTTGAACTGGATCGCCGCGAACCCCTCCCGCCTCGCCCAGGTGATCATGTCCGTGACGAGGGCGCGTCCGACGCCCATGCCCCGTGCCTCCCCCGCGACCATCAGGCTGCCGGAGGCGATGTGGTCGCCGGGGCCGGGCCGGTTGGCGTACATGTTGGCGGTGCCGAGCACCAGGTCACCGTCGACCGCGACGACCACCCTGGCCGGGGCCGGCAGGAGCCAGAGCTTCCTGGCGTCGTCCTCGCTCATGGCGGGGTCGTAGGTGAAGGTCTCCTGCGCGGTGACGACGTCGTGAACGATGGGCCAGATCCGCGGCCAGTCCTCCTCACGAGCCTCGCGGATCACGGGAACGGGACGCTTCGGGTCAGCCACGGGAGCCACCGCCGACCTGGAAGGTCCGGGAGACCCGAAGAGCTCGAAGACCAGTGATATGTGACTGTGTCATCCCCCTAGCCTCCTACATCAGAGGCGTCCGATGACCTCGCGGGTCAGGTTCTCGCACAGCGCCCAGATCGTGTCCTGGTTGCGGCGGTTCAGGGCGCTCTCCGGCCAGGCCGTACGACGGCACTTCATGCTGAAGTAGGCTCCGCTCACTCCCTCGACCTCGGCGCTTGAGGCCAGGTGGATGCTGGAGCGGGCGGGTTTGCCGAGGTCCGCGAAGAACCGGGGGGCGACCAGGCCCAGCAGCGGGACGATCGGGCGGTAGAGATAGGGGAATCCGGCCGCCTTCAGCGACTGGTTCATCGGCGTGTGGCCGTGCCCGGGGTAGGCCACGTTGACCGTGACGCCGGTTCCGGCCACCTCCTCGGCGAAGCGCAGGCTCATCGCCATCTGCATGGTCTTGGTGTGGTTGTACTGGGCGAAGGTCCACCCCAGATAGCGCCGTTCCGCCTGGAGGTTGTCCAGGTCGATCGGGCCGCCGGGGATGCCCCCGGTGATGTTGACGACCCGGCCGACGAGCAGCGGCAGCAACAGACGGGTGAGTGTGAACGGCGCCAGCACGTGGGCGGCGAAGGTGGTCTCCACCCCGTCCTCGGTGAACGTACGGCGTGGCGGGTTGGCGCCGACGTTGTTGATCAGCACGTCCAGCCGGTCGCAGCGTTCGGCCACCCGGGCGGCGAGGGCCGCCATCTCACCCAGGCGGGTCATGTCCGCCACGAGGGCCTCGACCTGGCCGCCGCCCGCGCCCAGTTCGTCGGCCGCCCGCCGGGCGCGTACGGGGTCGCGGCCGACGAGGATCACCCGGGCGCCCAGGGCGGCCAGCCCGCGTGCGGTCTCCTTGCCGATTCCTCCGGTGCTGCCGGTGATCAGGACGGTCTTTCCACGCATGAGAGCCTCCGATCCAAAGAGCGTCGCCCTGAATATGTCACCAAGTGCCAAGCTTGGCAATGAGTGTATGATTTTGGGTCATGGAGGGGTTACGAGATCGCACCAGGCGGGCGGTGCGCGCTGAGTTGGCCGCACGGGCGCTTGAGCTGTTCACTGAGCGCGGCTTCGACGAGACCACGGTCGACGACATCGCCAGGGCGGCCGGGATGTCCAAGCGCAGCTTCTTCCGCTACTTCCCGACCAAGGAGGACGCGCTTCTCGGAGAGCTTGAGGCGACGGCCGAGCGGGTCGCCCAGGAGATCTCCGCCCGGCCACCGGGGGAAGGGGCGTGGGAGTGCCTGCACACGGTGCTGCGCGGCTGGGAGGCGCACATCAACACGCAGATCGAGGTGCTGCGGCTCATCGAGTCCACTCCCCCGCTACGGGCCAGGCTCCTGCAGAAGCGTGACGAGGCCCGCGCCCTGATCGTCGAGGCGCTGACGGGGCGCGGCCTGTCCCCGCTGGAGGCCGACCTCGCCTCGGTCGCCGCCGGGGCGGCCCTCGACACGGTGGCGCGTGAATGGCTGCGCACCGGCGGCTCAGCCGACCGCCTGACCCTGACGGACCAGGTCTTCGCCATGCTCCGCCCGGCCTTCCTCAGCTGACCCGGCGAAGCCCCGGCGAGCCGTACGACCTTGGGAGGATCCAGGTCCTCAGCCGAGCCTCCCCAAGGCCGTACGGCCCCGCCCACCCCACGACGAGCCGGATCTCGGACTCCGGCCCCTCCGGGCAACCCCACAGCGAGCCGTACGGCCCCGGAAGGGCGTCATCGGGAAATCGCCCCTACCGGCGCCGAGAGGAATTCAGCCCCCGTGGCATTGTGAATTCCCACATCCGGTGTCAAAAGAATGCGACCACCGTTTTCCTGTTCCTCCGCGATTGTTCCGAGCAGGGGATGTCAGTTCCGACATAACAGGCTCCCATTCGGGCGGCCCCGCGACGGGAAAGCCCGACGACCCGTTCGGTCCGACCGCCGTACGGGCCTTCCCACGAGTTCGCACACACCGTTTCCGAAACAAGCCTGTAAGGACCGGTTGTCAACTCCCGTCGTCACCAGGGTTTTCACGGCGGCCGACCTGTTCCGAATGGGCCGGGTCCCGGAGGGACGCGGCCTCCCCCGCCTCCTGAGCCGCCAGGGCGAGGACACGGGCGGACGCTCCCAGGAGGCGGCGCGGGACTTTTCCCCTTCGCCACGGCTCTCCCGCGAGGCCGAGGACCCGAACCCGTTTACCAGCCGACCGAAACCAATAAAGCCTCATCGAATTATGGCATTGGGGTTCACCAGAACCAGGGTTTTCTTGTCCTTCTTAAACCAGAACAGGTTCTTCTCCACGAACAGGCCGGGAGGATGATCCTTCGGGTTCAGGGAAGCCCGAACGGGGAACAGCAGGCCGGAGCGGCGCGTGGCCGCGTCGTAGAGACCGCGTCCCCCGTTGCCCGCGTGGTCCGTCTGGTCAAGCAGGACGACGCGGCCCAGGAAGGACGCCCCGCCCGTCGACCCCGGCATCGCGTGCAGGCCCGTCCCGTCACGCCGCCAGGCGTTGGAGCCGCCGTAACACCATGTGAGGCCGCACTCGTACCACGAGGTGTGTCCGGCCGGAGGGACCGCGTCCCTCGTCTCACCCGTGAGCACGTTCCGCAGGTGCTCCATGGGACGGGGAACCGACTGGTCCGTCATGGTGCCCCGCCTGGGCCACCCGGCCCACGGCCACTCGACCAGCCACTGGCCCTTCGTCCCCTCGATGAGGGACACCTTCCCGCCCTTCAGCGGAACCCGGTAAACACCGCCCCCCGGCGGGGACCACACGACCGCGTTGTCTGCCACGGCCAGGCTCATCCCCTCGTAATTGTCGTCGTCGTCGAGCGCGGCGGGGAACCGGGCGAGCCGCCGTGGTGTGCCGCCGGCGATCGACACCGTCCACACCTCGGTCGTCCGGCCCCGGGTGGTCGACCACGCCAGATGGCCGTCTTCGAAGGCCGGCGACCCGTCGATCGGCTCATTCAACGACGCGATCAGGGTGAACCTCCGCCGGGCGACGTCGTACGCCCAGAGCCCGTCGAACCGGTCCTTCTTCAGGCTCTGCCCGACCACGATCCAGTCGGTGACGAACGTCTCCGGAGTGAACGTCCGGCCGCCGGGCCCTGTCGCCGGGATCTCGTGCACCGCGTCCGGCCACACCTGCCTGATCGGCGGGGGAAGGGCGCCGGAGGAGGACACGGGTCGCGGGGCCGTGACCAGCCGCGTTCGCGTCCCCACGACGACGACGCCGACCACGAGCACCATGGCCGCCGCGACCGCGACCGGCGCCCACCACCCGGGTCGCGCGAGCGGCCTGTGCGGTTCGGGGAGAACGCGGGGCCGTCCGTCGTCCGTCACGGCCTCGGCCCTGGCGGCCAGCGCGTCCCTGAGCCGATCCTCGATGCCGGTCATGCTTTTCCTCCCAGTTCGCGCTCAAGCCGTCCCAGAGCCCGTGAGACGGTGGACCGTACGGTGCTCTGCCCGAGCCGCGTCACCTGGGCGATCTCGGCGTCGGACAGGTCGAGGTAGTAACGCAGGACGAGGACCTCACGCTGCCTCCTGGGCAGCCTGCCGAGCGCGGCCAGCATCTCCTGGCGCGTCTCGCCCAGCAGCACGCTCGTCTCCGCGGAGTCAGAGCCGGAGCCGGAGGCCGAATCGGGGCCGATCGGCCAGTCCCGTCGCGTGAGCCTCAGCCTGGCGGCGACCCCGCGTCTGCGCAGCAGGGAGCGCGAGGCGTTCAGCACGCAGACGCGGACGTACGTCAGCGTGAGCGTCCCGGGGCGCCCGCCGTTCAGCGTGGCGGTGTGCAGCCTGGAGAAGACGTCCTGCACGACGTCCTCCGCGCTCTCCCTGTCCCCCACGAGCAGTACGGCCAGGCGGACCAGGGCGAGCCGGTGCTCGCGGTACAGGTCCGCCAGTACCGCCCGGGCACCGGGTGGCGCGGTCGCCTGAGCGACTGTCTCACCGTTCATGACCTAGGAACGCGCACCGGGCCCGATCCGCTGCACCGTCTTGGTTGTCCGCTGGTGAGGATTTTGCGAACCACATGCGGTGACAAGGTTGACGCGCGATGGAAACAGGGGGCGAGCCGCGCTGTGGAATCGGGGTCCGGGGTCGGTAGGGTCCCCTGTGTGCATGCCGAGATCCATGGCCACCGGGGAGCCCGCGGCCTCCGGCCAGAGAACACGTTGCCCGGCCTCGCCCACGCCTTGGAGCTGGGTGTCGACGCGCTTGAGTTCGACGTCGCGCTGACGGCCGACCGGCGCCTGGTGCTGACCCACGACCTGACGGTCTCCGCGGTCACCAGCGCCGACCGCTACCCCGCCTTCCCCGGCGACCCGCTGTTCCCCTACGTGGGCAGGCCCGTCGGGACTCTGACGCTGGCACAGTTACGCACCCTCGAATGCGGTGTACGGCTGCCGCTCGTCTCGGGTGACCGGTTCGTCGCCACCCAGGTGCCGGTTCCCGACACCCGTATGCCGACGCTGAGCGCCGTGCTGGCCCTGGTGAACGCCTACGGGGCCGACCGGGTGCGGTTGCACGTCGAGCTGAAGTCCGATCCGACGCGGCCCGACCTGAGTGCCGACCCGCGTGAGCTGACCGAGTTGGTCATCGCCGAGCTGGACCTGCACGGCAGGCTCGGCGGGGCGGCGATCCTCAGCTTCGACTGGCGGATTCTCGGCGTCGCCCGATCCCTGGTCCCGGCGATGCCCTGTTACGCGCTGGTCGAGCGGGCGACGATGGACCCGGCGTGGTTCGGCGGGCTCGATCTCGACGACTTCGGCGGCGACCTTCCGGCCGCCGCGCTGGCGGCGGGGGGAACGGTGCTCTCGCCCGACCACGTGCTGCTCGACGAGGAGTTGATGTCCGACGCGGCCAGGGCCGGGCTTCCGGTGGTCGCCTGGACCGTCAACGACCCGGCCAGGGCCGCGGTGCTGCTCGACCTGGGGGTCGCCGGGGTCGTCACCGACTATCCCGACCGGATGCGCGTGCTGTGGGCCGAGCGGGGCCTGCCGTTGGCCGCCCCGCTCTCCCCGATGCGCGCGCCGGTCGGCTGACGTCACAGCCAGCCGTTGCGGCGGAACCCCCGGTAGAGCAGCGTGCAGACGATCACCATGACGCAGATCACGAGCGGGTATCCGAAGACGGACTCAAGCTCGGGCATGTGCTTGAAGTTCATGCCGTAGATCCCGGCGATCATCGTGGGGACGGCCATGATGGCCACCCACGAGGAGATCTTGCGCATGTCCTCGTTGGCGAGGGCGTTCGAGCGGGCCAGCGCGGCCTGCAGGACCGAGTTGCACAGTTCGTTGGACGACTCGACCTGCTCGCAGACGCGGGCGAGGTGGTCGACGACGTCACGGAAGTACTCGCGCATCTCCGAGGGGATCATCCGGCGCTGGGCGAGCGTGGCGAGCGGTGACTGCAGCGGGGTCACCGACCGCTTCATCTCGATCATCTCGCGCTTGAGGTTGTAGATCCGGCCGATGTCGCGGGCGCTGACCTCGGCGAAGACCATGGCCTCGACGTCTTCGAGCTCGGTCTGCATGAGGTCGGCCACGGTGAGGTACTTGTCGACGACGTGGTCGGCGATGGCGTGCAGTACGCCGGTCGGGCCCCGGCTGAGAAGCTTGGGCTTGTCCTCAAGGCGCTGGCGCACCTCGGTCAGCGGGCAGTGCGTGCCGTGCCGTACGGTGACCACGAAGTCGGGACCGACGAAGGCCATGATCTCGCCGGTGCCGATGATCTCGCTGGTCGCGGTGAGTTCGTCGTGGTCGAGGTAGGCGACGGTCTTCAGGACGACGAACAGCGAGTCGCCGTACCGCTCGACCTTCGGACGCTGATGAGCCTTGACGGCGTCCTCGACGGCGAGGGGGTGCAGGGCGAAGACCTCTGCCAGCCACTCGACCTCGGGGGCGTCGGGTTCGTGCAGGCCGACCCAGACGAAGGCGTTGCCCTTCTCCTGCGCGGCGTTGTGCTCGCGGACGAGTTCGAGGGCGTCGACGATGCCCAGGGCGTCGATCTTCTTGCCGTTGACGTAGGCGGCGTACTCGACGAGCGAGTCGCTCGGCGGGACACAGGGGGAGTTCGCACGGTCGGCAGCCGAGAGGCTGGGACGCGGAGTACGAACGGCACGTACGTGCTTGATGCGGGGGAACAGAAGCGAAGAGCGCATGTCAGGCCTTCCCGCCCGAACCGGCACTGATCGCACGCGACGTTGTGTCACCTCAACTCAAAGAGAATGCGTGCGCAGCCGGTCGGACACCGGTGTGGAGTGGTCGAGAGTGCGCACAGCACGTGTGCGCGAGCACGTACTGCTGGGATCGCCAGAGGTCATCCCCAACCACCTCCAATCAGCATCAGACACGCCAAAGCCGCCCAAACTTAGCACATGCTTGGGGGCGGACTCCCAGGATACCCTCGGTCACAAGGGGCGATCATGCGGAACCCAACGAAATTCATGTCCCGTTTACAGCTAGATCAGCTCTTTCATCAGGATATGTCACAGAGAAGATCGACACGCGGAAGTTCGTCAACCCCGGGCGGTACGCGGTCGAACACCTTGTCCACAGCCTGTGGACAGTCGCCCCATGCCCGGCGGATAAGCTCTCCCGAGTGCGCATTCTTGTGATTGGATCCGGCGGGCGCGAGCATGCCCTGTGCCGGTCTCTGGCGACGGACCCCCAGGTCACCGAGGTCCACTGTGCTCCGGGAAACCCGGGGATCGCGCGGATCGCGACCCTCCACCCGGTCACCCCGACCGACCCCGGGGCCGTCGCCGGGCTCGCGGAGGACCTGCGGGCCGACCTGGTCGTGATCGGCCCGGAGGCGCCGCTGGTCGCCGGGGTCGCCGACGCGGTCAGGAAGGCGGGCATCCCGTGCTTCGGCCCCTCGGCCGAGGCGGCCAGGATCGAGGGTTCCAAGGCCTTCGCCAAGGACGTCATGGCCTCGGCGGGCGTGCCGACCGCGCGCTCCCACACCTGTGAGACGCCCGAGGAGGCCGCCGCGGCGCTCGACGCGTTCGGCGCGCCGTACGTGGTCAAGGACGACGGGCTCGCGGCGGGCAAGGGCGTCGTGGTCACCGACGACCGCGAGGAGGCGCTCGGGCACGCGGCGGCGTGCGGACGGGTCGTCATCGAGGAGTTCCTCGACGGCCCCGAGGTCTCGCTGTTCGCGCTCTGCGACGGCTCGACGGCCGTGCCGCTGCTGCCCGCCCAGGACCACAAGCGCGCCTACGACGGCGACAAGGGCCCCAACACCGGCGGCATGGGCGCCTACACGCCGCTGACCTGGGCACCCGCCGACCTGACCGACCGGGTGATGGCCGAGACCGTCCTGCCGACCGTGGCCGAGCTGGCCGAACGCGGCACGCCGTACACGGGGGTGCTCTTCGTCGGGCTCGCGCTCACCAAGGACGGCCCGAAGGTGATCGAGTTCAACGCGCGGTTCGGCGACCCGGAGACCCAGGTCGTGCTCGACCGGCTCGCGACGCCGCTCGCCGGCCTGCTGCTGGCCTGCGCGAACGGCACGCTCGACCGGTTCGGTCCGCTCGCCTGGCACAAGGGCGCGGCGGTGACCGTGGTCGTCGCGGCGGAGAACTACCCCGCGGACCCGGTCAAGGGCGATGTCATCGAGGGGCTCTCCGAGGTGGCGGACGACGCCTACGTGCTGCACGCCGGGACCGCCGCCGACGGCGACCGTGTCCTGTCGGCGGGCGGGCGGGTGCTCAGCGTGGTCGGCACCGGAGCCGACGTCGCCGCCGCCCGCGAGGCCGCCTACCAGGCGGTCGGCCGCATCCGGATGCGCGGCTCGCACCACCGTACGGACATCGCGGTCCAGGGCCTCTGAGCCCCGGCTCCGCGAAGGCCCGGCGTCCCGGGGCACGGGGACGTACCGTCGAATCGGCACACCCCGAGGGCCGGGAACACTCCCGGCCCGATCCCCCACGGCCCGCGCCCAACGGAGGAACGATGTCGCTCGACGCAGTCTCCCCGGAACGGATCGGCGACACCGGCGTCCTGCGCTGGCCCGGCATCTGGCGCGTGTACGTGGCGACCCGCAGCGAGGAGATCAGGGCCGACGCCGAGCGCGCGCTGACCGCGTGCGAGCGCACGGGCTCGTCCGCCTCGGCGGGCGAGGGCATCGGCACGCACCTGGCCCGCGCCGAGTCCTACGCCAGGAGCAGGCACGGCCTGCGCCGCTGGCTGACCGGTCACGCCGTCGAGGGCGCCTGGTCGAACGTCAACAGCGCGACCGTGATGCTGTACGGCGTGCTGCCGACGCCCGAGCTGTGCGGCCGGGCGACCGAGGTCCTCGCGATCGGCAGGGCCTACCTGCCCGGAGACGACCCCAGGCTGGTCCAGCTGCAGGCCAGGATCGCCGCCGGAGACCTGGGCGAGGGTGACCGGCCGCTGATGCAGTCGGTGCTGCGGGCGGCCTACACCGCGCAGGCGATGGAGAGCGGCCGGGTCCGCAGCTTCCGCAACCTGCTGCTCGGCGGGGTCCTCATGCTGTCGGTGATCGTGTTCGGCCTGGTGGCGGTCGGCGCCATCTGGCCGGACGCGGTGCCGATGTGCGGCAACCAGTCGGTGGTCCAGGCCCAGGGCCTGATGCCCGCCCAGATCTGCCCGACCGGCGGCCACCGGCCCGGTCACGGCGACGTCCCGCTCGTCGCCCTGGTCGGCGTGCTGGGCGCGGCGCTGTCCAGCGCGGCCTCGTTGTCCACCCGCGCCGACCTGTCCACGCGTTACTCGCTGGCGGTCGCCCAGACCCTGCTCAAGGCGCCCGCCGGGGTGGCGACGGCCGTGCTCGGGCTGCTGATCCTGAACTCCGGGTTCGTCCCGGGCATGTCCGGGCTCGGCTCCCAGCCTGCGATCCTGGTCTGGGCCATGGTCTTCGGGTACGGCCAGCAGGTCGTGACCCGCTTCGTGGACCAGCGGGCCGACACCCTGCTGACGGCCGCCTCCCCGCTGACCCCCTCGGGCAGGGGCACCCGTACCGCGTGAATAAACTCTGGCCGGTGACGCAGGCGTCGCACGGCCCGCCCGGCGGGGCACACGAACCGCGGGAGCTTTCACGGCCGAGTGGAAATTGTCATGTGGGAACCGTCGAGACTTTCGCGCGGAAGCTTCTGGTCAGTCCGCTGACCGGGTCCGGTTTCCCCACGAAATAGCAGGTTCAGGGGCATCCAACGGCTAGTGTTGGCCGACGCCTTCCGGCCACCGCCCCCCATGTCGTACGAATATCGTCCCCCACCCCCAAGGAGCATGAAGCATGGTCCGTTACCGCGTGCGCGGTGGCAATCCCCTCCGTGGAACCGCCTTCATCCAGGGCGCCAAGAACGCCGTGCTTCCCATGATCGGCGCGGCCCTCCTGGCGCCCAGAGGCCGTACCGTGCTGCGCAACGTCCCCATCATCGAGGACGTCCGCCGCGCGGTCGAGCTGGCCGAGGCCGTCGGTGCCAAGGTCGAGCTCCACGAGGCCGAACGCACGCTGGTGATCGACGCCTCGACGCTGAGCAGCCCCGTGCTGCCCGCCGAGATCGCCCGCCGTTTCCGCGGCTCGGTGCTGTTCGTCCCGGCGCTGCTGCACCGCCTCGGCGAGGCCGTCATCGAGGGGGTCGGCGGCTGCAACCTGGGCAGTCGCAACCTCGACTTCCACTACCTGGGCTACAAGCGGCTCGGCGCGGTCGTGGACGAGGGCGACGCCGTCATCCACGTCAAGACGGCGGGCTTCACCGGCGCCACGCTGTACCTCGACACCCCCTCGCACACCGGCACCGAGAACCTGATCATGGCGGGCGTCCTCGGGCGCGGCACGACCGTGATCGAGAACGCGGCCCTTGAGCCCGAGGTCCTCGACGTGATCGAGATGCTGACCAGGATGGGCGCGCGGATCAGCGGCGGCGGGACCGGCTTCATCACCGTCGAGGGCGTCGACGAGCTGCAGGCCGTCGAGCACACCGTGATGCCCGACCGGCTCGACGCCGGCGTGTTCGCCATGGCCGCCGCGATCACCGGCGGCGAGGTCAACCTGGTCGGCGCCGACCTGGACCACCTCGGTGTCGTCCGTTACAAGCTGGAGCAGATGGGGGTGGAGTTCGCCGACCACGGCGCCGTGCTGCACGTGCGCAGGGACCGCCCGCTGCGCCCGATCAACGTGATCACCGACACCTACCCCGGCTTCGCCACCGATCTGCAGTCGCCGATCATGACGGTCGCCTGTCTCGCGGACGGCGCGAGCTACATCCACGAACGGATTTTCGACGGTCGGTTCGCATTGGCCGCAGAACTGAACAAAATGGGCGCCGACATCGAAGTGAAGGAGAACAGCGCCGTCGTCCGGGGCGCCACTCCGCTCACCGGAACCGACGTCACCGCCCATGACCTGCGCTCCGGCATCGCCCTGGTCCTGGCCGGTCTGGCGGCCCAGGGAGAGACCGTGATCGGGTCAGGATATCTCATCGACCGGGGCCACTCTTATCTGGCCGAGCGTATGCAGGCGCTGGGCGCGGATGTCCACCGAGAGATTTCTGCCTGATAATCAACCGGTTTCAGTCTCCCAAAAAGCGCTCTGACCTGTGTAAACACTGTCAGTCAGGGTTTAGACCGTGGGTTCCTCCAAGAATTGACCTCTAAACGGGCGTGACATTACGGCCCTCGCAAGCGATCGTTCCAAAAGAGAGCCGAATCAACAGGGACGGCAGGATGGGACGAACATTGGTCGAGCGGGCCGAAGAAACTCCACGAGTGTCACGCCCGGGTGCCATGACACCGGACCTCACTATCGGTGTGGTGGGCCCCCATGACCTCGTAGAAAGAGTGATGCTTATGGGACATGCGGCGGCACCTCTGCCGTGCCGCCTGGTGGCCGCTGCGTACCGGGACGAACAGGAGGCGGCCGACAAGGTGACCCGCCTCGGGGCGGGAGTCGACGCCTGTCTGTTCGCCAGCCCGGTTCCCTACGACCTGGCCAGACGATCGGGGGTGCTGACGATGCCCGCGACGTATGTCCAGCTCGGCGGCGCGGCACTGATCGCCGCGTTGGCCAGGGCAGCGTTGGACGAGCGGATCGACCCCAGGAGGGTCAGCATCGACGTGCTCGGACGGGCCGACATCGAGGAGGCCTACGCCGACCTCGGGCTGCCCGCCGGGGACGTGCACAGCCGCGACGAGCCGGGAGCCACCGGCACGATCGCGTCCTTCCACGAGCGCCTGGCGCGCCAGGGGAACACCAGCGGGGCGCTCACCTGCCTGCCCGCCGTCGCCGACCGGCTGCAGACGGCCGGGGTTCCGGTGGTCAGGATCCGCCCCACCTCCGCCGCGGTCCGTACGGCGCTGCACACCGCGGCGCTGCTCGGGGCGCACCACAGGCTGGAGGAGTCTCAGCTCACGGTGGTGCTGGTCGAGGTTCCCACGCTCCGCGAGCCGGTCCGCAGGGCCGCGCCGCGTTACTGGCGTGACGAGCTGAGGCTGTCGCTGCACAGGCTGCTGGTGCAGGAGGCGAACCGCATCAACGCCTCGGTGACCGCGGTCGACGACCACAGCTACATGGTCACCGCGACACGCGGCTCGGTCGCCACGGCGACCGAGGGCTTCCGGGTGCTGCCCTTCGCGGCCCGGGTGCGTGACGAGCTGGGGCTGGCGGTCGAGGTCGGGGTCGGCATGGGCCGTACGACGCATGACGCCGAGTCGCACGCCAGGGCCGCCCTGGCGCGCACGCAGGCGGGCAAGCAGGCCCAGGGCTTCGCCGTCGACCGGGAGGGCAGGGCGCTCATCCCGGCGCCCAGGATGCCTCCGCAGGGCGGCGGACCGCTGAAGCCCAAGGGCGTGGAGGTGCTGGCACGGCTGGCCGCCAAGCTGGAGGGCGGGGACACCGTGGTGGACGCGGAGGGCGCGGGCAAGATGCTCGGCGTCACCCCGCGTACGGCACGGCGGTTGCTGCGCACGCTGGTCGACGAGGGGCTCGCGTGGCCGCTTCCGCCGAACCGCACTCCGCAGCCCGGTCGTCCACGCCAGCTCTACCGGCTGATCGTGGAGAAGCTGGGAACCCGCTGAGGTCCGCCGAGACCGCCGAGGCCGCCGAGTTCGCTGCCGCGGCTGTCGAGGCTCCCTTCGACGCCTCCCACGAAGTCCCCACCGGAGTCCCTGCCAGGACTTCGGAGACCCCTGGGGCTTCCGGGGCGGAGAAGGGCTGTCCGGGCTCCGCCGAGGCCACTGAGACCGTTGAGGTCGCAGCCTCCGCCGGGGCCCCTGTCGCGGTCTGGGCCGCGACCTTCGTGTGTCCGTGGCTCCGGGGCCTGCGCCGTACTGCAGCACGGCCCATACCCCGGGGCCGCCGCGCCGTCACCCTCCGGGTCCGCGAGGACATCCGGGGGGTGACGGCGCTTGCTGTTTCCGAGACTCGGGAGGGTCGTCTCAAGGACTGAAATCCGCGAGAGGTTTCTCCATATAAGGGGATATTGTCAGGAGCTATGGCTTATGACGCTGCTGACAGACGCACGTCTCTCCTCGTCTGGGGCGCGCTGGCGATCGTCTACGTGGTCTGGGGTTCCACCTATCTCGCCATCCGGGTGGTCATCGAGACGCTTCCCCCGCTGCTCAGCGGAGCGATGCGCTTCACCTCCGCCGCGGTGATTCTCAGCCTGGTCATTCTGCTGCTGAAGGGACCGGGGCCCTTCAGGATGGCGGCCAAGCAGTTCGGCGGCGCCGCGCTGGTCGGCGTGCTGCTGCTGACCGCGGGCAACGGCCTGGTCGCGCTGGCCGAACAGCACATCTCCAGCGGCCTGGCCGCGCTGCTGGTCGCCTCCGTGCCGCTGTGGCTGGTGATCCTGCGCGTCGTCGCGCGGGACAGGCCCCGGGCGCTGACCCTGGCCGGGGTGCTCGTCGGGTTCGCCGGTGTCGCGGTGCTCTCCCTGACCGGGGCGAGCGGCTCGTCGAACGGCACGGCGATCACGATCATCCTGCTGGCCTCGATCTCGTGGTCGGTGGGCTCGTTCCTGTCCTCGCGCATCCCGATGCCCGCCGACCCCTTCGCGGCCAGCACGGTCGAGATGCTCGTGGGCGGCGTCGGACTGACGCTGGTCGGCACGGCGTCGGGCGAGCACCTGAACCTCGCGGCCGTCTCCGGGCGCTCCTGGATCGGGCTCGCCTACCTCATCGTGATGGGCTCGCTGGTCGGCTTCACCGCCTACGCGTGGCTGCTGGGCAACGCCCCCATCTCCCTCGTCTCGACCTACGCCTACGTCAACCCCGTCGTCGCGGTCGTCCTTGGCGGACTCATCCTGAGCGAGGTGGTCACCGGCTCGATGGTCGTCGCGGGCCTGGTGATCGTCGTCGGTGTGGCGCTGGTGGTCTCGACCGAACGCAGGAAGGCGCCGGCCGTGACAGAGAAGGAACCCGCCCCCGCGTAGGGACGGGTTCCTACAAAAGGGACCGCAGGGGCCTGAGAGCCCCGTGGGAGCCCTGGGACACCCCAGGGGACTTTCCCCCAGGGCCCCGGGTGCGTCAGCCCTTCAGGAAGGCCTCCGCGACGGCCAGGAAGGTGTCGTTGGCCTCGGGGGAGCCGATGGAGACGCGGGCGCCCTCACCCTCGAAGGGACGCACGGCGACGCCCTCGGCCGCGCAGGCCCCGGCGAACTCAAGGGTGCGCCCGTCCAGGCGCAGCCAGACGAAGTTGGCCTCGGTGACCGGCACCGTCCACCCCTGGGAGATCAGCGTGTCACGGACTCGGTCGCGCTCCTTGACCACGGTCTCGACCCGTTCGAGCAGCTCGGCCTCGGCCTCAAGCGAGGCGACCGCGGCCACCTGGGCGAGGTGGTTGACCGCGAAGGGCACCACGGTCTTGCGGACGGCCGCGGCGACGGGCTCGTTGCCGATCAGGTAGCCGACCCGCAGCCCGGCCAGGCCGTACGCCTTGGAGAAGGTGCGCAGCACGGCCACGTTGGGCCGGTCGCGGTAGATCGTGAGACCGTCGGTGACGTCGGTGTCCCTGACGTACTCGCGGTATGCCTCGTCGAGGATGACCAGCACGTCCTCGGGGACCCGGTCGAGGAAGGCCGCCAGCTCGGCCGAGCGCACGACCGTGCCGGTGGGGTTGTTCGGGTTGCAGACGAAGATCATGCGGGTCTGCGGGGTGATCGCCTCGGCCATGGCGTCGAGGTGGTGCGTCTCGTCGGCCAGCGGGACCCGCACCGAGGTGGAACCCGACAGGTCGGCCATCAGCGGGTAGGCCTCGAACGACCGCCAGGCGTAGATCACCTCGGCCCCCGGCTCGCCCACGGTCTCGAAGAGCTGCTGCAGCAGCGTCACCGAGCCCGCGCCGACCGCGACGTGCTCCGCGGGCACGTCGTAGCGCTCCGCCAGCGCGTTGGTCAGCGCGCCCACCCCGGGGTCGGGGTACAGATGAGCCTGGGCGGCCGCCTTGGAGATGGCCTCGACCACGGAGGGAAGCGGACCGTAGGGGGATTCGTTCGAGGACAGCTTGAAGGACCGGCCGTCGGCTGACACCACGGCCTTGCCCGCCCGATAGGGGGGCACGGTGTCCAGAATCGCACGGAAACGAGGCATGGCCTTACTTTATGAGGAGCAGGCGGATGGGGCATCCTCCTGGAATGCCGGAATGGAGGCCTCCGAGCAGGTCTCCGAGCCGAACGGGTGAAAGATGTCCGGCCGGCGACCGGACGTGGGATGTCCGGTCGCCGGCCGGTAGACGCCGGTTCCACCCCCCCGGGGACCCGGCGCCTGTCCATGGGCGTTTCGCGGTCAGGCGTCCCCTGAGGAGACCACCGACAGCGGGAGGATCGGCTGTTCCGTCACGGTCAGGCTGATCAGGTCGACCAGCCTCAACCCCCGTGACACCGTACGGCGGGCGGCCCAGGCCTCCAGGTCGGCGGCGAGCAGCGCCGCGACGAACCAGGCCTCGGCGGGGCCGACCGGGGAGGGCCCTCTGCGGCGCTCGCTGCTCCAGTAGGCCTGCAGGTGCCCGGGAGTGGCGGAGGCGGCCAGCCGCCTGGCCCTGACGTCGGAGTGGGTGAGGTCCTCGGGGCCCGAGGAGATGGGTTCGAGCACCGCGGTCGCGCCCTCGACCGAGCAGCGCTGCCAGGCGATCGAGCGTTCGGTGAGCAGGACGTCGGCCTTGGCCCACTCGGCGGGCGGGTGGTCGTCCTGGCACCAGCTGACGGCGGCGCAGCCGAGGGCGGCGTCCGGGGTCGGCACCCGGTGGACCTCGGCGCCGATCCGCGCGAGCAGTTCGGACAGCGCGAGCGCGATGGCTCCGCCGCCGACCACGGCGACGGGACCCGGCCAGGAGCGGGGTTCACGCTCGACCAGCAGCCCACGGTCCTCGAAGGTCCGCAGCGTTCCCGGGTCGAGCTGGTCGAGGTCTCCGCCGATCTCCTGCTGGACGGGGAGGAACTCGCCCGCGGCGGTCCGCAGCACCGTCACCTTCGCGGACTCCTCGGGTACGGCCCGGCCCACGCGGCGTTCCGCGTGGCCGTTGCCCGCCCCGGCCCGCAGTCGCCCGCGGGGCTCGGTCTCGGAACGTCCCGTCGTGCCCGCCGCCTGCCGTACCGTCCCGGTCGTCACCGAGAAGATCTCCACGCCGGGCGCAAGTGTCCGCCGCGCCATCAGCACTCTCCTGTCTTGAGAAAAGCCTGTTCCGTGCCTGGGAAGGGCGTCACGCGTCCGGACGGTTCCCGCCCCGGCCCGGCCTCCGCCCCCACCACCTGACGGTGAGGAGGCATGGCCGTTCGCCGGGTGAGCCGTCGCCGTCCGGTGCCGGGTTCACGGTCGCCGAGACCACCAGGACAATCGTCGCGGAACAACCCCGACGACATCCTGAAATTTCAAGATTTTGCGTTCTTAACCTCTCAGTGTGGAAATAGCGTAAGCGATAACCATTTTCATGTCTATAACGAGGGAATGGTTTTCATCCCTTGAGATTCGATGCGTCGGAAGCCTTCCCCGTGGGGACTGTCTCCGGACCTACTCCTTCAGGGAGCGCAGCATCGGGGGATGCAGGAAAACCGCAGGTCCCCTGCGGTACAGCTTGGCCGGACGGCCCCCGTCACGGGTGGTCGTACGGCCCGTCGGCACCAGGAAGCCCTCCGCCTTGGTGACCTTCCGGTGAAAGTTACGCGGATCGAGCGCGCGACCCCAGACGATCTCGTAAACCCGGCGAAGATCGGCGACCGTGAACTCGGGCGGGCAGAAGGCGGCGCCCAGGGGGGTGTATTCGAGCTTTCCCCTGGCCCTTTCGATCCCGTCGACCATGATGCGCCGGTGGTCGAAGGCCATCTCCCTGAGCGAGGAGACCGGCTGCCAGCTCATGTGGGCCTCGGTCGAGGCGGGCAGGTCGGGGGCCAGGCCGAGGTAGGCCACGCTCAGGACGCGCTGGCGCGGGTCACGGTCGGGATAGCCGTAGGTCTGCAGCTGCTCCAGGTGGACCGGCGCCCCGGGCAGGCCCGCCCGCTCGGCGAGCACGCGCTCCGCGGCGGCGGGGAGGTCCTCGTCGAGGTGGATGAAGCCGCCGGACAGGGCCCAGCGCCCCTCGTAGGGCTGCTTGTCCCGCCGCCAGACGAGCGCGCTCAGCTCCTGGCACCGCACTGTGAGAACGACAAGGTCCACGCTGACGGGGATGCGCGGAACCATGTCAGGCACGTTACACCGCTCAGGGGCCCACGCGAACGTGTAAGGACTCGGCCGCCGCGCGCCCGTCGGGCGCGGTCACCTTGATCCGCACCCACGTCCCCGGCGGCACGCCGTTCCAGTTGAACGGGAACCACGCCGTCCTGACGCGTTCCGGCAGGTCGGCCGGGAGCGCTTCGAGATCGACCCCGGTGACCTTGGTGACCTCGGGGGTCTCCTGACCGGACCAGGTGATCGTCACCGTCGAGCCGACCGGGATGTCGTAGCCGCGGATCTCGACGCCGTCCTGGATGTCACGCGGACGGTGGACGGCGTCGACCGGGATCGGCCTGCCCGCGTCCCTGGCGACCTCCTCGGACAGGGACGGCGAACCGCAGGTGAAGAAGTCGCTCCACATGTAGGAGACGATCTTCGAGACGTACCGGCCGACCTGGGTCACCGCGGTGTCGAGCCGTTTCTTGTCGGTGCGCCCCCTGGTGCCCGTCCTGGCGGCGCACGGCTCGTCCGACGACGGCTCGAACGCCTCGACGTTGGCCCAGAGCTGCACGTCGTAGCCCTGTTCGACCATCCTGGTCCTGGCCGCCGCCATCTCCCGGTAGTAGTCGCGGGTCGAGCCGTGGTAGGCGTCGCCGTTGGTCGTCTCCCCCACGACGGACCTCAGCCGCTCGTCCACCCGCTGGCCCCGCTGGTCGGGCCAGAACAGCCCCACCTTGCCCGTGCCCCGGCTGTCCTGCGGCGCGATGATGCCGACGCCGGTCCTGGCCAGCGCCTCGAAGCCCTTGGCCACCTCCTGGGGCGTCGCGCTGAACGGCAGCCGCTTGCGCGCGTCCAGGTAGGGACTGACCAGGATGGGTTTGCCCGGCATCTCCTGTTCGACGATCTGGTGCTGGGAGGCGTAGACCGCCAGCGTCGGATGCTCGGCCTTCATGTCCCGCAGTTGCAGCTCGAACGGCTGGTAGAACCCGCCGAGCGAGGTCCGGTTCGCGAAGCGGTCGCCGTAGTCCTGCAGGATGCGCCGGGTGAGAGTGGTCAGGGTGTCGGTGCCGCGCTCCGAGGCGCGGGTGCTCTGCGCCGGGTCGCGCGGGGCCAGCGGCAGCGCCGGGAAGACCTTCACCCCGAACCGGTCGCCGAGGTCGAGCAGCTCGGTGAGGCTGTCCTTCTTCGCGGCGGCCACCAGGATCAGGTGGTAGCCGCGTCCCCTGTTCCTGATGTTGTCGCAGCTGGGGTCGTCGGTGCCGTCGTCGGGCGCGAGCAACCGGTAGAAGACCGTGTCCCCGGCGACGATCCGGCGCTCGTAGGCCGGGCAGCGGAACAGCCCGTCGCCGAACGCCTCGTCGGTCCGGTAGACGAACGTCCAGCTCACCCGGTTGCCCGGGTTGGCCGCCTTGAGGTCCCGCTCGGCCGCCTCGACGCACGGCACACCGTCCTCGACGCAGGAGGCGTAGCGGGGGTCGGCCTTGTTCCCCTCCTTCTCCAGGACACGGCCGTCCTCGGAGGTCCTGCGGGCCTGCAGGCCCCAGCCGATCCGGATCACGGTGTCGCCGCCCACCTCGTGGATGGCCGTGAACTGCCTGCGCCAGGTGCAGTGGTCGGTCGTGGGGATCAGCCAGTAGCCGGTCAGCGCGTACGGCGACCGCACGGCCGTGTCGAACGTCCCGCACGGATCGGTGTACGGCGTGCCCGAGGGGGAGGCCGACGGGTCCGGCGGGCTCTGCGAAGAGGTGGACGGTGTGCTCTGGGCCGTGGAGGCGCTCTCGCCACGGGGCAGGACCATCACGACCGCCACGACGGCGGTTGCGAGGATCGCCAGGCCCAGGAAAGCGGTCAGCCAGCGCACTTTCAGGACACTACCGTTCTCACGATCAGGCGGACATAAACGGCTTCCCCGTGCCGGAGATCAGCTCTTGACCCCCGCCCACGCCTCAAGCTGGGAGACGAAACGACGTGCCGAGTTCGGCCAGTGATGGTTCGCACGGGCCGCCGCGTACCCCCGCGCGCCCTGGCCATGCCGCTCCTTGACGTCGTCCCGCAGGAAGACGACGGCCTGGGCCACGGCCTTGGGGTCCTGCCACGGCACGACGACACCGCTGTTGTAGCGTTCGACCAGCTCGACCGCCCGTGGCGAGGGAGTGGTGATCACCGGGATGCCGTGCGCCATGTACTCCACGATCTTCGTGGGCATGGAGTGCCGGTAGTTGGGCTCGTCACGCAGCAGCGAGAGCCCGGCCAGCGCGCCGTCGAGCCGCTTGAGCGCCTCGTCGTTCGGCATGAAGTCACGCCATTCGAGCAGGCCCTCGGCGACCGCCTCGTTCAGCATCGGGCGCGACTGCGGGTCGGCGTAGCCGATCAGCTCGACCGCGACCCGGTGCGGCCGCAGCAGCCTGGCCACCTCGATGGCCTCGCGCACCCCGCGCGCCTCCGACAACCAGCCGAGGTAGACGATCCGGTCGCCGCCCGGCGCCGTCACCTGGTCGGGGACCCACGTCTCGTTCGGCACCACCAGGTGCGTCCTGTGGAAGCGGCCCGCGTAGGCGCTCTCGGCCAGCAGCAGGTGCAGGTGGCGCTCGGCCGTACCCTCAAGCAGGCGGGCCAGGAAACGCACCGGCGGGCGCAGGAACGCGGGCAGCCAGGGCTTCAGCGACAGGGTCGCCGGGGTGTCCTCGTGGACGTCCCAGACCACCGGGGGCCGGTTGCGCACGCCGACGACCGCGAGCAGCAGCTCGGGGTCGTGCACGATCGCGAGATCCACCTGGCCACGCATGCGCTTGAAGACCTTGCGGGCGGCGCGCACGGCGGTGAGCCGCTTACGCTCGGCTGCCCTGGGGAGATCGACGCCGTTCACCCACGACCGGGCCATGACGCCCCGCGCGGTGTACGGCGCGGCATACGTGACCTCATGACCGGCGTCCACCAGCGCGCGGATCTGCCGGTGCAGAATCCGGGCGTCCTCGGGGTGATGCACCACCGTCATGACGAGCACGTGCACTGCGCGCAGCCCTTCGTTACTAGAGCCGCTCGACGCGTTCACCCTCGGCGAGAACGCCTCGGGTGTCGAGCACGAGCCTGCCGTGGTCCTCGACGATCGATAGGTCGAAGGCGGCGTGCTGCTGGAGCAGCAGCGTCACATCCGCCTCCGTGACGGCCTTCGCCAGGTCCTCCTCGCGGGGAACCTCGACGCCGTCGACCCGCCACTGTTTGACGTAGGGATCGGCGAAGACCAGGTCGGCGCCGAGCTCGACGAGCGCCCGCGCGACCGGGAGGGCCGGGGTCTCGCGCTCGTCGGCGATGTCGGGCTTGTAGGTGACGCCGAGCAGAAGCACCTTGGAGCCGTTGACGGCCTTCCTGTGCCGGTTGAGCAGCCGCTGGACGCGGGCGACCACGTAGGCCGGCATCCGCTCGTTGATCTCCTGGGCCAGCTCGACGAACCGGAAGGGGTATCCCAGCTTGCGCACCGTGTAGGAGAGGTAGGACGGGTCGACCGGGATGCAGTGGCCGCCGACGCCCGGTCCGGGCAGGAACTTCTGGAAGCCGAACGGCTTGGTCGAGGCGGCCTCGATGGCCTCCCACAGGTCCACGCCCAGCTCGTCGCAGAAGATCGCCATCTCGTTGACGAGGGCGATGTTGACGTGCCGGTAGGTGTTCTCCAGCAGCTTGGCCATCTCGGCCTCGCGGGTGCCGCTGACCGGCACGACCTGCTCGACGAAGCGGGAGTAGAACCCGACCGCGCGCTCCCGGCAGGCGAGCGTGTAACCGCCGACCACCTTGGGGGTGTTGCGCATGCCGTACTTGGCGTTGCCCGGGTCGATGCGCTCGGGCGAGAAGGCGAGGTGGAAGTCGGTGCCCGCGGCGAGGCCGGAGGCCTCAAGGATGGGGCGGGCGACCTCGTCGGTGGTGCCGGGCCAGGTGGTCGACTCAAGGACGACCAGGGTGCCCCTGGAGAGGTTACGGGCGACGGTCGCGGTCGCGCCCTCGACGGCCGACAGGTCGGGGCGGTGGTCCTCGTCGAGCGGGGTCGGCACGCAGATGACCACGGTCGCGCTCTCGGCCAGGACCGACTCGTCCAGGGTGGCGGTGAAACCACCGGCCAGCATGTGCTCCAGGTCGGCGTCCGTCAGGTCGTCGATGTAGGAGCGGCCCGCGTTGAGGGCCTCCACCTTCAGGGGGTCGACCTCGAAGCCGACGACGCGCAGTCCGGCCCCCGCGGCCTCCTTCGCCAGGGGCATGCCGACATATCCGAGACCGATGACGGCCAGGTCGTAGGTGCTCACTCGGCCTCCTTCGCCGGCCCCGCCCACGGGGGCGCCAGTGTCGCCGGCGGGCTCGTTGCGCTCGCTCACCGGGTGACCTTGGGATGCCGGAAACAACACTTCATGGTCGCAAAGGCTATCTCAAGTCCGAACGAGCCACGTCTAATGCCATTGAACGCATCACAAACCGGTTGTTTTCTGGGCCTCTTCCGAAGGTCATCAAGCGGTAAGTGATCGGTAAAGGTCACGGTACGTCTCCGCGACGCGGCTCCACGTGCGCTTGGCGGCCACCTCGGCCCGTCCCGCCTGCCCCATCTCGGCCCGCCGTTCGGGGTCGTCGCGCAGCGCGGCGAGCGCGTCGGCGAGGGCCTCGGGGTCGCCCGGGGCGACGAGAAGCCCGGCGCCGTCGGAGCCGACGAGCTCCGAGAGGGCGGGGAGATCGCTCAGCACGACCGGCTTGCCGAGCGCCATCGCCTCGACAGGTTTCAATGGTGTAACAAGTCGGCAGACCCGCAGGTCCTCGCGGGGGCAGACGAAGATGTCGATGGCCGCCTGGGCCTGCAGCGCCTCGTCGGGACCGACCCGGCCGGGCAGGATCGCCACGTCGCCGAGGCCGAGTTCCTCGACCTGTTCGAGCAGCGCGGGCCGTTCGGCGCCGTCGCCGACGAGCAGGACCTTGACGGGGGTCCCCCGGTCGCGCAGCAGCGCCGCGGCGCTCAGCATCGTCGCGAAGCCCTCGTAGGCCACGATGCTGGAGACCGAGCCCATGATGACCTCGCCGGGGGCGATGCCGTACGCGGAACGGAACGCGGCGCCGTCGTACTCGGCGGACAGCAGCGAGTCGTCGACCGCGTTCGGCGCCAGGAAGATCCTCTCCCTCGGCACGCCGCGCTCGACGATCTCGGTGGCCATGGTCTCCGCCAGCGTCACCACGGCGTCGGCCGAGCGCATGATGAACGCCTCGCGGTCGCGCTGGAGCACGTGCCGCTGGCTGCCGATCCGCTTGGGGTCGCGCGAGGCCCAGGTCTCCTCAAGGAAGCCGCGGACCTCGTAGACCATCGGCGTGCCGGTCCGCTCCCGTACGGCCAGCGCGACCGAGCCGTTGCGGTGGTCGGTCGCGGCGTGCAGGATCTGCGGCCTGAGGGTCCTGACCAGCTCGGTCACCTCACCGGCGCCCCTGATCATGCGGCCCTGGCTCTCGAAGGGCACCTCACCGCCGTCGGGGATCAGCCGGTGGTAGGGGATGCCGTCGATCTCCTCGTACGGCGTCGCGTCGGCGTGGCCCTGCATCATCGGCCAGCCCCAGCTCGTCACCACGTGCGGGTCGAGACCCGCGGCCTTCTGCGCGGTGACGATGCGGTGGGTGCGCACGGTGTAGCCGGCCTGGGTGAACGGCAGCGCGTTGGTGACGCAGTGCAGCACCCGCCCCTCGACCCGCTCCCCCACGATGACCTTGTCCTTGGGCGGGATCGGGTTGGGCTGGATGGCGCCCAGCTCACCGGCGTAGTAGGTGGCCCTGCGCTTGATGAAGGGATACCTGGTGTGCCCCTGGAGCACGGCGACGGCCTCGCTCATCCGGCCCGAGTCGAAGTGCTCCTTGGCCTCGGCCCACGGCCCCTTGACCATGCGCATGCCGAGCTTGCGGACGACCAGCCTGGCCTGTCGCGCCGCCGGCCACGCGAAGCGGCCCACGACGGGGCGCAGGCTCGGCGGGAGCGTCTCGGCGGCGGCCTGGGCCACACGCACCGGATCGGACTTGACCTTGGCCGCCACGACCCGGGAGACGATCACGGGGTGCTTGGCGAATCCCTTCAACAGGCCGCTCAGCCCGGCACGGGCCGACTTCGCGGAAACCTTTGAGGAGTCTGGCGTGCTGGCATCGGATACCACGCCGTGACCGTACCATAGGCATCGTTTGCCCCACTCCCGCATGAAAGGCGAGGTCAATGAGGGACTACGCCCCCACGGGGACGACCCCGGACCCCGACAATCCCCTCGTCCTGCACGTGCTCGGCGCGCGGCCCAACTTCGTGAAGGCGGCCCCGGTGGTGCGCGGGCTCGCGGAGCTGGGGGTGCGGCAGGGCATCATCCACACCGGTCAGCACTACGACGCGCTGATGTCGGACGTGTTCTTCGCCGACCTGGGTCTGCCCGAGCCGATCGCCAACCTCGGGGTGGGCTCCGGCTCCCACGCGCGGCAGACCGCGGCCCTGCTGACCGGCCTTGAGGACGTCGTGCTTGAGCACCGTCCCACGCTGGTCGTCGTCTACGGCGACGTGAACTCCACGCTCGCGGCGATCCTCGTGTGCTCCAAGCTGCACGTGCCGACCGCGCACGTCGAGGCGGGCCTGCGCTCCTTCGACCGGGAGATGCCCGAGGAGGTCAACCGGGTCGTCACCGACGCGCTGTCCGACATCCTGTTCGCCACCTCGCCGGACGCGCTGTCCCACCTGTCCAACGAGGGCGTCGACCCGGCGCGGGTCCACCTGGTGGGCAACCCGATGATCGACAGCCTGTTCTCCGCGCTGGACCACCTCGACCCGGCCCCGATCCGCTCCCGCCTCGGCCTGACCGGCCGGTACGGCGTGGCCACCCTGCACCGGCCCGCGAACGTGGACGACCCGGCCTCGGCCAAGGAGCTCGTCGACGCCGTCCTTGAGGTGAGCGCGCGCCTGCCGATCGTGGTGCCGATCCACCCCAGGGGCAGGCAGCGGCTGGCCGACGCGGGGCTGGTGACCGGCGGGAACCTGCTCATCGTCGATCCGCTCGGCTACGTCGACTTCCTGTCGCTGGTCCGCGGCGCCTCGCTGGTCGTCACCGACTCGGGCGGGGTGCAGGAGGAGACGACCATGCTGGGCGTGCCGTGCCTGACGGTCCGGCCGAACACCGAGCGGCCGATCACCATCACCCACGGCACGAACCGCCTGGTCACCCCGGCGCAGCTGGCCGTCGCCGCGGACCGCGCACTGGCCGAGGGCGCCACGACGCCGTCCGGGGACCTTCCCCCGCTCTGGGACGGCAAGGCCGGTCCGAGGATCGCCCGGGTGATCGCCGCCTGGCTCAAGGGGGGCAACCTCTCCCCCGCAGGCCAGGTCATACCGCCCAATTCCCTGTAAACCGCCCTTTCGGTACGGCGCACGCCGTACGCTGGCACGACCTCGGTGTAAAGGCGATTCCCATGAGTTCCCCTGAGCAGTCTGAGCAGACCCCCGAAGAGCCGAAGTTCCAGCGTCTTGGGCCGATCAACTGGCTTCCCGAGGAGCGCAAGGTCGTCGAGCGCTTCGAGGAGCGCGTCCGCGACCTGGAACGGCGGCTGGCCATCGCCGAGGCGCGCGCCGACTACGCCCAGTGGAAGCTGGAGTCCACGAAGGTGCAGCGGCCGTACCGGGTGGCCGAGGCGCTGACCGGGGCCAAGGGGTCGGGGGTCGTCCGGCTGCCCGGCAAGCTGAAGGCGGCCATGTCCACCCGCAAGGGCCCCAAGGCGCCCAGGCCCGTGTCCGAGGTGGTCGAGGAGCTCGACCAGCAGGGGCCCGTGGTGAACGTGCCCCAGGTGAAGTGGCCCGCCGGGCCGATCAACCGGCCCGACATGAAGGTCGCGGTGATCCTGGACGACTTCTCCAGGATGGCCTTCAAGTACGAGTGGGACCAGATCGAGTTCGGGCTGCGCGACTGGCCGGAGATCTTCGCCGAGCGCAGGCCGGAGATCCTGTTCGCCGAGTCGGCCTGGCACGGCAACCAGGGCCGCTGGCGCTACCAGATGACCGGTTCCAACGCGCCCAAACCCGAGTTGCGCGCCCTGATCGACTGGTGCAAGGCGGAGGGCATCCCCACGGTCTTCTGGAACAAGGAGGACCCGCCGAACTTCGAGTTCTTCATCGACACGGCCAAGCTGTTCGACTACGTCTTCACCTGTGACGGGGACATGGTGCCCCGCTACCGGGAGGTCCTCGGGCACGACCGGGTGGACGTGCTGCAGTTCGCCGCCCAGCCCCGGGTGCACAACCCCATCCAGGAGCGCCAGAGCAGGCTGCACGACGTGGTGTTCGCCGGGATGTACTTCCGCGACAAGCACCCCGAGCGGCGTGAGCAGATGGAGACCGTGCTCGCCCCCGTCCGCGAACTGGGTCTGCACATCTTCGCCCGCAACGGCACCGTGGACGAGAAGTACGCCTGGCCCGCCGAGTACGTCCCGCACATCGTGGGCGAACTGCCCTACGACCAGATGCTGGCCGCGTACAAGATGTACAAGGTCTTCCTCAACGTCAACTCGGTGCTCGACTCGCCGACCATGTGCGCCCGCCGTGTCTTCGAGCTGTCGGCCTGCGCGACCTCCGTCGTCTCCGGGTGGTCGCGGGCCATCGAGGAGACCTTCGGGTCGCTGATCCCGATCGCGCGTGAGCCCGTCGAGTCCTACAACCAGGTGCTCCACCTGATCAACAGCCCCGAGCTGCGGGCCAGGCAGGGCCACATGGCGATGCGGGAGGTCTTCGACAAGCACCTGTTCACCCACCGGGTCGACCAGATCCTGCGGGTGCTCGGCAAGCCCGTCGAGACGCGGTCGCGGTCGGTCTCGGTCGTGCTGCCGACCAACAGGGCCGCGCAGATCGAACACGCCATCTCCTCGGTCGCCAAGCAGATCCACCGGCCCGTCCAGCTCGTCATGGTGCTGCACGGCCTCGACATCGACCCCGTCGTGGTGGCCGACAAGGCGCGGGTCGCCGGGATCTCCGACGTGGTCGTGCTGCCCGCCGACCCGTCGCTCTCCCTCGGCGCCTGCATGAACCTGGGCATCTCCGCCGCGGAGGGCTCGCTCATCGCCAAGATGGACGACGACAACCTGTACGGCGAGCACTACTTGTCGGACCTCGTGCGGGCCTTCGACTACTCCGACGCCGAACTCGTCGGCAAGGGCGCGCACTACGCCTACTTCGAGGGCAGCAACACCACGATGCTGCGGCTGCCGGGGCTCGAACACCGCTACAGCTGGCTGGTGCAGGGCGGCACCTTCCTCGGCAAGGCCGAGATGTTCAAGCACTACGGGTTCGAGGACGTGACCCGGGGCGAGGACACCCGGCTGGTGCGGCGGCTCAAGGAGGACCGCGTCAAGATCTACTCGGCCGACCGGTTCAACTTCGTGTACTGGCGCAGCGGCGACGCGGCCATGCACACCTGGCAGGCCGACGACATCAAACTGACCCGTAACGCCCAGTTCTCCTTCGTCGGCCACCCCGAGGCCCACGTGATGATCTGAACCGGCCCGGGTTCAGGGTTGGGAGGCCGGACGCCACTCCTCCCTGAACCCGGGGCGCAGGTAGTAGCCGGCCGCGAGATACGACAGGACCTCGGACAGGGTCTCGTCCCTGATCGTGGCGCGGGTGAGCGCCAGCGTGTCCTCGGTGCTCAGGGACTCACCCGAGGCGGCCCGCCGCCGGAAGGCGACGACGACCTCACGGGTCGCCCGGTAGCGCTGGATGATGTTGAGCTTCACCTGGGAGCTGCCGGAGATGTGGTCGATGAACTTCTCCCCGCCCCCGGGGCCGAGGGTCTTCTCCCCGAGGGTCCTGAGCAGGTCACCGTCCGCCGCGAGAACCTGGGCGCCGTTCATCTCACTCTCGATGGTGGGATACAGCCAGTCGGCGATGTCGTCGGCGATGTCGGTCACACGTCCTCCTCGACTCGGCTTCCCCGATTCAGGACGGAAGGGAAGCCCCCGGATCAACCGTCCCATGATCACCTCTTCCCTCAGCCGTGTCGACCGCCATGCGCTCCCCCAAGAACTCCGGCCCGTCTGGCGTGGTGCCTTCCCCCGGGGACGAAGATCGACATAATGATGAACAGCCTGGTCAGAGCGGTCTTCCCCGCTGCTCTCCGGGTGGCTCCCGGTCGTCCGTACGGCACCCGCCGAGGCGTGTTGACGTTGACGTAACGTCAACGTTTCTAATGAGGGCATGCGGATCGGTGAACTCGCCGCGCTGGCCGGGGTCTCGACCCGGACCGTGCGCCACTACCACCACCTCGGCCTCCTGCCCGAGCCGGTACGGCTGGCCAACGGCTACCGGGAGTACGGCCTGCGCGACGCGGTCGTCCTGGCCCGGGTGCGGCGGCTGACGGAGCTCGGGCTCTCGCTCGACGAGATCCGTGACGTGCTCGGCCCCGGCGACCGGGGCGGGGACCTGCGTGAGGCGCTCATGGAGCTGGACGCCGACCTCGCCAGGCAGCAGGAGGCGATCGGCGCCAGACGTGAACGGCTGGCCGCGCTGCTCGCCGAGGAGGACCTGGGGCCGGACTCCACGGTCTCCCCCGGCCTGGCGGCGGTGCTGCGCGAGCTTCCCGCCGAGGGGTCGCGCATCGCCGAACTCGACCGGGAGCTGCTGACCCTGCTCGACGGCGTCACCGATCCCGAGGCCAGGGACAGGATGCTCGGCGTGATCCGGCCGTTGACCGAGCCGGAGGCGCTGGCCCGGGGGCGGCTTCTCTACCGGCGGCTGGACGAGCTGGCCGACGCCGACCCCGGCGACCCCCGGGTGGCCGTGCTCGCCGCCGACCTGGCCGCGCACCTGCCCGGGGAGCTGGCGGGGGCCTTCGCCGGGCCGTACGCGGTCGAGGAGATGGCCGGGGCGCTGGACACGGAGATGTCGCCCGCGCAGATCGAGGTGTTCCGGCTGGTGCTGACCACGCTGAGAGGTGAGAGATGACGTTCGGATGCGCCCGTGTCATGGTGCGGGGTGAGGGCTGATGTTCAGGGTCGCGCGGGCCGCGCTGCTTGCCGTACTTCCCGCCGAGTTGCTGCTCGTGGTTCTGACCGCGGCTGGAGTGCGGCCACCGGGGCCGGTGCTCGTGGTCGTCGAGGTGGCCGTCGTGGCGGTGCTGCTGCTGGAGGCGGTGACCCTGCTGCGGCTGTTCCGCGCGGCGCGCCGGGGCGGGGCCGGTCGGCGCGCGGCGCTGGGTACGGCCGTGCGGGAGCTGGTGCCGGTCCCGGTGCTCAGGCTCATCGGGTTCGAGGCGCGCAACGTGGCCGCTCTCCTGCTGTGGGTGACGCGCCGCCGTCACGGGGTGCCACCGGGGGCGACCGCGGTGCCGTACGTCCGGGAGCAGTCCTCGATGTTGCTGGTGCTGCTGTTCGCGGCGGTCGTCGAGACGGTGGCGGTCGAGTTGCTGCTGGGGGCGCTCGGCGTGCCGTCCGGGGTGCGGACGGTGGTGCTGGTGCTCGACGCGTACGCGGTCGTGCTGGTGCTGGCGCTGTGGGCCGCCTGCGCGACCCGGCCGCACGTGGTGACCGAGGGGGAGCTGCGGGTGCGCTACGGCGTCCACTTCGACCTGCGCGTCCCCCGCGAGCTGATCTCCTCGGTACGGCTGGCGCGCGCCTACGACGAGCGGGGCACCGTCACCGTGACCGACGGACGGCTGGGGGTCGCGGTCTCCTCCCAGACGAACGTGGTCGTCGAACTGTCCGAACCGGTCACCGTGGTCCGGCCTCTCGGCCGCAGGGAGCGGGCCAGGGTGATCCGGCTGTTCGCCGACTCCCCCGCCCTCGTCCTCGACGCCCTGCGAACCCCGGTGCCCTGAGAGGCCTGGTGCCCGGTGCCTGAGAGGCCGGGGGCCTTGGGGGCCTTGGGGGCCTGGGGACCGCCCGCGTGCCGTACGGCTTGGCGGGCGGCCCCTCCGAGGGCGCGGGTCAGGAGGTGGGCTCGACGGCCTTGCCGTTGGCCTCGGGGATGGGGACGGGAGCGGCAGCGGGGGCGCTGTTCATGTTGAGGAGGGAGCGGGCCAGGCCGAGGCCGGTCCCACCGAGGGTGAGGGCCTTGGCGAGCATCTCCTCGATGCCCTGGGCGCCGTTCAGCACGACCATGTGGTCCACGTTGCCGAAGGCCTTCGCGCCCGCCTCGACGATCTGCGGCCAGTTCTCGGCGAGCTGCTGGGCGATGACCGCCTCCTGGTTCTCGGCGAGCGCCTGGGAGCGGGCACGGATGGCCTCGGCCTCGGCCAGACCCTTGGCCTTGGCGGCTTCGGCCTCGGCGAGGCCCTTGGCCTTCGCGGCGTCGGCGGAGGCCAGGCCGGTCGCCTTGGTCGCCTCGGCGGAGGCCAGACCGCGCAGCCGTACGGACTCGGCCTCGGCGGCGGCGGCCTGCTTGACCTGGGAGGCCTGCGCGGCGGCGCGCAGCTCGGTCTCGCGGGCCTCGGCCTCGGCGCGGGCGATGCGGGCGTCCCTCTCGGCCTGGGAGAGCGTGACGGTCTCGTACGCCTTGGCGTCGGCGGGCTTGCGAACCTGGGACTGCAGACGCTGCTCGGAGAGCTGCGCCTCAAGCTCGGCGGCGCGGGTCTCCTGGACCACGACCTCCTGGCGGGCGGAGGCCTCCGACAGCGGGCCCGCCTGGCGGGACTTGGCCTGGGCCTCGTCGATCTCGGCCTGGTAGGCGGCCTGCTTGATCTGGGCGTCGCGCCAGGCGGCGGCCTTGTTCGCGGCGGCGATCTGCTCGGCCTCGGTGGCCTCCTGGTCGCGCTGGGCCTCGGCGATACGGGCGGTGGCGGCGATCTTGGCGGCGTGCGGCTTGCCGAGGTTGGTGATGTAACCGGTCTCGTCGTCGATCTCCTGGATCTGCAGGGAGTCGACGATCAGACCGAGCTTGATCATCTCATCGGCGGCGGAGGCGCGTGTCTCGCCGGTCAGCCGCTCACGGTTGAGGATGAGGTCCTCGACGGTCAGGTTGCCGATGATCGAGCGCAGGTGACCGGTGAACAGCTCGTGGATGGCCCCGTTCATCGAGTCCTGCTGGTCGAGGAAGCGGCGCGCGGCGTTGGCGATGGAGTGCAGGTCGTCGCCGACCTTGTAGATCACCACGCCCTTGACGACCACCGGGATGCCCTGCAGCGTGACGCAGGAGACCTGGAGGTTGGCCGCGCGGCTGTCGAGGCGCAGGCGGCGCGCGGTCTGGAAGCCGGGGAGCACGGCGGTGCCCTTACCGGTGACGATCTTGAAGCCGAGGCTGTCGCCCTCGTTCTTTCCCCGGGCGCCGAGGCCGGAGATGATCAGTGCTTCGTTGGGCTCGGCCACCCGCCAGACGGCCTTGAACAGCAGGATGATGACAAAGAGGGCGACAAGGACGCCGCCACCGATGATGAGGGACTCGGTTGGCAATGTGGCCTCCACGAGGGGGGAGAGAGCAAAAGAAAAGGGAGAGAGGTCAGACGAGCGCGCGAGCGACATAGACCGTGCGAGGCGGGTAGTACTCCACGACGACGACGATCGATCCGGGAGAGATCTCCTCGTCGGGGACGGCGGGATGGGCGTAGAAGGCCTCGACGCCGCCGCGGACGGCGATCAGCACCTCGCCGACCAGACCGGGACCGATCTTGCCGGTCACCCTGCCCTGCTTACCGACCACGCGCGGCTCCCCGTCCCGTCGCGGAGCAGATCCGTCATCCACCGAGCGAATCCGCGTCTGCGGACGCTACTCCGACATGTCCTGTTTCACCACCCTTCGTAGCACGCCCGGCGCCCCGCGGGGTCGATGACCGCTCCGCAGCCCGTCTCCCCCTCCAACGACCGGCGCCTCGAAAACGTTCACCATCGGTTGCGACAAGCCCAAACAATCTCGACGCATCCCCATATATACGACTGAGCAGGGCGTACCTCGTTTGGCAGAAGTCCGGTCCATAACACCGCGACATGGAAAAGCATTGGCTACTCGCCCCACACAATCCGGTGTCACGTTGAGTTGCGTTTCGAGTTGAGCCTGGCCGGCCCGGCTCCTGGTCCCCCTCCCCAGGGACGTCTTGAGGAGTCACACGCAGTGAAACCGAACGGCAGAACACGCGTCGCGGCGTTGCTCGCGGCGACACTGGGCGCGAGCGCGTTGTACGGCGCCGCGCCCGCGACCGCCTCGCCTTCCCCCACCCCTCCCGTCAGCCCCTCCGGCCCCCAGGCCACCGGAGCCCAGGGCTCCGCCTACGCTCCCCCGGACGCCCGCGCCCGCTCCCGCGCCCTCGGCACCGCGGACAGGGCCCTCACCGCGCGCTCCCGCGAGCTGCGCGCCGGTGACGGCGACACCTTCGGGAGCCCGACGGTCGTCTTCGGCTCACGCGGCCTGCAGTACCTGACCTATCCGCGCCTGCACCGGGGCCTGCCCGTCTACGGCGGTGACGTGATCGTCGCGACCGACCGCGAGGGTGGCAGGGTCACCTCGGTCACCACCGGCCAGCGGGCCAAGCTCGACGACGTCGCGACCAAGCCCGTCGTCACCGCCGAGCGGGCCCGCGCCATCGCACGGGACCTGCTCGGCACCGTGACCAAGCAGAGCGACCCGCGCCTCGTGGTGCACGCCGCGGGCACCAAGCCCCGGCTGACCTGGGAGAGCGTCGTCACCGGGAGCTCGAAGGACGGCCCCTCCGTCCTGCACGTCTACGTCGACGCCGCCGACGGCTCGATCGCCGACCGCTGGGACGACGTACGGCGCGGCGTCGGCCACCCGTTCCACAACGGCGACCCCGTCTACATCGACACCTCGGGCTCGGCCGGCTCCTACAGCATGACCGACCCCACCCGGGCCAACCTGAGCTGCGCGTCCACCAACGGCACCGTCTACACCGGCGCCGACGACGAGTGGGGCGACGGCTCGGCCTCCGGCCTGGAGACCACCTGCGTCGACGGCATGTTCGCCGCGCAGCGCACCTGGGACATGGTGCGGGACTGGCTCGGCCGGGACGGCATCACCGGCACCGGCCGGACGTTCCCGATCAGGGTCGGCTTCAACTTCCCCAACGCCGTCTGGGCCGGTGACGGCGTGTGGCTCGGCCACAACGAGAGCGGCAGCAAGCAGATGTCCTCCATGGACGTGGTCGGCCACGAGTACGGCCACGCCATCTTCGAGAACACCAGCGGCGGCAACGGCAGCGGCAGCGAGACCAACGCCCTCAACGAGTCGACCGGCGACATCATCGGCACCCTCACCGAGCACTACGCCAACCAGCCGCCGGGGGTGGACGCGCCCGACTACCTGATCGGGGAGAAGGTGGACTTCAGCGGCCCCGGCCCGCTGCGCAACATGTACGACCCGGCCGTCTTCGGCGACCCCGGCTGTTACTCCGAGGACGTGCTCACCCAGGAGCCGCACAAGGTGGCCGGTATCCAGAACCACTGGTTCTACCTGCTGGCCGAGGGCGACCGCGTCCAGGGCAGGCCGGAGCAGAGCCCGGTCTGCGCGGGCGACGGCGTGACCGGGATCGGCCTGCGCGACGCGGGTGAGATCTACATGGGCGCGCTGAACCTCAAGACCGTGCCCTGGACCCACGCCAAGGTCCGCGCGGCGACCGTGCAGTCGGCGCTGGCCCTGTTCGGCTGCCTCCACCTCCAGCGGGTCAAGGACGCCTGGGACGCGGTCGGGGTCGCGGCCTCCCCCGACGAGCCCGGCTGCCCGGCCGATTCGCGGACCTTCACGGTGCGGACCGGCGAGCCCGACGGCGTGATCGACCAGGGCACCTCGACGACCGTCGCGGTGCGGACCAGGAAGCTGAGCGGCCCGAGCCAGGACCTCGACCTGACCGCCGAGGGCGTCCCCGCCGGCACGGACGTCACCTTCACCACCCCCCGCATGCCGAGCGGCGCCTCGACCTTGATGAGGGTGACCACCTCGGCGTCGACCCCGGTCGGCACGCACACCATCGTCGTCCGCGCCACCTCGGCGGCCACCCCCACGCTCTCCGAGACGACGTCCTACCGGCTGACCGTCTCCCCGGCCTCCCCGGCGAACGACTTCTCCGTCTCGCTCGACCGCCACACGGTCACCGTCAAACCGGGCCAGACGGCCACGCTGACGCTCGGCACCACGACCACGGCCGGTGACCCGCAGCAGGTCGCGCTCACCGCCTTCGGCCTGCCCGACTCCTTCTCCTTCACCTTCAACCCGTCCACGATCACCACCGGGCAGACCGCCCGGGTGACCGTCCATCCGTCCGAGGCGACGCCGCCCGGCGTCTACTTCGCCACCGTCCGGGCCACGGGGGCCTCCCGCCGTACGACCACGCTGCGGCTGGAGGTGAGCGGCGGTGACTTCGACGTGCGTCTCACCCCGGCCGCGGCGACCGTCGAACCCGGGCAGACGATCTCCTCCACGCTGGAGACCACGCCCGTCTGGCTGGCCCCACAGGTGCTGCAGATCTCCGCCAGCGGCATCCCGGCGGGGGTGACCTTCTCGGCGAACCCGTCCGCCGTCGAGCTCGGCAGCCCGAGCACGATCACGTTCGCCACCTCGGCGACGACCGTGCCGGGGACCTATCCGATCACGGTCAGCGCGACCGGCGTGGAGACGCGTTCGACGACCTTCACCCTGACCGTCACGCCGCCCCCGCTGCCCGCGTGGAAGCCGTACACCCAGTACAAGGCCGGTGACCGCGTCACCCACAACGGGGTCGTCTACCGGTGCGTGCTCGGGCACGTCTCCCTGCCCGGTTGGCAGCCGCCCAGGACTCCCGCCCTGTGGGCACGGGTCAAAAGCACGAAATAAATGACATTTCCGGCGGGTGGGTCGTAGAGCCCGCCCGCCGGAAACCACGAAAAGCCTTTCAACACCCCGGGTAAAAAGTCCTCGTCGCCGCCCTTGGACGACCAATTCGGGCGGCCCGATTCATGATGATCCCTCCATGACGGATCCCGGGGAGATCACTCCGCACAGGGCCGGGGAACTGGGGATGAACCGCCCCATTTCCCGCCGCGACTTCTTCGACGGCGTCGCGACGGCCGCCGGGGTCGCGGCGCTGGAGACCTTCACCGGCCGGCCGGCGTCGGCCGAGCCGATGGGGGCGGCACCGCGGGGAGGCCACCCGGCCGCTCTGACGGGGCTGCGGGGCGACACCCCGGAGGACGTCGGGGTACCGCACGCCCTGCGCGACGGCCGGTTCTGGGCCCACGCGGGCCCCGCCGAACCGACCGGCGAACGCTACGACCTGGTGGTGGTCGGCGCCGGGATCAGCGGGATCAGCGCGGCCCACCGCTGGCTCGAACACGACCCGGACGCGCGGATCCTGATCCTGGACAACCACGACGACGTCGGCGGGCACGCCCGCCGCAACGAGTTCCACCCCACGGGCCGCCGGGGGCCGCTGGTCGGCTACGGCGGCTCCCAGGCGATCGAGGCGCCCTCCGCCTGGACCCCCGAGGGCAGACTGCTGCTCGACCGGCTCGGGGTACGGCCCGCACGGCTCGCCGCCGCGCCGTACCCGGGCCTCGGGACGCGGGAGGGGGTCTTCTGCGACCGGGAGTCCTTCGGCGTCGACCGGCTCGTGCCGACCGGCACGGACACCCGCCGGTGGATCGCCGAGCTGCCCCTCGCCGAGCGGGCCAGAAGGGACCTGCTCACGCTCCACCTGGACCCGCCCGACTGGCTGCCCGGCCTGACGGAGCGGGCCAAGCACCGGTTCCTGGCGGGCCTGACCTACTCCGGCTTCCTCGGGGAGGTCTGCGGGGTCCACCCGGACGTGCTGCGTTTCGTGCGGACGATGCCGAGCGACGAGTGGGGGTACGGCTCCGACGCCTTCGGCGCCGTCGACGCCTGGGGGTGCGGTTACCCCGGCTTCCAGGGGCTCGGGCTCGACCGGTCGAAGCCCTCGGTCTACAACTCGCCGAGCGTGATCAGGCAGTGGGAGGCGCCCAGGGAGGTGCTGCTCTTCCCCGAGGGCAACCAGGCCCTGGTCAGGATGATGGTCGGCAGGATGGTCCCCGGGTTCGCCACCTCCGTCGACCCCGAGGACGTCACGACCGCGCGGTTCGACTACGACCGGCTCGACCGGCCGGGCAACCGGGTCCGGGTCCGCCTGTCCAGCCCGGTGGTCTCGGTGGCCAACGACGGCGACCCGGAGACCGCGGCCACGGCGACGGTCGGCTACTTCGACGGCGACCGGGTCAGGACCGTACGGGCCGCCGGAGTGATCATGGCCTGCTGGAACATGATGATCCCCCACCTCGTCACCGGGCTGCCTCCCGAGCAGGAACGGGCGCTGCGTTCGGCCGTCAAGGTGCCGATGCTCTACGCCACGGTCCAGCTGCGCGACTGGCGGGCCTGGCGGGCGATCGGCGTCGGCCGGGTCCGTTTCACCGGGGCCTACTGGTCCGTCGCGGAGCTGGCCCCCCGGGTCGCCGTCGGCGGCTACCGGCCTCCCGAGGACCCCGGAGAGCCGGTCCTGGCCCACCTGGTACGGGCTCCCGCGGTGCCTGGCATGTCACCGGCGGACGGCTCGGCCGCGGGGCGGCGCGAACTGCTCGGCACGCCGTACTCCTATCTGGAGTTCAGCATCCGTGAGCAGCTGGTCAGGCTGCTCGGGCCCGGCGGGTTCGACCCGGTCCGCGACATCCAGGCGATCACCGTCAACCGGTGGGGGCACGGCTACGCGCCGGAGTACGCGACCCCGTGGAACCTGGACTTCTACCCCGACGGGCCCTTCCCCGCCGAGACCGCCCGCCGCAGGTGGGGCCGGATCGCGATCGCCAACTCCGACTCGGTGCCCGCCGCCTACGCCGACGCGGCGATCACCGCCGCCTACCGGGCCGTCCTCGACCTGCGGACCTGAAGACTCGCGGGGCTGGGTGTTCAGGGGGACGGGTGTTCAGGGGGACGGGCGGCGCAGCCGGGTGAAGGCCCAGCTCATCCTGGGTTCGACCGCCCAGCGGGTCAGGGCCCTGACCGGGGGCGTGCACAGCAGGGCTGCCAGCACGACGCCGAGGAGCGCCACGGCCACGACGCCGGGCACCGTCCGCGCCCAGTCGCCGTAGAAGCGCTCGGCGACCTTCACCACCAGGCCGTGCAGCAGGTAGGCGTACATGGTCGCCGCGCCGAGACCCGAGTACCACGTCCGGCGCGAGGGGGTGATCGCGAGGAAGGCCGCGACCAGCAGCGCCCCGGCCGCCAGCATGCCGAGCCGGATCAGGCTGCCGGTGAGGTCGTCCACCCCGATCGCGTCGTTGGCGTGCCGCCAGCGGATCCACTCGGTCTTCACCGAGGTGTGCACGGCCAGCGCGAGAGCCGCCCCGGCCACCAGTGTGAGCGCCCCGGCGATCCTGACCTTCGGCCGTCTGAGCATCTCGAAGTGCTCCGGGCGCAGCATGAGACCGAGCACGTAGAAGGGCAGCAGTCCCAGCGTGCGGTTCATCGACAGCTCGTCGGGCAGCCTGCTCGTCCCGGACAGCAGCGACAGGCCGACCGCGACCACCAGCGGCCACCTGAGCTGCTGCCAGACGGGGGTGGACAGCCGCCACAGGAACAGCGACATCAGGAACCAGGTCAGGTAGTACGGGTCGAGCAGGCTGATGTCCAGCTTGCCGTACAGGATCAGGCGGGGCAGTGAGTAGAGCAGCTCGAAGATCACGTACGGCACGGCGAGCGTGCTGATCAGCTTGCGCGCCTTGCCGGAGGAGAAGGTGAAGTTCCGCGACAGGTAACCGCTGAGCACGATGAACAGCGGCATGTGGAACACGTAGACGAAGAAGTAGGCCGCGTGCGCCACCGCCACGTCCCGCAGGTCCTCCACCAGGTGCCCGGAGACGACCAGGGTGATCGCCAGGAACTTGGCGTTGTCGAAGAAGGGGTCCCTGCCCGCCGTGGGGACGGCGGCGACCTGGCGGGGGCTCGTGACGCTCACAGGCCACGCACCGTAGCCGCCCGTGTCCCAACGGCGGGCGAACCCGGGATGACATCCCGGGGACGGTCAGGAGACGGCCCTTTCGCTGGCCTCCCAGAGGTCGCGGGCCAGGCCGGGGTCGGTCATGCCCCTGGGAGCCCTGGCGGGGGCGCCGTTGGCGAAGTAACGCCCCGGGTGCGCGGTCCCGTCGGGGTGGGTGGCGAGGTGGACCAGGGTGCTCGCACCCTGCTCGACCGTACGGCCCACGCCCGGGATGTGGTGGGTCATCCACATCAGGAACGTTCCCGAGGCGAACCCGGTCTTGATCACGCCGGGGTGGAAACAGGTCGCGCTCACCCCGGTGCCGGACAGGCGGCGGGCCAGTTCGACGGTGAACAGCGCGTTGGCCTGCTTGGAGTCGCCGTACTGCAGCCAGCCGCTCCAGCGGCGCCGCTCACGGCTCAGGTCGGCCGGGTCGAGGTTGCCCGACCTGGCCGCCATGGACGAGGTGGTGATCACCCGCTCCCCGACCCGGTCGAGCAGCAGGGTCGTCAGCAGGAACGGCGCGAGGTGGTTGACCTGGATCATCGTCTCGTGGCCGTCCCCGGTGCGGGTCCGCTCGGTGGACATCACGCCCGCGTTGTTGACCAGGACGTCGATCCGCTCGTAGCGGGACCGAAGCTCACCGGCCAGCCGCCTGACGTCGTCGAGGGAGGTGTAGTCACAGGTCAGCGTGTCCGGGACGGACCCCGAAGCCTCCTTGACCCTGGCGGCGACCCCGGCCAGCCTTTCCTGGTTCCGGCCGACCAGAACGACCTGACGCCCGCGCCTGGCGAGTTCGACGGCAGCGGCCTCACCGATTCCGGCACTCGCCCCGGTAATCACATTAATCATCAGATCCTCCACTGCGCGGAAACCCTATCGGTGCTAGTCTCCTGTGCGATCTTCCGGAGGCATATCCATCCCCAAGGCGACGCGGGCCTCCACACACTCAGAAGTTGGGACGAGTGGGCATGGGCTCTGGAAACCGGTCAATTCGGTTCAAGATCTTCTTGCTGCTGCTCCTGCCCCTGTTGTCACTGAGTGCTCTGTGGGGTTTCGCCCTTAATCTGACGGTTGGCGACGGCGCCGCGCTGTTACGGTCGAACAACCTCTACCAAACGGTCGGCCTCACCTCCACCGAGCTTGGGCTCCAGCTTCAGGCGGAACGGACGCAGTCCTCGGTCGCGATCAGCTCCCGCGTCCTCACCAGCGGAATCGCCGACCAGCGCGCCCGCACCGACCGGGCGGCCGAGAAGTTCCGCGCCGCCGCCGCGTCCACCGGTTCCGGCAGCCCGGAACTCCGCACCGCGCTGAACGGGGTGCTCAGCCAGATCGGCAGGCTGGCGACCATCCGCGCCGGCATCGACAGCGGCCGTGACGCGCGCCTGGACGTCCTGACGAACTACAACCGGGTCCTCGACTCGGTCTTCCTCCTGTACGACCAGCTCGTCGCGGTCCCCGACCTGGGCATCTACCGGCAGGCCGCGGCCATGCAGTCCATGGGCAACGCCCGCGAGATGATCGCCAGGGAGAACGCGCTGATCAGCGGCGCGCTGATCGACTACCGCCTCACCCCGAGAGAGCGCGAGGCCTTCGGCGAGTACGTCGCCACCCGGCGCTACCTGCACGCGCGGGGCCTGTCCGCGCTGGACGCCGAGCTGGGCAGGCCGTACCGGGAGACCTTCGACTCGACGGCCTTCGAGCGGTTCACCGCCCTGGAGAGGGCCATCGCGGGGACCCAGGGGGACCGGCTGCCCATCGAGGCGCAGCGCTGGAAGCAGACCACCAACAGCGTGGCCAACTGGCTCGACCAGCTCGGCGTCTCCTCCTCCAACACCCTGTCCCAGCGGTCCAGGTCCATCGCCACCGGGATCATCGTCAGGATCGTGGTCGCCGGCGGCCTGGGACTCGTCGCGGTGATCGCCTCGATCATCCTGTCCGTCCGCTTCGGCCGCAGGCTCGCCGGTGAGCTCGCCACCCTCCGTTCGACCGCCCTCGACCTGGCCGACGTACGGCTCCCGAGCGTCGTCGAACGGCTGCGGCGCGGCGAGGAGGTGGACGTCCCCGCCGAGATCCCACCGATCAAGGTGGGCGACTCCACCGAGGTCGGCGACGTCGCCCACGCCTTCGACTCGGTACGGCGCACCGCCGTCGAGGCCGCCGTCGGCCAGGCCAACCTGCGCCGCGGCGTCGGCCAGGTCTTCCTGAACCTCGCCCGGCGCAAGCAGAACCTGCTGCAGCGCCAGCTCACCCTGCTCGACGGCATGCAGCGCAGGGCGACCGACCCCGACAGCCTTGAGGACCTCTTCCGGCTCGACCACCTGACCACCCGCATGCGGCGGCACGCGGAAGGCCTGATCATCCTGTCCGGGGCGGCCCCGGGACGCGCCTGGCGCAACCCCGTGGCGGCCGTGGACATCGTCAGGGCGGCCATCGCCGAGGTCGAGGACTACACCAGGGTCAACGTCGCGCCGATGCCCGCCGCCGCGCTCGACGGCGCCGCGGTCGCCGACATCACCCACCTGATCGCCGAGCTGATCGAGAACGCCACGATCTACTCCCCCGAGCAGACCATGGTGACCGTGCGCGGAGACCTGGTCGCCAACGGCTTCGTCATCGAGGTCGAGGACCGCGGCCTGGGCCTGAGCGCCGAGGAGTACGCGGTCCTCAACGAACGGCTGGCCACCCCGCCGGAGTTCGACCTGGCCGACAGCGAGCGTCTCGGCCTGTTCGTGGTCGGACGGCTCGCCGCCAGGCACGACATCCGCGTCATCCTGCGCGGCTCCCCCTTCGGCGGGACCACCGCCATCGTGCTCATCCCGCGCACCGTGCTGGCCGAACTGCCCGCGCAGCTCGCCCTCACCGCGGAGCGGGTGGAGGAACGGCCCGCCGAACCTCCCGCGCGTCCCTCCGGCGGCCTGTTCGAGTCGTCCATGCCGGGCGCCCTGCCCCGCAGGAGCAGGACGACGGGTGCCCCGCCCGTTCCCGAACCCTCCCTGTCCGTGGTCGCGGACGGCCCCGTCGCGGGCGGCCCGGCGCCGGGAGGCCCCAACGGCGCGGGCGGCGGAGAACCCGCGCAGGGGGCGCCACGGCCACGGGCCCTGCCCCGCCGGGTACGGCAGGCCAACCTGGCCCCGCAGCTCCGCCAGGAGCCTCCAGAGGGCCCCGAGCCCGGCCCCGCCGAGGCGCCGGAGCGCTCACCGGACGAGGCGCGGGCGTTGTTCTCCGCCTTCCAGGCGGGCGCGCGACGCGGCCGGGAGGAAGAGAAACCCGATCTCGCACACCACAGGACAGGCGACAAGGAGGACTAATGACTGGAAAAGCGTCCAGTACTGGCGAGCTCAACTGGCTCCTCGACGACCTGACCAACCGGGTGGGCGCGGTACGTCAGGCGGTGATCCTGTCGACCGACGGGCTCGCCGTCGGCTTCTCCAAGGGGCTCAACCGGGAGGAGGCCGAACACCTGTCCGCCATCGCCTCCGGGTTCCAGAGCCTGGCGCGCGGAGCGGGCCGTCACTTCAACGGTGGTGAGGTGCGCCAGACCATCGTGGAGATGGAGTCGGCGTTCCTGTTCGTCACGGCCGCCGGGCAGGGCACCTGCCTGGCCGTGCTGAGCGCCGCGGACGCCGACGTCGGCCACATCGCCTACGAGATGGCGATGCTGGTCAAGCGGGTCGGCCAGCACATCTCCGCCCGGCCGAGACAGGGCCTCACATGACCGGGCTTCCGTCGTCCTGGTTCTCGTCCCCCGGGTTCTCCCACCCCGGGGCCGAGGGCGGAGCGGACGGATGACCCGGTGGATGGACGAGGAGGCGGGACCGGTCGTCCGGCCGTTCGCGCTGATCGGAGGCCGTACCAGATCGTCCGGTGACACGCTGGACCTGGTCGCGATGGTCAAGGCGACCGGTTCGGCCCCGTCCGGCGGGTTCGTCCCGGGACCCGAGCACGAACGCATTCTCTCCCTGGTCACCGTCGAGGCCACCTCGGTCGCCGACATCGCCTCCGACCTGGACCTGCCACTCGGCGTCGTCCGGGTGCTCCTCGGTGACCTCAAGGACCACAAGCTCATTTCGATCGGGCGCGCGTCGGCGAGCGAGCGCATTCTCAAGGAAGTGATCAATGGACTTCGGGCCCTCTGACGAACCTGTAGCGCTCAAGATCCTCATCGCGGGCGGATTCGGTGTCGGCAAGACCACGCTCGTCGGCTCGATCAGTGAGATCCGCCCACTGCGCACGGAGGAGGTGCTCTCCGACCGCGGTATCGGCATCGACGACGTCGAAGGCGTGGAGAACAAGACCACGACCACCGTGGCCATGGACTTCGGACGCATCACGATCCGGGAGGGGCTGGTCGTCTACCTGTTCGGCACCCCGGGTCAGGAACGGTTCTGGTTCATGTGGGACGAGCTGTCCTACGGCGCGCTCGGCGCCGTCGTGCTCGCCGACACCCGCAGGCTGACCGACTGCTTCCCGTCGATCGACTATTTCGAGCAGCGTGGCACGCCGTTCATCGTGGCGGTCAACTGCTTCGACGGGGCCGAGCAGTACGAGGCGGAGGAGGTGCGCGTCGCCCTCGACCTGGACCCGGACGTCCCGGTCCTGCTCTGCGACGTACGGCGCCGCAGCTCGGCCAAGACCGTCCTGGTGACCCTCGTGGAGCACTCCCTGCGGGTTCTCACCGCCAGCCAGCCCTGACCCCGCCGTCCGTTTTGGTGAGAGTCGTCGGGTCTGGTGGGTCATGGGAAACTTCTCCTGATGGAAGCGTCTCTTGACCAACTGGCCCGGCGGCTCGAAGAGGTCGTCGGCGAGCTGCGCGGTGTCCCCGTGGACGTCGCGCGGCTGGAGGACGGGGAGCGGGTCAGGCAGGAGATCACCCGGCTGGTCGCCACCTCGCGCGAACTACGCGCCATGCAGCCGCTGGGCTCTCCTGAGCGGGGGCGCGAGGAGCAGCGCAGCCGCCGCCAGGTCCTGGACGCCCTGGCACGCGGGATGCGGATGCGGACGGTCGTCCACGCGAGCGTGCTGGACGACGAACGCAAGCTCGCCCGGCTCAGGGAACTGCACGCCGCGGGTGACCTGCACCGGGTCGTGGACGAGCCGATCCAGCAACTGCTCGTCTTCGACCGGGAGGCGGCCTTCGTCAGGATCACTCCCGTGCTCCGCTCGCCGGGCGCGCTGCTGATCCGGCAGCAGAGCCTGATCAGCGTCCTGATCGACCTGTTCGAACAGACCTGGGACAGGGCCAGGGAGGTCACCGAGCCGACGGCGCGGCTGAGTCCTCGGGAGCGGGAGGTGCTGGCGCTGATCGCGGAGGGACGCTCCAACGCGGCCGTGGCGCGGGCCCTGTCGATCAGTGAGGCGGCGGTCGGCAAACACGTGGCCGGTGTGTTCGCCAAACTCGACCTGCCCTCGGGCGACGACGTCAACCGGCGGGTGCTGGCGGTGCTGGCCTACCAGCGCGGGGCCGCCAGGTAGGGGCGGCACTACGTCAGGGTAGGTCTGGCACCCGTGTCCGGCCGGCGTCCGGCGGGCTTGGATGAAACGCATGCAACGTATGAGCGGATTACTGGTCGGCGCCGTCTTCGGTGCGGTCTTCGTCTTCGTCAACGCGCGGAGTCCGCTGGGCGACGTCGTGGTCACGGTCCTGCGGGTGCTCGCGGGCCTGGCCGTCGCGGCCGTGCTGGCGCTGTGGTTCACCGGTGTGCGACGACCGGCCGCCGCCGTCTCGGGAGGGACCGCCGCCTCCGGTGGGACCGCCGCCTCCGGAGGGACCGCCGCCTCCGGAGGGACCGCGAGGACGATGTTCGGGCGCGGTTACCTGATCGTGGTGGCCGTCGAGGTGCTCGCGCTGTTCGGCGGCCTCCGGCTGCTGGCCGCCCTGGGCGCGCCCGCGGAGGTCAACGTGGCGTGGGTGGCGATCATCGTGGGCGTCCACTTCGTCGCCTTGGCCCCGGTGTGGAAGGACTGGACCATCGCGGTGCCCGGCGTGGCCCTGACCCTGCTCGGGATCGCCGGATTCCTCGTGGCCTGGGCGGGTTCCCTGCCCTGGGTGCCGATCGTCAGCGGGGTGGCCTCCGGTGCCGTACTGCTGGCCGGATCCCTCACCGCCGGACTACGGCTCGCCAGGCCCTGAACCCCTGGCCTTACGGCCCGCCCTTGTCGGTCACGCGGCCCGCTCTCGTTGGTCGTACGGCCTGCCCTTGTCGGCCGCGCGGTCCGCTCTTGTCGGTCGTACGGCCCGCTCTTGTCGGTCGTACGGCCCGCTCTTGTCGGCCGCGCGGCCCGGCGGCCACGCCGTACGGACCGGGGTGTCAGCCCTGCAGGACCACGGACGCCGCGTCGCAGGGAGGGCAGGCGAAGACGAACGCCTCACCGCCGCCGAAGTTCATCAGCCAGTTCCTGCTGTAGCCCTCCCTCATCTGCGCGACGAAGCCCATGGGGGTGCCGCAGGTGGAACACGTGGGCGTCATGTCCGTCTCCCACCACTCCGCCTCGCCACCCAGCCAGCCGACCACCTTGAACTCCGCGACCTCGTCCGCCGTCTCCGGCTCGACCTCGCAGATGCCGATCTCGAAGCACTGCGGGAGAACGAACGCCTCCCCGGGGGACGGCAGGGGCACCGTGGCGTCTTCGGCGAACAGGTAGGCGCGGTTGCCGCCCGCCTCGGGGTTCCAGGCCTCGCACTGGCCGGGATCGTTGTCGCACATGAAGAACGACAGGAGTGCCCCGGGCCGCAGGGCCTCGGCGTGGTCACCGAGGTCGTCCGTGATGAACTGCAGCAGGAACCGCAACGGCCCGTCGCACACGGCGCAGCGCGGCCAGTCGAAGCCCTCCGGCGCCAACGGCAGCCCACCGATACGGCTCACCCGCGCCGCGACCTCGACATCCTTCACAAACGCCATAGATCCACTCACGGCTCGGCAGCCTATACCGTGTCGCTCGCCGGGCGTCCCGCAGCGGATCGCCGAGGATCCGGTGCTCGACGAGCAGGCCGCCCCGTGCCCGGACCATGCCCCGGAGCGTTCAGCGGTCTCCAGCGGCTTCGGAGTCAGTTCAGGAGAGGATCTTGACGGCGTTCGCGTAGCGCGCCTTCAGAAGGTTGGACAGGCGGTCGACGGTGAGTTGGTCGGCCGCGATGATCTTTTCCTGGGCCGACGCGTAGGCGCGCTTACGGGCACCGCTGTAGTCCACCTTCAACCGGCACGCCTCATCGGCGACCGCCACGGCGATCTCGTCCTTGCCGGGCGGCTGCCACACCCTGTCTTCCCCGCCGCGCCCGGCCCATCGCCTGTCGCTCTCGGCGGCCGGTGGGTCCGGGTAGGTGAAGCCCGACGCGCGCATGCACTCGCTCCATGCCGAGCCTGCGGCCCGCACTTGGGGGTCGCTGTACGCGGCTATCGCGGCGTCGTCCATCAGGACGTAGAAGTTCTTGTAGATGTGCGGTTTGGCGGGCACCTTGCCGTCCGGGCCGGGAGCGTTTCCATTGAGTTCGCGCTGCGCCCAGCCGTCACACCCTCCCTGAGGAACGGCACGGCCCCTGTACGTTCTCACGGTGCCGACGTGAACGGCGTCCTGCTCCCGTGGAATGACGTATCCACGAATGCCGGAAACGGCGGCACCGACTTCCTCCCATTGCCCGGGAGGGCCGCTGTAGCCGTATTCGGCGACTTTCTTCGCCCCCAGCCAGCCGAGGTAGGACGCGTTCTTCGGATAGGTGACCGGCTGGGTGTTGTGTGGTTTGAACTTCAGTCCGAAACCCGCCACACATCGTCCTACCAAGAGATATCGGGCGGTCTGCACCGCAGAGCGTTGTTCGGACGTCAGATCGTAGGCGTCCAGCGGCAGGACCAGGTCGGACTCATCCCGCACGGGGTGGGACGGCGGCGCGCCGGACCGGCTCGACGCACCGCAGGCGGACATGGCGCCTAGAAATGTCGTGACGCATACGACGACGACGGCCGGACGTCTCTTCAATTCTCTCCTATGAGGAAAAGCGGTACGGCCGACACAGCCTATCTGGGATGCCATACCGTCACACCGACCCGTTCGACCCGCGCGGCGGTGCGGCCGTCAGCCGATCGGTCGTTCCACAGGGTTTCCCTGCGCCGTACCACCATGTGCCATTCCGGTCGGAGCCGACGTGAATGTAGTGGTCTCGTTCCGTCGGATACCAGCGGTCCAAGCGGCGTTTCGGGGAGATGGTCGTGCGGCCGGGCGTGCCGCCCCAAGGGAATTCCGTTCAGCACTCGTTGACGTGCTGGTTCCGGGCCGTCTGATAAAGGCGTTCCCGGTCGCGGGCGATCGCCTTCATGACGATCGAACCGATCCGGGTCTGCTCCGTGACCGACAACAGCGGGGTCAGTTCCTCGTCGAGGAGGCGTCTCAGTTCGGCGGCCGACTCGGGGGCCTCTCTCAGCAGGTGCGCCAGCCGTACCTGCCAGAGACCGGCCAGTGCCCGCTCGGTCTCGACGTCCCCCGCCTGTCGCGCCGTCAGCAGTTCGGCGTGGGCCTCGACCAGTTCACCCTCGACGACCTCGGCCTGTTCGGGGCGGAAGCGCCGCCACAGCGCGACCACCCCGGCGCGGGCGTCCTGCCAGGCGTCGGTGGCCATGGCCGTCACCAACGCCGTCCCCGCGGCCAGCACAAGCGGATCCATGTGTCGCTCCTATTGCGCCTTATTATCACTTGCCACGATAAATCAGATTCTTCCACCGAACCACCCCACAAAAAAGGGATAGCACGATGTCCCGACTTGAGCGCTTTGTGGAGCATTCACCACATATCTAGATCATCAAATAACCCACTTCCAGGCCAGATTGCCCCCTTCTGGAATTTCCCTCCTTCAGCGAACAATCATCCCATTCCACCCCGTACGGCACCGCGCTTTCGGACACCGAATGGACATCGTTCATTCATCCTCTGTTCCCCTCAGACGTCCCGGCGCGTACGGCCGCGAGTTCCAGTCTTCATGGCCGCCCACGTCCTCCTCGCCGTGTCCGCGGTGATGAGTTGTCGCGCCCGAACCCGTCATACCTACGACGGGACACGACGAGGCGGAAGGATGACGTGATGAGTGTGGGAACGCTGCTGGAGGAGCTGGGCGTGAGCGGTCTGGGCGAGGTCGACGAGCCCGCGTTCTCGGGACTGGCGGAGCGGCACCGGCGGGAGCTGCATGTGCACTGCTACCGGATGCTCGGGTCGTTCGAGGACGCCGAGGACACCGTGCAGGAGACGTTCCTGCGTGCCTGGCGGCGGCGGGAGACCTTCGAGGGACGGTCGACGTTCCGGGCCTGGCTGTACCGGATCGCCACCAACGCCTGCCTGGACCTGCTCGCCAGGTGCCGCCCGGAGCCCGCGACCGGTGGCGAGGCGTTGTGGCTTCAGCCCTACCCGGACCGGCTGCTCGACGAGTTGCCCGCGGGCGACGCGGACGAGCCGGAGACCGCCGCCGTCGCACGGGAGACGATCGAACTGGCGTACCTGGTCGCGATCCAGCACCTCGCGCCGCGCCCTCGGGCCGCGCTGATCCTTCGGGACGTGCTCGGCTGGCCGGCGAAGGACGTCGCGGCACTCCTCGGGGACTCCGTCAACTCCGTGAACAGCGCACTACAGCGGGCCCGCGCCGGAATGCGGGAGCACCTGCCCGCCGAGCGGCAGGACTGGACCGGCGGTGAGGAGGAGGACGCCGGGACCCGCGAGCTGGTGCGCCGCTACACCGACGCCAGCGTGGCCACGGACATCGACGGGCTCGCCGCACTGCTGCGGGACGACGTCCGCTACTCGATGCCGCCCACGCCGGGCCTGTACGTCGGCCGCGAAACGGTGGTGAACGGCTGGGCCGAGAGCGGCTTCGAGGGCATGGGGCGCCTACGTGCCGTCCCCACCTCCGTGAACCGGCAGCCCGCCGTCGCCTTCTACCTCTGGCGGGAGCGGGAGGGCGCGTACCTGCCGCTGACGATCGACGTCCTGCGCGTCACCGGCGGGGCGATCACCGAGATCTTCACGTTCCACGACGACCGGTTCCCACGACTCGGGCTGCCGGAGCGCCTTCCTGCGGACGGTACGGAGTAGCGCCCGGACCGGTTGACGATCTCACGGGGAAGGGCACCGACGTGACCTCCGCCCTCGTTCCTCATGCGTGGGGCCACCCCCCACGCGCGGGGGGTGGCCTCTCACTCCGCCTCGTTGTGGACCGGTTGGGGGCCCGTGGTTCCCGAGAGGTCGTGCGGTGCCGTCGTGGTGGGCCTCACGAACAGGGTCGCGTCGGCGGGGGACGGCTCCGCCGGGACCGGGGTGTCGAAGATGTCGATGTCCACCTCCTCACCCCCGACCGTCAGCGTGTCCCAGGCGCCGCTGACCACCAGGGACCGTACGGTCTCGCTCCGCAGCTCGCTCAGCCGCTCCAGCAGGGCCGCGTCGTCGGGCATACCGGGGATTCTCGGGGCCAGGCGGGACCGGATCTGGCGCAGCCGGTCCATCAGGACGTCGATGTCGGCGTTCCTGTCCACCCCGGCGGCGCCCTCTTCGAGGCCCTGGGCGATCTTGTCCTTGATGGCCCGGGTGACCCCCTGCTCGTCGGCGGCCACCATCGCGTTCCAGGCGCGGCTCTTGTGCCGGTACTGCAGCATCGACATCGCGGCCTCGTGGCGGACGAAGTCGGCGTCGCGGAACGGCCTGCCCCGCCAGTTGCGGTTGAGCGAGCGCGCCAGCGAGATGGCCGAGGCCAGTCCGCTGTTGAGCCCGCGTCCCGGCCAGAAGTGGATCGCGTTGGCCGCGTCCCCCAGGAGGAAGCCGTACGTGCCCGGGGTGGTCGAGGTCGGGAAGAACAGCCGGGAGGTGAAGCGGGGCCGCTGCACCATGTCCAGCCGGAAACCGGTGACGGCGCTCACGTTGTCCTCGGTGATGCCGAAGAGGGTCAGCCCCTCCTGCACCCGCCTCCACAGCGCCGAGCCCCTGATCAGGGCGGGCAGGAACAGCGTCTGGTGCGTCGAGCAGTGGAAGTCACCGCTCTCCGTCCGCTCCATCAGGCAGGGGTTGGAGGCGATGCACTCCTCGAACACCTGCCGGATGGGGTCGATGCCGATGACCTCCTTGGCCTCGGCGTCGGTGAGGCGAACGTTCAGGAACCCCTCGCCGCGCAGCGAGTTGAGCAGGAAGCGGTTCTGGGCCACGGTCAGCAGGACGATCATGGGGTCGGGCAGGTCGGACTTCACGCGGATGCCGAGCACCACGTCCTGGACGTGGTGACCGTCCAGCGAGTAGATCGACTTGTCGGCCTGTCCGAACCTGTCGCCGAAGTGTTCGCGGGTCCGGGAACGCCCGCCTTCGCAGATGGCCAGCACGTGGTCCTGCGCGATGCCGTCGCGGTGTGCGACCGGGTCGAGGTTCTCGGGGATCAGCCGGATGCGGTCGGCCTTCTCGTTCACCATGTCGAGGAGCACGTCCTCGACGTGGGCGATCCGGATGTTGCGCGGGCTGTAGCCGCGGATCGAGTCGGGACCCGCCGGCCACATCTCGCTGTAGGAGCCGGTGGTGAACAGCCGTTCCTGGACGTCCTCGGGCAGGTTGAGATACTGGCGGCTCTGTACGGTCACCACCTGCTGGCGCCGGTTGTTGCCCTGGGCCGCGTTCCGCCACACGATCCGCGCCCCGTCCCGGGTCCAGCGGCCGTCGTACATCGTGATGGACACCCGGTGTCCCATGAGGTGTTCGAGCAGCAGGGCGAGGCTCAGCCCGACGGGCCCGCCGCCGGAGATCGTGACGTGCAGGACCTGTCCCATCCCGACGCCGGGCACGGCCCTGACGACCGTCGGGAGCATGGAGGCGTCGACGACGGTCTCCAGGTCGTCGAACGTCTCGAAACGGAACGTCTCGCCCCCGATGGAGATCGTGTCGCCGGGCTGGAGCACGTGGGAGGTGATCTTCCTGCCGTTGACCAGCGTCCCGTTGCGGCTTCCACGGTCCTGCAGCACGTAGTCGTCACCCTGGGCGCGCACCTCGGCGTGGAAGCGCGAGGCCCGCTCGCTGGTGATCACCACGTTGTTGTCGCCCCGGCGGCCGAAGGTCACCGGCTCTTCGCCGATCAGGAACCGCTGTCCGGTGAGAGGACCTTCGTGCCCGACGATCGCATACGGCATGGGGCCGTACTCCCCTCCGTCAAGAATCTCCAGCAGAAACCGTTTTGATCGTTTATCGTGTCACGCTTCGCCACACAGGAAAAGCCACAAAAACCCGACACATCCCACCTACGGCGCCTCCTGCGAACTTTGTTTCGGGCTCCCGGTAATTCCATTTTCGGACATCGAAAAAATGGCGCGGAATTTCAGGACGCGGGTCCCAGGTCCCACACCCGCACGGCCGTGTCCCTGCTGCCGCTGACCGCGACGGCCCGTCCTCCGATCCGCGTGACCGCCACTCCGTAGACGGTGCTGGTGTGCCCGGTGAACGGCTCGCCGACGGGCCTGCGCGAGGTCAGGTCCCACAGGCGGACGCTCCTGTCCCAGCTCCCGGTGACGGCGACGGTACGGCCGCCCACCTGCCCGACCGCCACCGACGTGACGTTGCCCGTGTGACCGACCATCGGCTGCCCCACGGGCTGGTGCGTGGCCAGGTCCCACACCCGGACCGTGTCGTCCTCGCTGCTGCTCACCACCACGGGACGGCCGTCGAGCCGGGTGACCGCCACGCCGTACACGTCACCGGTGTGCCCTGTGATCGGCTCCCCGACGGGACGGCGCGTGGTCAGGTCCCAGACCCGGATCGTGTCGTCCACCCCACCGGTCACCGCGACCGGGCGTCCGTTCAGCTGCCCGACGGCGACCGCCCAGATGTCCTCGGTGTGCCCCTTCATCGGCTCGCCGACGGGTTGGCGGGTGGTCAGGTCCCACACCCTGACCGTGTCGTCGCCGCTGCCCGTGACGGCCACGGGACGTCCGTCCACCTGGGTGACCGCCACCGCGTAGACGTCCTCGGTGTGCCCCCTCATCGGGTCGCCGACCGGCTGGCGCGTCACCAGGTCCCAGACCCTGACCGTGTCGTCCGCGCTGCCGGTCACCGCCACCGGACGCCCGTCCACCTGCCCGATCGCGACCGCGCTGACGTCCTCCGTGTGCCCGCGCAGCGGATCGCCGACCGGCGTGCGCGTCGTCAGGTCCCACACCTGGGCCGTGTCGTCCGCGCTGCCGGTCACCGCCACCGGACGCCCGTCCACCTGCGCGGCGGCGACCGCCCAGATGTCGTCGCTCTGGGTGCCGACCACACCCGGCACCACCGCCGCCGCCGTCGCCGGGGCCGCGCTCGTCACCGGCTCCCTTGAGAAGGGCCAGAAGACCACCCCGAGCACGACGGCCACGACACCGGCCGCCGCGGTGATCCACCCGGCACGGCCACGCGGAAAGGAGCGCCGTACCGGCCGGTCCCCGGTGGAGATCATGTCCCGCTCGGCCGCCGGATTCGGCGTCACCGCGCCGGAGACCGCCGATCCGTCCGGGGCGAGGGCGGGGCTCTCGGTGACGGTCTCCATCTCGTACGGCTCCGCCGGAATGCGGCCGGTCAGCATCGCCAGCACCTCACCGATCCCGGGGCGGTCCCTGGGGTCCTTGGCCAGGCAGGCGGCCAGCAGCGCGCGCAGCGGCTCGGGCACCCCGTCCAGGTCGGGTTCGCTGTTGAGGATGGTGCCCATGATCGCCGCGGCGTGCTCACCGGCGAAGGCCCGGCGGCCGGTCGCCGCGTAGACCATGGTCGCCGCCCAGGCGAACAGGTCGGAGGCCGCGCTGGCGGGCTGGTTGGCCAGTTGCTCCGGGGCCAGGTAGGCGGGGGTGCCGACCAGCGCGGAGACCGTGGTCGCGTCGGTGCCCTCCAGGATGCGGGCGATGCCGAAGTCGATGACGACCGGCCCCTCGGGACCCATGATCACGTTGGTGGGCTTGAAGTCGCGGTGCACGATCCCGGCCCGGTGGATGGCGTCGAGGGCGGTCGCGGTGGCGATCGCCAGCCGTTCCAGGCCGCTTCCCGTGCGGGGGCCGTCGGTGGCGACCAGCTCCTGGAGGGAGGGGCCGGGCACGTACTCGCTGACCAGATAGGGCCGTCCCTCGCTGAACCCGGCCTCAAGGACCGTGGCGGTGCAGAAGGCCGCCACCTGCCGCGCCAGCGCGACCTCGCGCTCGAAGCGCCGCATCTCGGTGGTGTTCTCGACCACGCGCGCGTGCAGGACCTTCACCGCCACCTGCTGCCCGGAGGGGCCCCTGCCCAGGTAGACGGTGCCCTGGCCGCCGCTGCCCAGCACTCCGAGCAGGTCGTGGACGCCGATGCGCCGGGGGTCGGTCGCCTTCAACGGTCCTGCGTCGGGCACCGCTACCGTCCTTTCCCGCCGGATGCCCAACGGGCGCCCGACGGAGCCATCCGGCCGCGCAGCCGGGAACCTCACAACGCGTCGATCATGATCTGCGAAAGACACACTTGACCGACAAATCCGACGCGCATGACGACTTTCCTCGGGGCAACAATACGAGCCGGATCACATCCTCGGTACACCACGGCCACACCGGCACACGATGTATGGACCTCGCGTCATGAGATTTATAGCTTTTTATCCTCCTAAATGTGATTTATCACCAAACCGAATTGAGAGGGTGATTTCGTGGAGACAGCCGGTCAGGAGCCCTGGGAACCGTCCAGCAAAGCCCTGATGTCGTTCTCCCGGTAGCGTCGCTGCCTGCTGGGGGTCCGCACCGAGGGGATGCGGCCGGTCAACGCCCACCGGTTGACGGTCTTGGGGTCCACGCCGAAGATCCGGGCGACCTCGCCGGGCGTGAGAAGCCGTTCGGTCGTTCCGGCCTCGGTGATGAAGGTGCCATCGGGGGCGACGGCCTTGAGTGGGGACATGGAGGGCTCCATGGGGGTCAGTAGCGGCTGCGGTGGGGGCGGGTGCCCGGCCCCGAGCCGGGGAGCATGCGGCCGGGCACCCTGGAGGAGGACCGGCCTTCCTTATAGGAAGACCGGTGCGCCAGACGGCTCCCTCTTCCCCAGCACACTCGGCGTGTGCGGGAGCCGTCCTGCGAGGGTGTGCGGCCCAGGTCCCTCCCACCTGAGCCGCACGTTCACGGGTACGGCGGGGCGGCGGGTGGGATGACTTCCTCCGCCCGCCGTACCAGCTTTAAGAGCGCAACAGTCTGCGCAACGCCGTAGACCGACCCGGCCCGACGGCCTGGCCAGGACACACGGCCTGAACGGCCCGGGAGATCCGGGCGGCCCGGGTCTGCAGAGCACGGGCGACGGCGACGGCCTGAATGCTCGGCGGCACCACCGGGAACACCTGAGCGGCCAGCTTGCGATCCAGTTCTTCGGCGGACCCGGCCCGCACCAACAGCACGTCCCCGGCGTACGGCCTGCCGGGCAGGACACCTCGGTAGGCGCTCCACAGGCCGGAATGCGAACTGTGGAAGACCAGCCAGTCCGGATGAGCCCGCTGCAGACTGTCACAGCTGGGATCCGCGACCCCCGGCATCATGCCGCCCTCCTCGCCGACCGCAACCGTCGTCTCCCGGCCGGTCGCCGCCCCTCAGCGGTCGGCATCCGCAGGGTCAGAAGCGCCTCGGCCTCACGCATCCGCCGCTCCAACCCCTCGGAGGTGGTGTCGCTGACGATCACCGGCTGCGGGGAGGGCCACGAACACAACCCGTAGAACCGGCGCGTCCCCAGGCTGTAGAGCACCGTCCACCCGGCCCACGCCTGGTCCAGGCTCTCGGCCTCCGCGCGGGCCGGGCCGTCCCACACCCGCCGATGCACCAGGCTGTACGGCCGCCCGTCACGATGCCGTCCACCCGGCCGAGATGACCCGATCACGAGGACGCCCCCTCAGCCGACGCGGCACCCTTCAACCCAGGGGCCGGGAGACGGGCCAGATGCTCGACGATCTGACGGGCGGCCTCCTCCACCTGCGCGACCGGGACCTGGTGGGCCCGCTCGTTCCGGTACTTCCAGAAGAAGTCCTTCTCCCGAAGGTCGGTCCAGATCACGAACTCCATCGAGGGCACCTCCAGCAACGGAGCCCCGTCATCACACCGGAACACCACCTCCACCCGCGACCGGCCAAGCAACCCCTGAAGCCGACGCAACTGCGGCGCCTTCGGGTCGTAGAAACCCTCACTGACCTTCCGACGCAGAGCGTCGGCCATGGGCGTACCGAGTGGGAACACAGCGGACTCCTTGGGTGAGGTGGCCCCAGGGGGCGTTTTCGACGCGGCGACCTCCCTGAGGGTCGCCGGGGCGGTCTTGGGAAGGTCGTTTTGGGACTCTTTTTGAGGAAGTGCCCACCCGGCTTTTACTACGCTAAATGGGTCATTTGGCGCCTGAATACTCTGAGACTTCCGCCGTTCGCGTTCACTTGTTGCCGGGCTCAAGCAGCATCTGCCATTTGACGGCACTATGGAGGGGCACTCACGCGTGCCCACAGCGTGCCCACACGCTGACCGAAAAGGACCTCCTGGTGGAAATACCCGATCTGCCACTTCCGGACCTGCTGAAATACCTCCGCAACTCCGCCAGAATGACGCAGGCGGAGGAGGCGGAAAGGCTGTGCGCACACACCGGCACCTGCACCCTCACCCGGCATGAGGTCGGCAGATGGGAACAGGGCCGCGTCAGGCCGGGCGCATGGCTTCCCGCCCTCGCGGAAGTCCTCGGCGTAGATCTGGAAATCCTGGAGAGAGCACCGTCCAGAAAAGACACGACCGCTTCGTATCCTGGCCCGAGCAGCGACTCGGGACAGGAGAGTGAATTGCTACGCCGCACACTTCTCGCAGGCATCGCAGGAGCAGGCGTTTCCGCGGTCGTCCCCCTCGAAGGACTGGAACAGCTACGTACGGTCGTAGATCGCGACGCTGGAGCCTTCAAACTGGCGGAGTGGGAGGAGACCGCGTGGGAGTACGACCTGCAAAGGGCTTCCCGGTCACCGTCGATGATGATCCGTGACCTATCGCTGGATCTTCTGGCCTTCCAACAGGCCATGGAGCGCGCCTTGAGCCACGAGGTCCGTCAGTGGAGGCGCCTCAACGCGCGCTTCATGGTCCTGCTGGCCGCCACGCTCGGCTCAGCCGGGTACGGCCGGGAGTCCCGCCTCTGGTGGGCATCAGCGCGACGCGCTGCCGAGCAGGCCGACGATCACCAGTTGACGGCGATGGTGCATACGTCCGAAGCCCTTCAGGGCCTGTACGAGGAACGCCCCCTGGCGCTGATGCTGTCCAGGGTGGACACCGCGCTGGAACTGACAAAGGGGCGACCGTGCCAGGCCACCGCCCAAGCGCTTGCCGCCCGCGCTTACGCCCTGGCTCTCGCCGGTGACCACACCTCGGCCTGCACTGCTCTGAATCAGGAGGCCGATGTTTACGACGCCTTGCCCGATCACATCACTCGGGACCAGTTGTCCATGAACGGCTGGCCCTTGTTCCGGGTATTGCATACTCGATCCCTGGTCTACTCCCTGTCCGGTCACCCTCGCGCCATACAGGCACAACAGGAAGCATTCGCCGCACAGCCTGCCAGGAGGCCTCGCCAAAGGATTCAAGTGCGACTGCATGAGGCGATCTTCGCGACGCGGGACGGCGACGTCGATGATGGACTGGAACATGCCCGCCGGATTTTGGCCGAGCTTGGCCCCAACACCAATCTCTTCGTGAGGCGAATCGCAACCCATGTCGCCGAGGTGGCTCCCGCTGAAGCGCAAAACCGTACAGCGGTGCTCGATTACCGACAGCAGTTCGTCCTACCTCAAGGAGAAGCATGACCAACGTGACCTTCCAGCGGGTGGATGCCGCCGGAGCCCGGCAGTATCGCGATCTCGTCGCCGACATTCACCTTGACGCCTACGCCGAGGAGATCGCCACCGGAGACGGGTTCGCCAGCGATGAGGCGTTCCTGCGCCGGTTCGACGCCTACACCAGCCGTGACGGGTTCGACCTCGTCTTCGCTTACGTTGACGGTGTGGCGGTCGGGCAGGCGTGGGGGTGGGCGCTCACCTCCGGGAGCGCGTGGTGGAACAACCTGGAGGCCGAACCGGAGCCCGGCTTCGCCGACGAGGACGGCACCCGCACCTTCGCCCTGTCGGAGATCATGGTGCGGCGTTCGTGGACCGGCCAGGGCATCGCCCGTGCCCTGCACGACACTCTCCTGGCTGCCCGTACCGAACGGCGTGCCACGCTCCTGGTACGGCCGGACAACACCACCGCCTACGGCGCCTACACCCGATGGGGCTGGCGGCAGGTCGCCCGACTCCGCCCCGGCTGGCCCGGCGCCCCCCTCATGGACGTGCTCATCCTCCCTCTCTCACCTGAGGACGATGAATGACCGTCGACATCGGCACCAACCAGATCCGACCGGCCGAGATCGCGGTTTTCCGCTCTGTAGAGGTACGCTCCGGAAGCACTGGTGGATCCGATCAGGCCTCAAGATGATCAACGCTCTGACCTGCACCGCTGCACTACCGCCGGACTGCTGCAGAAATCGCGCATCCCACTTCCATAGCGTCCGGCCCGACCTGGGACTTTACCCTCGGGTCGCTCATCACCCTGAAGGGTTCGCCACCGGCCGTTGCAGAACGCCAACCACTCCCGCAGGTCCCGTCGCTCATCACTCTGAAGGGTCCACAACGCCCCGCCTTGTGGACGGTCACCAGCCGGGGTCGAAGAAGGGGGTGGTGGGTTCTCTCCAGGCCAGGGTGTACAGGAGGAAGGCGTTCAGGGCCATCGCCAGGACGGTCACCAGTACGGTGGGGCCGACGTCCGGTGGGTCGGGGAACCCTCCAGGGGGCCGTCAATCAGGGTCGCCGGTCGGCACGACATACGTGGTGTGTGTGGCCTCCAGCCATTCTCTGTCGATGCGGTGGCCGACCATTCGGCCGATCGCGGTCAGGGCGGATGTGAGGCTTTCACCGGGCTCGACGGCGGGTTCTCCTGGGATGTCATCGTCGATGTTGAAACGGAGACCGTAGAGGTACGGGTCGAGGGCGTTCGGATCGGTACCGGACCGTTCGCCGGTGTCGAAGATGTCAATGACCGTGATCAGCTTCCCGTCTTCGGCGTATTTCAAGGTGCTCTCACCATGAAGATCCCAGCTGATGGCCAGAGCGCGCCTGCCACATCGTGACAGCGCGAGCAGCGCTTCATCCTCCGTGGAACGGTGGTCACCGATGACCAGAATCCAGTCACCGACCTGCCCTGCCAGCAGACCTGCCGCCTCTTCGCCTCCTCCGTCGGAACCCGTCCCCCACCCGAGAAAACCGTCCCGCGTCCCGGAGGCCGGATCGCCGTTCAAAATGACGACCGCTTCCTCGACAGGGATGGACTCCACCCAGACGGCGTGGAACTGCTGCATCGAAACGTCACTGGGATCGTACGAGCGGAGCAATTGATACAGGTCGTCTGCCGTCACGGATTCAGCCTCCTCCGCGAATCATTCTGCCCGGCCTTTCAGGGCCGTACGGCCCGCGTACGGCGCACCCGGCCAAACGCGTGAGACCTTCCCGGAACTCCGGCCCGGTCGCCGACGACTCCTGAGGTAAAGACAGGAGGGCCGAGTATGGGCGGACGGGTGTGGGTGAAGGCCGGGTGGGCGCTCTACGTCGTGGTGGTCATGGTGGCGATGTCGTACGCCATCGGGGCCGTGGCGCGGGCCGGGTTGCTCGTGGTGGCGGCGGCGCCGTTGGGGGTGGTGCTCGTCCTGGCGCTGTGCCGGTTGCCCGGCAGGACCGAACTGGCGGCCTGGAGCGCCGTCACCATGGGGATTCTCGCGCCGACCTACCTGGCCGGCGGCGGGGTGGAGTACGCGGCGTCCGGGGTGGTGGTGGCACTGGCCCTGCTGGGGGTGTTCCGGTCGCCGTGGTTCCTGGTGGCCGCCTGGGTGCTGCACCCGGTGTGGGACGTCGTGGTGCCCCGTCATCTTGAGCCACCGCTGACCGACCTTCCGACGGCCTGCGTGCTGTACGACCTGCTGGTCGCCGGTTACCTGGCCTACCGCGCCCACCGTGGCGGTTTCGCGAAGGGCGTCAGGTCACCCGAGGAGGCGGGAACCCGGGGCTGAGGCCGTCGCGTTCTCAAGGAGTCCCGCTCTTCGAGGAGGCGGACTGTGACCGGAGGAAGCCTGTCACTCAGGGCGCGTTAGTCGTCCCGGTGTGACCATCTTTATCGACGGGGTGGGCTGACCACCCTGGTCTGCGCGTTCAGGGCGTAGCCCGAAAAGACCTGAGAAGCCGGGAGGAGCTTTCCCCGTGCCCTCCGACGGTGCACGGGGCCTCCGAAGTCGTCCTGGGTCGTACGGCCGGCCACCCCACCCCCGCCGGGCCGTACGGGAAGGACGTTACAAGGCCCGCAGGCCGCTGATCACCTCTCGCAGCAGCCCCTCCGCGGGAGAGGTGTTGGCGGGAAGCGGGGAGCGCACGAGGATCAACCCCTGGTCGAGCAGGTCGCCGAGGAGGACCTTGATCACGCCGATCGGCAGGCCCGACTCAGAGGCGACCTCGACGATGGGCCTGGTGCGCTTCATCAGGCCGAGCAACCGCCGGTGCTCCGAGCCCAGGTGTGAGCCCGCAGAGATCACCGAGCCGTTGGCGACCACCATGGACAGCAGGTCGAACGCGGACGAGGACGTCGAGGTCGCGGTCCGGCCGCCGGTCAGCGCGTAGGGACGGACGACGGGCCCGGCCTCCTCGTCGACCCACTCGACGTCGTCGCTCATTGGCCCGCCACCCGGGGTGCGGTGGCCAGATGCTGGCCGACACGGGTCACGAGGCGGGCCATCTCGTAGGCGATGAGGCCCACGTCCGCGGCGCCGCTGGTCATGACGGCGAGACAGCTGCCCTGGCCCGCCGAGGTGACGAAGAGGAACGCCGAGTCCATCTCCACCATGGTCTGCCGTACGGCGCCGCCGCCGAACTGCATGCTTGTCCCCTTGGCGAGGCTCTGGAAGCCGGAGGCGACGGCCGACAGGTGGTCGGCGTCCTCCTTGCTCAGACCTCGGGAGGAGGCCATCATCAACCCGTCGTTCGACAGGATCAGCGCGTGGGAGACGTCCGCCACACTCGTGACGAAGTCATCCAGAAGCCAATAAAGCTCACCCGGCACGTGCTCAAACCCCTTCCCCTGTGACGATCACACTCGGTGCGATCCTCGGTTCACTACCCCAGCTCATCATTCGGCACCGCCGTCCTCGCTCTCGGCGCGTCCGCGCCGCCATCCCGACTGGAAGGAGTTCAGCAGCGCCCGAGCCTCCTCGGGCGAGCGCTCGGTGGCGCCTGAGGTCTGGTCGTTCTCCTGGCGCTGGTCGTCCTGGCGCAGGCCCGGTGAGAGGTTCGCCTGGCGGACCCTGCGGGGCAACCCGGTGCCGCGCCGTACCGACGACTTCCACAGGTCCGCGGGGACCGGCAGCACCGGTTCGGTGAACCGGGGCTCCGCGGACACCGGGGGCAGCGCGGCGACCGGCGGCATGTGCTCGGCCCTGAGCGGCACGACCGGCTCGACGGGCTCCGGGTCTCCCAGGAGGTGCTCGGGAAGCAGGATGACCACCCCGGTCCCGCCGTACGGCGAGGGCCGCAGCGTCACGTTGACCCCGTAGCGGGCGGCGAGCAGGCCGACGACCGCGAACCCGAGGCGGTCGGTCTCCGACGGGTCGAACTCGGGCGGGCTGGCCAGGCGCTCGTTGATGGAGGCCCGCTTCTCGGCGGTCATGCCCAGGCCCCGGTCCTCGATCTCGATCGCGAACCCGCGGCCGACCAGCTCACCGCGGATCGACACCTCCCCTCCGGGAGGGGAGAAGACGGTGGCGTTCTCGATGATCTCGGCGAACAGGTGCATCATGTCCGCGACCGCGCTGCCGATCAGGGTGGTGCCCGACATGGGGTAGACCCGCACCCGGGCGTAGTCCTCGACCTGGGCGGCGGCGCCGCGCAGCACGTCCTCCATCAGGACGGAGGAGCGCCACTTACGGCCGGAGGCCCCGCCGGACAGGATGACCAGGCCCTCGGCGTGGCGGCGCATGCGGGTGGTCAGGTGGTCGAGCAGGAAGAGGTTCTCCAGGGCGGCGGGGTCCTCGGCCTGCTTCTGCATCCCGTCGAGCAGTTTGAGCTGACGCTGCAGCAGGGACTGGCTGCGCCTGGCGAGGTTGCGGAAGGACTGGGCGACGCCCTCGCGCAGCTTGGCCTGGTCGACGGCCGACTGCATGGCGCGCTGCTGGACGCTGTCGAAGGCGGCGGCCACGTCGTGGACCTCCGCCGTGCTGCCCAGCGGTTCGAGCGGCGGCGCCTCGACACCGACGTCCACCGGCTCGCCCCTGCGGAGCTTCTCCATGACGCGGGGCAGGCGCACCTCGGCCACCTCCATGGCGGCCCTGCGCACCCCGGCGAGCTCACGGGTGAGCCCGCTGCCGACCCGGTAGGAGACCAGCAGCGAGGCGACGACGGCGACGAGGCCGAGCGCGCCCGCGATTCCCGCCCTGGTGAACGTCGTCGCGGCGGACGGGGCCGCCCGGTCGGCCAGGGAGAGGGTGACGGCGGTCAGCGCCCGCTCGTAGACGGCCTCCAGGTCGTCACCCGCCGAGCGCCACTCGGTGGCGGGGATGAGCTCCCCCTCCTGGATGGTCTCCTCGAAGCCGGTGTACCTGGTGTAGATCGTCGAGGTCATCATCCCGGCGAACGGCAGGCGCAGCCTCGGCTCCAGGTCGGGCAGGGCCTGTTCGAGAAGGAAGACCCGGTTGGTGGCGAGCTGGTTGAACAGCTGCAGCTCACTCGGCGACATCGGGCGGCCCAGGCCCAGCACCCCGGCGGCCAGCGCCCGCTCGCGGCTCATCAGGTCCTTGGCGTAGCTGACCATGCCGAGGCTTCGTGACTGCTGGAAGAGCGGCAGGTCGTTGTTGAGGCTCATGATGCTCGACAGCCGGTTCAGCGCGTCGGGCACCAGGGAGAAGTCCCTGGAGAGGCCGACGAGGCCGATCCTGCCGCCGTCCACCTTGACGCGGGTCCCGTCGAGGGCGTTGATCCGGGTCATCACCTCGTTGAACCGGATGCGCATGTCGGGGGTCATCGCGGACTTGGCCGACTCGGTGTTCGTCCGCTCGCGGAAGCGCTGGCGTGCCTGGTTGGTGATGTTCCGCTGTACGGCCAGGGCCGACCTGGCCGAGTCCGTGCGGGAGGCGAGGTACTCGGCCGAGAGCAGGTGTTCGTGCTGCAGGGCGTTGTTCAGCTCGTCACCGGGTTTGCCGACCGTGTCGTACAGCGTGGAGACCGTGAGCAGGCTCATCGAGTCGCCGACCGTCACGGTGGCCGCGAATCCCCACAGGGCGAGCAGCGAGATGATCGGGATCGCCAGGAGTGCCGAGATCTTGAACCTGATGGGTCTGCTCGATGCCATGTCACCTCATCGGTTCGGTCCCGGAGCGCCGAAGTGGGGGGCTCCGGACGACCTCTAGATCGCCGACGAGGATAGCACTGACAAGCCTGTGTATTCGTATCCTATTTGTGACATGTCATGAATTAGTAAAGCAAAGTGACAAGTCAGCCGAGGGCGGCCTGGGACGCGCGGGCGGTCCTCCCGGCCCGGCTCAGGTGCGCCAGCCGTACGGCGAGCACCGCGACCAGGGCGATCTCGGCGGCGAGCAGCACCCACTCGGCCAGCCCGATGAAGACGCGGTCGCCGGGGAGCGCCACGTAGGTGACCGCGACCAGCCCGAAGCCGCAGGCCAGCGCCAGCCACTCGACCGGCCTGGCCACCGCCTTCCACCGCTCGTCCTCCCCGAGGCGCGTGACCATCAGCGCGCCCGCGACGGGCAGCGCGACGAACGCCACCGCCGAGGCGTAGCCGTGCACCTGGTCCCGCATCCAGTCGTCCAGGGCGCCCGCCGAGCCGGGAACGCCCGCGGGCACGAACGCCATGACGGTCAGGGCGCCGCTCCACACCGCGAGCAGACGTTCGACCGCCGTCCCCAGCGGGGCCCTGGCCGCCCGCAGTCCCGCGACCAGCGCGAGGGAGGCGACCGCCAGTGAGATCATGGCCAGCTCGGTCGTCCCGTTGCCCTCGACCGCGGCGTACTCGCCGATCGTCAGGGCGAACGGGTCGGAGTGGGTGGTCGCGACGACCTGTCCCACGACCATGGACCCGACGGCCACCGCGATTCCGGCGCAGGCGACCAGCGGGTAGAGCCTTCTCAACGCGAGCATGCCCCAAGACTGTCCCGGAAGGGGCCCCTGACACATCCGGCGCCGCCCCTGATCCGACCCTGAGCCGCCCCTGATCCCGGCTCGTTGTGCACAGGCTGTGGACAACCACTCCGCACACCCTGTGGAAACCCCATACCAGCTGGGGAAAGTCATCCACAGGCCTGTGGACGGAAAGGGCCGCCCCGTGCCGCCTGTGGGCGGAGGCGGGACGGCCCACCCTGGTCTACAGCCCGGACGGGTCCCGGCCGACGCTGATCTCCTCCGCGATCCTGCGGATGCCGTGGTCGTCCATTCCCGGCACCCCGGCGAGCCTGCCGCGCAGGACGGCGATCACCTGGGAGACGTCGGCCCCCGCGTACCGGACCGCCACCTCGTGGACGGTTCCGAAGAGCGCGCGGTTCGCCTCGTGCTCACCGTTCGCCCGCCTCAGAGAACTCTCCGCCATCTCCGCATCCCCCTGTTGAGCCGATCGGTCGGGGGAAACGGTACGACGGACGGCCCCGGGACGGGGACGGACCCGGCTGGATTCTCCTTCTGTTCCCCGCCCCTTCCAGCGCCTCGACCGGACCGGGCCGTACGGCACGGCGGGCGTGTCGCCGGACCGGCGAGGAGGTTCACCCCCGGTCGTCGAGCACCGCGGAGCAGATCTCCATGAGCCGCTTGACCTGCTCGGAGTCGACCCGGTCGAACAGCACGCGCCGCACGGCCTCGACGTGGCCGGGGGCGGCGGCGGTGAGCGCGGCGAACCCCTCGTCGGTGAGCTCGGCCCAGCTGACGCGGCGGTCGGCGGCGCAGGGCACGCGCCGTACCCAGCCCCTCTCCTCAAGACGGGACACCGCGTGTGAGAGCCTGCTCTGCGAGGAGTTGAGCTCGGTGGCCAGATCGCTCATCCGCATCCTGCGATCCTTCGCCTCGGACAACTTCACCAGGATGATGTAGTAGGTGTGCGGCATACTTGAGTCGCGTTGCAGCTGGCGGTCCAGTTCCTCGTGGATGAACTGTGAGGCCCCCATGAAAGCGCGCCACGCGCGTTGCTCTTCGTCGTCAAGCCATCTGGTCACGAGGCCCACTTTACTTGAACTTTCAAGCATACGGGGATAGTGTACTTGAGAGTTAAAGTTTTTCGGGGAGGAAACATGCCGGTCCAGCGGCTCAACCACGCCGTCCTGTTCGTTCGCGACGTCGAGCGCAGCGTCGCCTTCTACCGGGAGGCCCTCGACTTCCGGGTCGTCATGGGCGGCCAGGGCTCGGCGTTCCTGCAGGCCCCCGGATCGAGCAACGACCACGACCTCGGCCTGTTCGAGATCGGCGCCCAGGCGGGCCCCTCCGGCGCCGGGCGGACGACCGTCGGGCTCTACCACCTCGCCTGGGAGGTCGACACCCTCCAGGAGCTTGAGCGCATCGCGGTCAAGCTCACCGAGATGAACTCCCTCGTGGGCGCCTCCGACCACTCGACCACCAAGGCCCTGTACGCCAAGGACCCCGACGGGATCGAGTTCGAGGTGTCCTGGCTCGTGCCCGCCGACCTGATCACCGAGGAGACGATGCAGGGCCGCAGCCGCATCAGGCCCCTCGACCTCGCCAGGGAGAAGGAGCGCTACGGCGCGCAGACCCAGGGCGGCCTCGGAGTCTCCATCCCCGTCTGAGACACGGAGGGCCCGGCCGACGTCCAGGGTCGGGTTCCGGCGCTGCCGGCATGCCCCGGTCCGTCAGGGAACCCGGCACGGAAAGCGCGGTGACGGCGCGCCCGGCACCCGTCCCTCAGGCCGTCTGCCGCCGCGGGACCTCGGCCCCCTGGGACTCCAGGAGGGTGGCGAGGCTGACGCTGTCCACCACGGCCCCGATGGAGGCCTCGACGTCCAGCCAGACGGCGCGCAGCGGCACCGCCTCGCCGAAGTAGACGATGTCGGCCGTCGAGAAGCCCCGCACCGAGGTGAAGCCGCCGCCGACCGCCCGCAGGATGTCGCCGACGAAGACGGCCTCCGCCCTCCTGGCCAGCGTGAACCCACCCTCGTTGCCCCGCTGGGCGAAGACGAGGTTGGCCCGCCGCAGGTCGGTCAGGATGCCCCTCAGGAAGCTCGGCGGGATCTTCTGAGCCCGGGCCAGCGTCTCCGCGGTGACCGAGGCCGGGTCATGGGCCGCGATCACCAGCATCGCGCGTATGGCGTAGTCACTGCGGGCCGTGACATGCATCCGAAGATCCTCCCGATGACGTGAACCGATGATCGGCGACCTCTGGGCGGGGCTCAATAAATCTACTATCTCTATGGGTTAACCATGAATTATCGCCACAGTCAGAAATGGAGATCATCACCGGGAAAACCCATAGATCACGGACACTTCGCCACGCACAATGAACCGCATGACAGGGGAGCGACTGGTGACGGCCGCGGCGACCGGGGACGCCGAGACGGTCGGGCGGCTACTCGACGACGGCCTGGCCCCGGACACACCCGATCCGTACGGCTCCACGGCCCTCTACCGCGCCGCCGTGCACGGGGACGCGGGCATCACGCGGCGGCTCCTGGCGGCCGGAGCCGACCCCGGCCTTGAGAGCGGGGGCGAGCACGAGGGGCTCCCGCTGTGCGCCGCCGCGTCCTGGGGACACGCCGAGACGGTGACCGCGCTGCTCGACGGCGGCGCCGACCCCGACCAGCGGGAGCACGCCGAGGAGAACGCGATGACGGCCCTGCACTGGGCCGTGGCCGGTGGGCACCTGGCCGTCGTCGAGGCCCTGCTCGCCCGGGGCGCCGATTCCGGCGTCCGCGACTCCGCGGGCGGCACCGCCCTCTGCCGTGCCGTGACGTACGGCGCGGCGGCCGTCGTCAGGGCGCTGCTCGACGGCGGCGCCGATCCGGAGCTGCCCGACGGTCAGGGGCGGCGCCCGGCCGAACTCGCCGAACTGCGCGCCGGGCACGACGTCGAGGCCGAGGCCCTCGCGCGGGCCACGGAACACGCCCCTCCCGGGGCGCGGATCACCGTCCGCCGGGAGGAGGCCGAGGGAGGGGACGCGCTGCTCGTGGTCGAGGTGCACGACGCCACCGGCGCCCCGCGCTCGGAGTCACGCACGGGCACCGGCCAGGCCGAGATCCTCGACCTCCTGCGAACCCGTACGGCCTCATGACCCGCCGGCCGTACGGGCTCATCCCGGCGAAGAACGCGAGGGGCTCCGGCGGGACATCGGGTGGTCAGCGGTTCGGCCGCGCCGCGCACCGGGCGTCTCGTCTCACGCACCGTTCACGCGCCATGAGGATCCTGACGGTGCGGGCGGAGTCCACCGCCCTGGTGAACTCCGCCCGCACCGCCACTCCGAGAACACAGACGGTCACGACCGCCGCGTCGGACTATCTTGCGTCCGGCCGCTTCCGCCCTGCGAGGAGACCGGCAGGTCTAGGGGCATTCGCCGCCCCACCGCTGGTCGGACAGGATTTGGTAGAGGGATGAGCGCAAATACACCCACGACCCCTGGTTGAGGGTCGTCCCCACGTTGAAGTGCAGGCACTTGGTCTTCCCCGCGTGTTCGAAGTAGTAGTGGTCGAGTCCGCGCTTCGCGTTTCCGTTGTTGACGACGTAGTAGGACGTGTTCGCTTTCAATCCGTAGTGGCTCAGCGTGCCGTAGGACGAGTCGACCATGTCGTTGTCCGCCAGGCTGCCCTCATAGAGGCAGACCTGCCCGGAAAGGCATCGAGCCAGGTTGTCTCCGGCCAGTGCGGTGCCCTGCGTGACCGTGAGCGCGAGTACTCCCGCCACGAGGGTGACGAACGCGACGCGGAAAGGTCCGGCACCGAAGGACCTGCGCCCCGACCGGATTCCGGATTCGACGTTCACGGCCGCGGCGCCCGTCGTCGGCGCGTCCACGATGGTTGGTTTTCTCATCAGGATGTCTCCTGTCGGTCGCCTGGAAAGGTCGGCCCGCCGGGCGGATAACGGCAGGCAGGGGCCAGTGTCAGCGGCCGACGGATTGTCTGGAACCCCGATTCGCCACCTGGACAAAACCAATCGCGGTACTGACGGGCGCGGAGTCGGCCCATTCCACCGGGCCCGGGATCGTCACCCGGTTCCGGCCTGAACGGGGGCACGCGCGTCGACGGCCGTCACTTGGTGTGAGGGCCGAAGGAGTCACCGGCCTTCGGTCAGCGTCTCCGCGGCCTGGACCGTGTGGGCCAGCAGGAGGGCGGTGGTCACCGGTCCCACGCCTCCCGGCACGGGTGTCAGCGCCGAGGCCCTGGTCGCCACGGCGGGATCGACGTCGCCCGCGAGGCCGCCGTCCTCGGTCTGGTTCGTGCCCACGTCCACGACCACCGCGCCGGGCCGTACGTGGTCGGGGGTGACGAGCCCGATCCGGCCGACGGCCGCGACCAGGACGTCGGCCGCCGAGGTGACCGCGGCCAGGTCGGCGGTCCGCGAGTGGCACACGGTCACCGTGGCGTCGCGGTCGAGCAGCAGGTGGGCGGCGGGCTTGCCGACCACCGTCGAGCGGCCGACCACGACCGCGTGCCGGCCCGCGAGCGGGACGCCGTGGTGGTCGAGGAGCCTGACCACCGCCTCGGCGGTCGCGGGCGCGAAGGCGGGCAGTCCGGCGGCCAGGCGACCGAGGGAGAGCGGGTTGGCGCCGTCGACGTCCTTGGCGGGGACGATGGCCGAGGCCAGGTCCTCCAGTTTCGTCCCCTTCGGCAGCGGGGTCTGCAGGATGATCCCGCTCACCCACTCGTCGGCGCTCAGCGCCTCAAGACGGTCGCGGATCTCGCCCGCCCCGGCCCTCGGACCGAGATCGGCGACCTCGCACTCGATGCCCACCTTGCGTGCGGCGTTCACGATGGAGCGCACGTACCAGGCGCTGGCCTCGTCGTCGGTGGCCGTGACGACGGCCAGGCGCGCCGGGCGTCCCCGGGCGGCGAGGGCCGCCGCCCGCTCCGTCGCGTCGGTCCGGATGGCCGTGGCGAGCCCCCGCCCGGACAGCTCCCGCGCCGAACCCGCCGAACTCCCCGCACCCGACAGACCCTCAGTACTCATCGGCTGATCTCCTCGCGGACGGTCGCGGTGACCCGGTCGGCGTCGGCGGCCAGGGCGTCGACCCCGGCGATCCTTCCGGCCAGTTCGGCGCGGACCGCCTCGTCCCGGATGCCCCCGAGGTTGATCTCGACGTTGACCCTGGCCGTGGTCGCGGCGGCCCTGGCCGCCTCGGCGGCGGCGGCCACGTCGGTGATGACGTTGCGGTTGCCGACGGGCAGCAGTTCCCCGGCCAGCTCGACCAGGCGGCGCGCGACGTCCACGGTCTCCGCGGGTGGCCCGGCCGCAGCGGCCAGCGCTCCGGCGATCGCCGCCGAGCGGGCCGTACGCTCCTGGTCGGTCTCCTTCGGCAGCCGGTAGGCGTCGGTGACCGCGGTGAACGCCGCCGCGTCCTCCTCGGCGAGTTCGAGCGCGCGTTCCCGCAGCGTGTCGGCCTCCGTCAGGATCCGCCCGATCAGCCGCTCGTGCCCGGCCTGCTTGGGGCCGTCGCTGTAGCGGGCGACCATGCCCAGCAGCGCGGCGGCCTGCGCGGCGTGCAGGGCCGCGCCGGCTCCCCCGCCGGGGGCGGGTACCCGGGCCGCCAGGCTCCGCAGAAAGTCACCGATCGTCTGGTCTCGCATCCGCGCCTCCCGAGTCACCCGGGGCGGGTGCGCCCCCCGTCCCCGTGGATCACGCAACGGGCTGACACGTTACCGGGACCGTACCGCCCGCACCGAGGACGGGGTGGTGGCACGCGGGCCGCCTCGGGAGACGGCGACGCCCGCCAGGCACAGCAGGCCGCCGGCCAGGGTCAGCCAGCCAGGTACCTCGCCGAGCACCGCCCAGGCCATCAGGACCACCAGGGCGGGGACGATGTAGGTGGTCGCGCCCATCTTCCCCGCGGTGGTGCGGGCCAGCGCGTAGGCCCAGGTGGTGAAGGCCAGGGCCGTCGGGAAGACGCCCAGGTAGACGACGTTCAGCGTGGCGGCCGGTGGGGCGGCGGCGACCTGCTCGACCAGCTGCCCGGCGAACGGCAGGCAGACCACGGTGCCGACGAGACAGCCGAAGGTGGTGACCTGAATGGCGGAGCCGTGCCTGAGGGCCGGCTTCTGGCAGACCACCCCGGCGGCGTACGTCACGGCGGCGAGCAGGCACAGCAGGACGCCCAGGATCGAGGCGCGGCCCGCGCCCGACATGGAGACCCCGACCACGGCGGCCCCCGCGAAGGAGACCGCCATCCCGGCCAGCAGACGGCGCGGGAAGCCCTCCCGCAGCATCCAGCCGCCGAGGAGCGCGATCAGGATGGGGCCGATGTTGACGAGCATGGCCGCGGTTCCGGCGTCCACCTCGTGCTCGCCCCAGTTCAGGGCGACCATGTAGAGGCCGAACCACAGCACGCCCGAGCCCAGGATGCCGGGCCAGGCACCCCGGGACGGCAGTCCCCCGCCGCGCGCAAGCCAGATGACGAGGAGTACGGCCGAGCCCGCGAGCAGGCGACCGAGGGCCAGGGCTCCGGGGCCGAAGTACTGGGCGGCGTCGCGGATGGCGACGAAGGCGGAGGCCCACAGCAGTACGGTGACCCCCGCCGCGGCCAGTGCCCGGCGGTCGATCCGGTCGTCCGATGTAGTGATCTGCCCCGTACCCGAACCAGCGGTCTGTTCCATACCCGAACCCTAGGATGTGGACATTTCACTCCACATCTAAGTTTCCCTGCTCAAAGTCTGGCGAACCAGTCGCGCACCGCGTCAACGCCGCCCGTTCCGAGGGCGACCATCAGCGCGACGCGCGCCTTGGCCGGGCTGAGGCCGTACGCGCCGACCGCGCCCACCTTGGCGGCCAGGACGGCGCCCAGGCCCAGTTCGTCGAGGGGCGCCCTGCGGGTGCGGGCGCGGGAGGTGACGACCACCGGGATGCCCCACCCGGTCAGCTCGTCGATCGCGGTGAGCAGGCTGACCGGTATGTTCCCCGCACCGGTTCCCTCGATCACGACGCCCCTGACGCCCGCGTCCACGAGGGCGGTGAGCGCCGCGGTGTCCATGCCCGGGTAGGTCTTGACCAGGGCGACGTCCGTCTCCGGGTCGCCCGCGACCGTCGGCGGCCTGCCCGGTGGGAGCGTGGAGATCACGGCCTGTCCCCCGTGCACGTGGCCGAGCACCGGTTCGGGGGCGGAGGACATGGCGCACACGCCCGTCGCGTCGGTCATGGTGACCCAGCGGGCGGCGTGCAGTTCGTCGTTGACGCACACGACGGCGCCCACGCCGCACAACGCCGGGTCGGCCGCGGCGGCCAGGGAGGAGGCCAGGTTGCGCGGGCCGTCCGGCGACAGGGCGTCGAAGGGTCGCGTCGCGCCGGTCAGGACGATCGCGCCGTGGTGCGCGGCCCGCCCGGCGAGCAGGTCGGTGAGGAAGGCCGTCTCCTCGACGGTGTCGAGACCGTGGGTGATCACGACACCGTCGAAGCCCCGGTCGAGAACGGCCTCCCGGGCCTTGCGGGCGAGCAGCAGCATGGTCGAGGGGGACATGTCCCAGCTCGGCTCCGCCTGGACGTCCTCGGCCACCACCTCGGCCGTGAGCGTGCCGGGCGGCAGTGTTTCGAGGAGCCGCGCGCCCGAGGCCACCCCTGGGCTGCGGGGATCGGTCGAGTAGGCGATGGTGTCGCCGGTCGCCAGCAGCAGCACACGCCCCACCGCACGGTCCCTTCGGTTCTCCGAACTGTCCACAGCCTTTATAGCCCATAGATAACCCCATATGGGGTTATCTATGGGGTCATTCGGTTTCTACCAGGCGACCGGCAGCCGGTGCACGCCGTAGATGGCCATGTCGGAGCGCATCGGCACCTCCTCGGCCGGTACGGCGAGGCGCAGGCCGGGCAGCCGTTCGAGCAGGGCCGGGATGGCGATGCGCATCTCGTTGCGGGCGAGCTGCTGGCCCAGGCACTGGTGGATGCCGTGGCCGAAGGACAGGTGTCCGCCCGACTGCCGGAAGACGTCGAAGTCGTCCGGCCGCTCGAAGCGCTCGGGGTCGCGGTTGGCCGCGGGCAGCGAGACCGTCACCGTCTCACCGGCCCTGATCGTCTGCCCCTCGATCTCCACGTCCTCGACGGCGCCCCTGACCGTGAAGTCGATGATGCTCAGATAGCGCAGCAGCTCCTCGGCGGCCCCCGCCGCCAGGGAGGGGTCGGCACGCAGCGCCGCCAGCTGCGGGGGGTTGCACAGCAGCGTGTAGGTACCGAGCGCGATCATGTTCGCCGTCGTCTCGTGCCCGGCGACCAGCAGGAGCAGGGCGATCCCGGTGATCTCGTCGTCCGTCAGCTCGTCGCTCTCCGCCAGGCCGCCGAGCAGGTCGTCGGTCGGCTTCGCGCGCTTGCTGAGCACCAGTTCGTGCAGGAAGGTCAGCAGGTCGGTCACCGCCGCCAGCTTGCTCTCCTTCGACTCCTCCCGGCTGACGATCACCGCCGAGTCGTGCTGGAAGCGGTCGTGGTCGGTGTAGGGGACACCGAGCAGCTCGCAGATCACCAGCGAGGGGATGGGCAGCGCGAACGCGCTCACCAGGTCGGCGGGCGCCCCCTGACGCTCCATCTCGTCCAGCCGCGCGGCGACGATCTTCTCGATCCTCGGTTCGAGCTGCCGCATCCTGCGCACGGTGAACTGGCCGGTCAGCAGCCGCCGCAGGCGGGTGTGGTCCGGCGGGTCCATCCGCAGGAAGAAACCGGCGGGCATCGGAAGCTGCCGCTGTTCGACCATGTGCGGCAGCGCCGGGTGCTGGGCCTCGACCCGGCTGCTGAAGCGGTTGTCGGCCAGGATCGCGCGGACGGCCGAGTGGCTCGTCGCCAGCCAGCCGATGTGGCCGTCGGCGTAGGTCATGCGGCGGATCGGGGCCTCCTGGCGCCAGACAGCCAGCTCAGGAGGTGGATCGAAGGTGTCGTGACGAGCCACGGAGAGGGTCACGGGGCCGAGATCGGCTTTGTGCACAGCGTGCTCCTTCGAAGTGGGACGCGCATGTTCGCCTCCACAAAACCTCACTGAGAGAAAAATTGCAACCCATGAAGATAAGCGTTCGATGCAGTATTTTTTCACCCGGCGTCGCCCGCCCCGGGACCGGTGGGACGCCTGACCATTGCGCACACAGGTTTGACCACCCCAAAACCGGCGCTTAGCTACGTCCACCTGCGACAACGACTTGAATCGAACCATGACTTCTGCGGATGAGCAGCAGAGCGAGGCGGTCATAGAGTTCGCGACCCGGCTTTTCGCCGCGTTCGGGTATGACGGCACCACCCTGCAGGGACTGGCAGAGGCCATGGGCTTCGACCTCGAATGGCTGCACGAGACGTTCGGCGACAAACGCGCGCTCTACCTCGCCGTCATCGAGCGGACGAGCCGGGCCCAGCGGACCGTCGTCGAGGGGGCGCTGGCGTCGTTGCCCGCCCGCGACGCCGCCGGGGTCGCCGAGGCCATGCACGCCCTCGTGGACGACTACCTGGAGCTGTGCCTGTCCAACCCGCAGATCCCGGCGCTGTGGATGCACCGCTGGCTCGGCGACGCCGCCGACATCCCCGACCTGGAACAGCGGTACGCCATCCCGATCATCAACCTCACCCGGGACGCGCTGCGCGCCGCCGTCAGGGACGGGCTCATCGAGGGGGACACCGACCTGGACCTGCTGGTGCGGACGCTGGCCTGGAGCATGTACGGCTTCCTGCACGGCGAGGCCCTGGCCCCGCCCGATCCACCCGATCCGGACAACCCCAGGACGAAGCCCCGCCTGCGGGCCCATCTCCACCAGTTGGTCGACCGCATGCTGCGGCTCCCCGAATCCTGAGAACGTTTCACCAACGGACGGGAAATTTCAGGAACGTCCCGAAATAACGGTGTAACACCTGGGCGTGCCGGGGAACCGTACAGCCTGGACCGCACCCTCTTCGGTGCCTTCTTGCGCGTTCCTCCGGCGCTCCCCCGCGGCCCCCGCGGGGAGGTGTCGGACCGGCCGTGGACGGGAACCCTCATCCTCGCAGTCGGTGGCGCCTCGGGGGCGCCGGACGGTCCAGGCACCTTCTCGTGTCCACGGGCACGAGAGCGGCGTCCCAGACGCCCGACCGCAAGGAGGCGATCGTGGAGTCCTTCACGGGCAGCAGGCTCCCCCCGGATGACGTCGTCGTCGCGGCGCTGCGCGCCGGGGACGAGGCGATGTTCGCGGCCCTGCTGGACACCTGGTCGAGGGGCATGCTCTGGCTCGCCCGCTCCCACGTGTCGACCAACGACTCCGCGGAGGAGGTCGTGCAGGACACCTGGCTGGCGGTGATCAGGGGCATCGACGGCTTCGAGGGTCGCTCCTCCGTGAAGACCTGGGTCTACCGCATCCTGGTCAACACCGCCAGGAAACGAGGGCTGCGCGAGAACCGCACGGTACCGTGGAGCAGCGCCTTCGAACATCGGGAGGAGCCGGTCGCCGACCGGTCGCTCTTCCAGGGGCCCGACGACCCGTTCCCCGGGCACTGGAAGAACGTCCCCTCGGCCTGGTCCACCCCCGAGGGCGAGGTGCTGGCCGCCGAGGTGCGCGACCTGATCGCGGCGGCCCTGGCTGAGCTTCCCCCACGACAGCGCGCCGTCATCACACTTCGCGACGTCGAGGGGTGCACCTCGGAGGAGGTCTGCGAGATCCTGGAGATCTCCGCGGCCAACCAGCGGGTTCTGCTGCACCGCGCCCGCGTGGCGGTGCGCGGACGCCTGGAGGATTATTTCGAGACGGCGAGGCGGTCGGCGTAGTGAAATCGGTTCGGTTCAGAGACGGTAAGGCGTTTCACGTCGTGAAGCGGTTCAGTTGCGACGAGTGGGTCGAGCTCGTCACCTCCTACCTGGAGGGCGGCCTCGACGAGTCCACCCGGCACGTGTTCGAGGAGCACCTCGCCGCCTGCGAGTGTTGCGGACACTACCTGCACCAGTTCCGCGTGACGGTCACCGCTCTGGGCGCCCTGCGACCCGAGCCGCTGCCAGGTCAGGCGCGTGAGCGGCTACTGGCCGCCTTCCGCGACCGGCGGGACTCCAGGGTCGAGGAGCCGCGGAGCTCCTGAGGACGGCACCGGGAAGAGCCGCCCCCGCGACGGGCCCTGCGACAAGCCCCGCGACGGGCCTTCGGGCGGGCCGAAGACGTCGCACAACCGGGTGAGCACCTCCTGCGGGATGTCCTCCCCGCCGAAGGCCCGCAGCACCTCGACCGTCACCCGGACCCGCTCAAGAAGGTCCGGGCACAGAGCGCATCCGGCCAGGTGCTCCTCGAAGCGCCGCCGCGTCCCGGCGGGCAGGGCCTCCTCCAGATAGGCCGTGACGAGGCCCCCGGCCTCCCGGCAGCCCAGGCTCGCCCGTCTCATCGCAGCCCCCCGTTCCATACGGGACAGTCCCCCGGGGCCGTCGAACCGTTACACACACCCCGAAAGTCCCCCTGTAACGCCTGCACGCCTCACGGGTCTATAGACCGTACACATCAGGCGAAAAGGGGGGACGATGGCCAGTCTTGTGGCCGAGGAAACGCCGATCCGGAATGCCTCCGATGTGGAGGCCTTCGCGCAGGACTGCTTCCTCGGCGCCGCCGGGGACGAGGTGGGGGTCGAGCTGGAGTTCCTGGTCTTCGACCGTACGGCCACCGGCGACCAGGTTCCACTGGACAGGACAGCCGACGTTCTGCCGTCGATGGACGGCGGAAGCCGGGTGACGTTCGAGCCCGGCGGGCAGCTCGAACTGTCGGGACCCGCGGGCCCGCTGCCCGAGGCGATCGCCCGGATGCGCGCCGACGTCGACGCGACCCGCCGGGCGCTGAACAGGACCGGTCTGGCCCTGGCCGGGGTCGGTCTCGACCCCGTACGGCCCGCCAGACGGCAGTTACACCTGCCCCGCTACGACGCGATGGCCGAGTTCCTCGGCCTGCCGTACGGGGCGTTGATGATGTGCTCGACCGCGTCGATCCAGGTCAACCTCGACCTGGGCGACAGACCCTCGGCGCGCTGGGAACGCGCCCACCGGCTCGGCCCCGTCCTCCTGGCCGCCTTCGCCAACTCCTCGCTGCGCGAGGGACGGCCGTGCGGGTGGATGTCCGGCCGCCAGGAGGTGTGGGAGAACCTCGACCGCACCAGGACCGCCCCCGTCCAGACCACCGGCGACCCCGTCGCCGACTGGGCCGCCTACCTCCTCGACGCCCGGCTGATGCTGGTGCGCGAGGACGACGACCACTACCGCACGATCCGCGACGGCTCGACCTTCCGCGACTGGCTCGACGCGCCCGTGCCCCCGCCGACCCTGGCCGACCTGGCCTACCACGCCACGACGATCTTCCCTCCGGTACGGCCCCGCGGCTGGCTGGAGATCCGCTACCTCGACGCCCAGCACCCGGCGAACTGGCCGGTGTGCGTGGCCGTCACCCACGCCCTGGTGATGGACGACCGGGCGGCCGACACGGCGCTGGCGGCGGCGGAGCCGTACGCGGGGATGTGGCGTGAGGCGGCCCGCTGCGGCCTCACCGACCCCCGGCTGCGCCAGGCCGCCGAGGAGTGCTTCCGCGCCGCCTGCGAGGCGCTGCCCAGGCTCGGTGTGGACGGCGCGCTGGCCGCTCAGGTGGCCGCCTACACCGACCGCCACGTGACGACCGGGCGGCCCCCCGCCCTCGACCTGCTGGACATGGCCGCAGAACCGGGACCGCGCCTGTCGGCCTGGTTGACCGAGGAAGGACAGGCATGAACGACTTCAAGGAGCGCATCGCCGCCGAACTGACCGCGGTGCGCGGCCGGTCGCTGGCCTACACCGACGCCGAGGACGACCTGCTGGTCAGGCAGCACTCACCGCTGATGTCGCCGCTGGTGTGGGACCTGGCGCACGTCGGCAACTACGAGGAGCTGTGGGTGCTGCGGGAGGCCGGGGGCATCACCCCGCTGCGCCCCGAGATCGACGACCTGTACGACGCGTTCAAACACCCCAGGAAGAACCGGCCGAGCCTGCCCATCCTGGGACCCGCCGAGGCGCGGCGCTACATCGAGGGGGTACGGGGACGGGTGCTCGACGTCCTTGACCGGCTCGACCCGGAGAGCCCCGACCCGCTGCACCGGGACGCCTTCGTCTTCGGCCTGGTGATCCAGCACGAGCACCAGCACGACGAGACCATGCTCGCCACCTGGCAGCTGTCCGGGACCGCGGGCCTGATCCGCGACGGCGAGCTGCCGTCCGGCAAGCCGTACGGCCCCGAGGAGGTGTTCGTGCCCGCCGGGCCGTTCACGATGGGGACGGACACGTTGCCGTGGGCCTACGACAACGAGCGTTCCGCGCACCGGGTCGACCTGCCCGCCTACTGGATCGACCGGCTGCCGGTCGGCAACCGCGCCTACGCCGACTTCGTCGAGGACGGCGGCTACGACGACCCGCGCTGGTGGAACCCCCAGGGATGGGCCTGGCGGCGGGAGACGGGCGCCTTCGCCCCGCTGTTCTGGACCAGGGACGGCGACACCTGGTGGCGGACCCGGTTCGGCAGGCCGGAACCGGTGCCCATGGACGAGCCCGTACAGCACGTGAGCTGGCACGAGGCCGACGCCTACGCCCGCTGGGCGGGCAAACGGCTGCCGACCGAGGCCGAGTGGGAGAAGGCCTGCGGCTGGAACCCGGAGGCCGAACGGGCCAGGAAGTACCCGTGGGGGGACGACGACCCGGACCCCGGGCTGGCCAACCTCGGGCACCGCGCGGCACGTCCCGCCCCCCTCGGCGCCTACCCCGCCGGGGCGAGCTTCTACGGCGTCGAGCAGATGATCGGGGACGTGTGGGAGTGGACCTCCTCGGAGTTCCTGCCCTACCCGGGCTTCCGCAGCTTCCCCTACCGCGAGTACAGCGAGGTCTTCTTCGGCGGCGACTACCGGGTGCTGCGCGGCGGCTCGTGGGCGGCCGACCCGGCCGCGGTCCGCACGACGTTCAGGAACTGGGACCACCCCATCCGCAGGCAGATCTTCACGGGCTTCCGCTGTGCCCGGTCCGTGTCCGCCGAGCGTCCGGAGCACCGCTAGATGTGCCGCCACGCCGCCTGGCTCGGCGCTCCCCGGTCCGTCGCCTCACTGGTCAGTGAACCGGAGCACGGCCTGCTGCGGCAGTCCTACGCCCCGCGCATGCAACGCCACGGCCTCATCAACGCCGACGGCTTCGGCATCGGCTGGTACGACGCCGGCCGCGCGGAACCGGTCCGTTACCGCCGTTCGGTCCCCATGTGGGCCGACGCCAACCTGCCCGCCCTGGCCGAGGTCGCCCGCTCAAGCTGCCTGCTGGCGGCCGTACGGTCGGCCAGCGAGGGCATGCCGATCGAGGAGAGCGCCACCGCGCCCTTCGCCGATGGGGCGTGGCTGCTCAGCCACAACGGCCGCGTCGCCCGAGGCCCCGTCAGGGAGCTGGCGGGCGACGCGGGAGCGGAGAGCACCTGCGACGCCGCCTGGGTCGCCGCCGCCGTCTTCGTACGGCGCCGCGCCGGACTCACCCTCGGCGACGCCCTGTCCGAGGTCGTCGTCACCGCCGGGGCCAAGGACCCCGCCGGGCGGCTGAACCTCCTCGCCTGCGACGGCTCCTCCCTCGCCGCGACCACCTGGGGGGACACGCTCTTCCTCAACCTCGAAGACGGCGTGCTCGTGGCGAGCGAACCGCTCGACGACCGGTCCGGCTGGCAGGCCGTACCGGATCGGAGTCTGGTCCTCGCGTCCATCGACGGCGTGCGCGTCCAGCCGCTGTGACCTGCGACATCCAAGGAGTCATCATGCCCGTCAGCCAGTCCGACGTACGCCTGACCAACCATCTCGGTGACGACTACCTCAGCCAGGCCCTTGAGCACGACGTCCGCGCCGGGCTGACGTCCGACCCCAAGTGGCTGCCGCCCAAGTGGTTCTACGACGAGACGGGCAGTGAGCTGTTCTCCCAGATCACCCGGCTGCCCGAGTACTACCCGACCCGCAGGGAGCTGTCCATCCTGCGCAGGCACTCGACCGACATCGCCGCCGACAGCGGGGCGGACACGCTGGTCGAACTGGGCTCGGGGACCAGCGAGAAGACCGTGCTGCTGCTCGACGCCCTGGCCTCGGCCGGGACGCTGCGCGCCTACACCCCGGTCGACGTGGACGCCGTCACCCTCGGCGACGCCGCGCGGCGCCTCGCCGCCCGCTACCCGGGGATGGCGGTGCACGCGGTCTGCGCCGACTTCGAACGCCACCTGGCGCTGTTGCCCAAGCGGGGACGGCGGATGGTGGCCTTCCTCGGCGGCACCATCGGCAACCTCGACCCCGAGGCCAGGGCCGTGTTCCTCAAGGAGCTGCGCGCCACCCTCTCCCCCGGCGACTCCTTCCTGCTGGGAGCCGACCTGGTGAAGGACACCGGGCGGCTGGTCGCGGCCTACGACGACGCGGCCGGGGTGACGGCGGCCTTCAACAGGAACGTCCTGCACGTGCTCAACCACCGGCTCGACGCCGACTTCGAACCGGACGCCTTCGAACACGTCGCGCTGTACGACCAGCGCAACGACTGGATCGAGATGCGACTGCGCGCGAGCCGCGCCATGACCGTGCGGATCGCCGCCCTCGACCTGTCGGTCTCCTTCGAGGCGGGAGAGGAGACCCGCACCGAGATCAGCGCCAAGTTCCGTCAGGAGGGACTCCGCCGGGAACTGGTCGCGGCCGGATTCACCCCGAGCCGGACCTACACCGACCCGACGGGGGACTTCACCCTCGTCCTCGCCCACGCGTGACGGATTCACCTGCCGTGGTCCGTCCACACGCGACCGGGTTCGTCATCGTGCGGTTCGTCCACCGTGACGGAGTCAATCGTGTGATTCGTCCGCTCGTGGTGGATTCACCTGCCCGTGGCCTGTTCACGCATGGTTCGTTCGCGTGTGGTTTCTTTCGCACGTGACCAGGTTCGTCATCATGTGCTTCCTCCGCCCGTGACGGGTGACGGAAGCGCCGGGGCGGGGGACGATGAGGCGGTGGATCTGGACTCCCTCCTCGTGACGGCACGGCGGCTGCTCGCCGTGCCGTCGACCGCCGACCGCCCCGGCGACCTGCGTGAGGCGCTCGAACTCGTGCTCGGCCTCCTCGCCGACGACTCGTTCACGGTCGAACGGTTCGTCTCGAACGGCAAGCCGAGCGCGCTCGTCTACCCCGGTCCCCGCAGGCCCCGGTTCCGGGTCATCCTCAACGCCCACCTCGACGTGGTGCCCGCGCCGCCGCACCAGTTCAGGCCCCGCCTCGAAGGCACCCGCCTGTACGGCAGGGGCGCCCACGACATGAAGGTTTCCGCGCTGGTCGAGACACTCGTCTTCCGCGAACTCGCCGGGGCGCTGCCGTACCCGATCGGGCTGCAGCTCGTCACCGACGAGGAGGTCGGCGGCCTGGACGGCACGGCCCACCAGATCGACCAGGGCGTGACCGCCGACTTCGTCGTCATCGGCGAACAGAGCGGGCTGCGGGTCGTGACCGACTCCAAGGGCATGGTGTCCGCGAACCTGCGGGCGAACGGACTCGGCGCGCACAGCGCCTACCAGTGGCTCGGCGACAACGCGCTGCTCAAGCTGAACCGCAGCCTGGGGGCCCTGCTTGAGCGCTACCCCGTGGCGACCGAGGAGGCCTGGCGGACCACGGTGAACGTCGCCAGGATCGAGACCTCCAACACGGCCCGCAACCAGGTGCCCGACCAGGCGGAGGCGTGGCTGGACATCCGCTTCCCCGCCGGTGACCCCGACCTGGACGGCAGGACCGAGGAGGAGGTCACCGCGCACCTGGCGGCCTTCTGCGCGCCGGGCGTCGTGCCCGTCGTCACCCACGTCGCCCCGCCGCACCACGCCGACCCCGAACGGCCCGAGGTGCTCGGGCTGCGGCGGGCGGCGCGCAACCAGGGCTACGACGGCGCCCTGCTGCGCAAGCACGGCGCCGCCGACGGCCGCTTCTACTACCGCCGGGGCATCGACGCCGTCATCTTCGGCATCGGCGGGGACGGGCAGCACGGCCCCGAGGAGTACGCCGACATCACCACGATCGAGCCCTACCGCAGGGCCCTGCGCGAGTTCCTCACCGACCTCGGGCCGTGAGTCCTCCGGCATGGGCCTCGGGATGCGGGCGTCACATCGTGAATCCCGGCGTGAGCCCTCTGGGCACGGGCCTCGGGACATGGGCGTCACGTCGTGAATCCCCGGGCGTGAGCCCTTGCACGTGGACCTCGCCGCCTGGATCCCGCCCCCGGGAGTTGGCACTGGAGGTTCCCCTATGGGAGCAGGCCCAGAGAGTTCCCTCCCGGGAGGGAGGGCGGCCTCGGTCGGGCGAGGGAGGCGTGTCCCGGTGGGGGGCGCATAGCCTTACAGGACTCCTCAATGGTCGGCGGCCTGGCCGTCGAACGGGGCGGGAGTCCAACGGCGCATAGCCTTACAGGGCTCCTCAATGGGGCTTTCGACCCGGACGGTGACACCAGTGGACTCCCTACGCGCGCCGAACCTCCTGCGCGTGCCCCGGGCCGACGTCGCGATCGCCGCCGTCGTCACGGCCGCGACGGTGGTACCGGTCCTGCTGCCTCGCCTCCAGCCGTGGTGGGTCGTGGTCCTGGCCCTGCTGTCCTCGGCGCCGGTCCTGTGGCGGCGGACGCTGCTGATCGCGGCGAGCCTGGTCGCGGGCCTGGCGATGACGGCGCTGGTGCTGATGCAGGACGCGCTCACGCATCCGCCGTTCCTGCTCATGCCGTACGGCCCGCTGGTGTGCACCTACACCATCGCGGCCCTCGCCCCGCCGACGCTGCGGATGATCGGCGTCGGGCTGCTGGCCGTCGGGGTGCTGACCTCCCTGATCCTGCCGCACGAGGACTTCGACACCTTCCGCTACGTGGTGACGGCCTACGTCGCCGCCTACGCGCTGGGGGTCGGCGCCAGGGCCAGACGCGCGCAGCGCGGGATGGTCGAGGAACGCGCGCGGCGGCTGCGTGAGGAACGGGCGGCGGCGGTCGCCGAGGAACGCACCCGCATCGCCCGCGACATGCACGACATCGTGACCCACTCGGTCGGGCTCATGGTCGTGCAGGCCGAGGCGGGGCCCCTGGTCGTGCGGGACGACCCGGCGCGGGCGGAGATGGTGTTCGAGGCGATCGCGACGGCCGGGCGGGACGCCGTCGGCCAGCTCCGCCTGATCCTCGGGACACTGCGGGACGGCCCGGTCCGCGAACCGCAGCCCGGCCTCGAAACCCTGGCCGACCTGGTCGAACGCACCCGTGGGGCCGGTCTCGACGTGGTCGTCGAGGAGCACGGGACCCGGTCGCCGGTCCCGGCGGCGGTGGACATCGCCGCCTACCGGATCGTCCAGGAGTGCCTGACGAACGTCCTGCGGCACGCGGCCGTACGCACCGCGCGGCTGCGCCTGACCTGGTCGGGACGGGCGCTGACGATCGAGGTCACCGACGGGGGCGGCGGCACGGCCGAGTTCCGCGAGGGACACGGTGTCGTCGGGATGCGCGAACGCGCGGCCTCCTGCGGGGGCGGCCTCACCGTCGATCCCCGGGGGTTCACCGTCACCGCCGTCCTCCCCCTCGGCTCTCTCTGACAGGGGCTCCCATGCGTGTGCTCGTCGCCGACGACCAGGACCTGTTCCGCGCCGGTTTCTCGCTGATCCTCAACGCCCACCCCGACATCACGGTCGTCGGGGAGGCCGCCGACGGGGCCGAGGCCGTCGCCAAGACCGTCGAACTCCAGCCCGACCTGGTCCTCATGGACATCCGCATGCCCCGGATGGACGGCGTCGCGGCCACGGTGGAGATCTGCCGCCGCACCTCGGCGAAGGTGCTGGTCCTGACGATGTACGACGTCGACGAGTACGTCTACGACGCGCTGCGCGCCGGGGCCGGGGGCTTCCTGCTCAAGGACGCGCGGCGGGAGGAACTCGTGCGCGCGGTCCTGCTCGTCGCCTCGGGGGAGGCGCTGCTCGCCCCGGCCGTGACCCGCAGGCTGATCGAGGACGTCGTACGGCGCGGCACCGCCAGGCCGGAGCTGCGCAGACGGCTCGGCGAGCTGACCGACCGGGAGACCGACACGTTGCGGCTGATCGCCCGGGGGCTGTCCAACACCGAGATCGCCGCCGAACTGGTGGTCAGCGAGCACACGGTCAAGACGCACGTGAGCAACCTGCTGACCAAACTCGGCCTGCGGGACCGGGCCCAGGCCGTCGTGTTCGCCTACGAGTCAGGCCTGACCGTCCCCGGCTCCGCGTAGCCCCGGTCCCCTGTCTCCGTACGGCTCCCGTAGGTCCTCTTGGCCCCGTGTGGTGCCCCAGCCCCCGCCCGGCAGGCACTTTTGGTCCCTGCGCGGTTCCCGGCCCTGTCGGCCTTTCGCCTCGGAGTGGTTCCCCGCTCTCTGGTTCCTGGTTCTCGCGGGTGATTCCGGGTTCGCTCGGCAGGCCGATCCGCGACGGTGCCCTCAGCCGCGAGGCTCTCCTCGATCCGCACAGCCGAGGAGGTCTCGATGCTCCGTTCGCTCCGCCTGCCCATCTCCCTGCCCGCCGCCCTGGCCGTCGCGGGGGCGGCCATGACGCTGGCCGTACCCGCCACCGCGTCCGGCGCTTCCACCGCCGGCGCAGCCGGGGGTACGGCCTGCGTGACCCGGACCGCGCTCGGCGTCGTCTCGGGGACGGCCACGGACGGCCTGTGCGCCTTCCGCGGCATCCCGTACGCGCAACCACCCGTCGGGAGGCTCCGGTTCAGGCCACCGCGCCCGGTGTCCCCGTGGCGGGGCACGCTCAAGGCCGTCGACGGCACCAGGGTCTGCCCCCAGGGCCGCGACCAGATGTCGGAGGACTATCCCGACGACAGGAAGGTCTACACCGACGAGGACTGCCTCCACCTGAACGTGTGGACGCCGAAGCCTGACCGCTCGAAACGACCGGTGATCGTCTTCATCCACGGCGGCGCCGCCGCGTACGGCACCGGCAACGAGCCCCGCTACGACGGGACGAACCTGGCCACCAAGGGGGACGCGGTGGTCGTCTCGCTCAACTACCGGCTCGGGCTGCTCGGCTGGGCCGAACTCGGCGGCCTCGACCCTGCCTATCGGGGCTCGGGCAACAACGGGCTGCGCGACCAGATCGCGGCGCTGGGCTGGGTGCGCGACCACGTGGCCGACTTCGGCGGCGACCCGGCCAACGTCACCGTGGTCGGGGAGTCCGCGGGCGCGTTCTCGATCAGCGCGATGCTCGCCACCGACCACCCCGAGCGGTTGTTCCGCAGGGCCGTACTGCAGAGCGGCAGCGGGGCCCTGGTGCACACCGCGGCGTTCGAACGGAAGCTGGCCTCGACCCTGCCGGTGCGCGACCTCGCCGCGCTGCGGACGATGCCCGTGGCCGAGCTTCTCAGGGTCCAGGAGAAGGCCGTGGCCGCCTTTCCCGGCGCGGCCGGGCACGCGCTCTACTTCGGCCCGTACATCGACGGGACGCTGGTCCGCGACACGGTGACCAAACGGGTGAAGGCGGGCAACGCCCGGGGGATCGACCTGCTGATCGGCACCGACCGGGACGAGATGAACTTCTTCGGCCAGTACTCCAAGGACGGGCTGGGAACCCTCGCCGAGCAGTACGACGCGTTCTTCCCGAAGGAGCTGGCCGCCCGGCGCGCCCGGATGACCGAGGTCTACCGCAGGGACAGGACGAAGCAGGCCGCGGCCCTGGCGATGTTCACCGACCAGGGCATGCGGGTGCCCGCCCTGAGGCTCGCCGAGGCGCAGAGCCGCTGGCGGCCGACCTACGTGTACCAGTTCGACTGGGCGCCGCCGAAGGGCGTCGGGGCGGTGCACACGATCGAGCTGCCGTTCATGTTCGGCACGCTGCGCTTCGTCGGCGTCCAGGGCGGTCCCGAGGCCCTGCGGACCGACCGGGCGCGGCTGACGACCCTGTCGGCCCAGATGGTCGACGCCTGGGCCTCCTTCGCCCGCACGGGCGACCCGGACGCGCGCCGTACGGTCCCGCGTCCCGCCTGGCCCGCCTACCGGGTGCCGCGGCGCGCCACGATGATCTGGGACCTCTCCCCCAGGGTGGCCGACGACCCCAGGGGGCACGAGCGCGCCCTGTGGGACGGCGTCCCCTTCGACGGCGCCTACCTGTGACCGGCCGCCGGCCGACGCCCCTCACCGGGGCGGGGGCGTCGGCCGGACCGGCACCAAGCCCCACAGGAACGACCGGACTCGAACGGCCATCGCCAGCCGGTCAGGATAAAGTGACAATCCAATGACAGATTGTCACTCCAGGAGGACGACCGGGTCGCCGACGCGGATCGTGCCCGGGGTGTGGGGCAGGCCGGACTTGCCGAAGACGACGCGTGGCTTGTCCGTCCTGACGGTCCGGTATCCGGCGAGTGTGCGCAGCGGCTCCCGGCCCCTGGCCCCCGTCGCCTGGTCCACGTTGACGATCACGCAGCGCCCGCAGGGTTTGACCAGTTCGACCTCGATCTCGCCGATCCGCAGCCGCCGCACCCCGTCCTCCTCGAACGGCTCGCGCCAGCCGGAGACGACGATGTTCGGGCGGAAGCGGTTCATCGGCACCGGCTCCGCCAGCCGCGTGTTCAGCTCGGCCAGCGACTCGGCCGAGGTGACCAGCAGCGGGAGGGCGTCGGCGTAGCGGAGCTCCCCGACGGCGTGCTTCAGGTTGATCCTGCGGACGTGGTCGTCGGGGAAACACACCAGGCGGCAGGGGACGCCGAGCACCGTGGAGAACCAGTCGGCCGCCTCCTCCCCCTGGTCAACGCCCCGGTGCGGGGCGTTGAAGAGGGTGATGTCCCGCGCGGGCAGGTCACGCCGTACCTCGTGGGTGAGCGGGGCCGTCGCGGACGGGTCGGGGGGCTCGACCCTGAGCTTGTCGCCGTCGTAGACCGGCCGCAACAGCGCCATCCCCGGCACCTCCCGCTGGGACAGGTGCGTGCCGTCCGGCGAGACGAGCATCAGCTCGCGGTCGTGCCGTATCCCCCTGGGCGTGATCTCCGCCTCCCGCAGCGCGGTGCCCGCGCAGCTCTTGAGCGGATAGACGTTCAGCTCCGTCACGATCACATGGATCTCCGTGCCGTCATGGCCGCGACCCTACGCGTCCACGGGAACGATCAGAAGGCTTCCCCAGCAAATCTCACAACAAAATGTCAGCCTTGCTGAAGGCCGAGGGTGTTCAGCTCCGTGACCTCCCGCTCGTCCAGCACGAGGTCGGCGGCGGCCATGTTCTCGGCGAGGTGCGCGAGCGAGGAGGTCCCCGGGATGGCCAGCGTCACCGGGGAACGGGCGAGCAGCCAGGCCAGCATGACCTGCGCGACCGTGGCCCCGTGCCGGTCGGCGATCCGCCTGATCCGCCCGTCGTCCGGCAGCCCGAACCCGCCGAGCGGGAAGAACGGCACGTACGCGATCCCCTCCCGCTCGCACTCGGCGAGCAGGTCAAGGTCGTCCTGTCGCGTCAGGTGGAAGTGGTTCTGCACCGCGACGACCGGCGCGATGTCCCGTGCCTCCGCGAACTGCTTCGCCGTCACGTTGCTGAGCCCGAGGTGCCGGATGAGCCCCTCCTCCCGCAGCGCGGCCAGTACGGCGAAGCGCTCCCCGATCGGCTCCTCCGACGTCCCCATCAGGCCGACCCGCAGATACACCAGGTCGAGGTGGTCCCGCCCCAGCCCGGTGAGGTTCTCCTCGACGGCGGCGCGCAGGTCACCGGGACCGGCCTCGGGCAGCCACCCGCCGGGACCACGCCGGGGACCGACCTTGGTGGCGATCACCAGGTCCTCGGGGTAGGGACGCAGCGCCGTCCTGATCAGCTCGTTGGACGAGAGGTCCTCGTAGGAGTAGAACGCGGCGGTGTCGATGTGGTCCACGCCGAGTTCGACCGCCCGGCGCAGCACCGCGAGCGCGGCCTCCCTGTCGCCTCTGGGGCCGTCCCAGCTGCGTGCGGGCAACCGCATCGCCCCGAACCCGAGACGTGAGATCCGCCTGTCACCACCGAGCGTCACGTGTTTCGTCATGTCTCCGACCCTGCCGCCTCCGCCCCGCCCCACGCGAGGCGATGGCAGCAAGCTGCCACCCGCCCTGACCTGTATGGGTTTGTCCCGTACGGCGCGGCACCGCAGACTTGGGGCGTGGACCAGGATCGGAACGTGACCCTGCGCGGAGAGCGGGAGCTGACCGCGCGGGTGGGGCACCTGCTGCTCGGCGCGCGGCGGGAGTTCTCCTGCGCGGCCGGTGACCTGGAAACCTGGAGCATGCCCGGCATGCGCGCCCGGATCGTGAAGGACCGTCCCCTGACCGTCCGCAAGCTCTTCGACGCCCGGCTCCTCGCCGACGAGGAGGGACGGCGCCATCTCGACGAGGCCGCCCGCAGGGGCGCCCTGGTACGGATCTCCACGACGGGCCTGCCGTACGAGACGATCATCGTCGACGGGCTCCTCGCGGTCCTGGCCGGGCCGCCCGGCCCCGGCGAGCGTTCCTACACCGTGGTCCGCTCCCCCGACGTGGTCGCGAACGTCAACGCGCTGTTCCTCACCGCGTGGAACGCCGCCGTCGACCTGGCCGAGTTCCGCCGTTCGGCGCCGCCCGTACTCGACCAGGAGAGCCTGCGGGTGCTGTCCATGCTCGGCAGCGGGCGCAAGGACGAGAGCGCGGCGCGTGAGCTGGGCCTGTCGCTGCGCACCTACCGTCGCCGGGTGGCCGCCCTGATGAAGGCACTCGGCGCCGACTCCCGCTTCGAGGCCGGCCTGCGCGCCAGGGACCTCGGCTGAACCGGTTCCTTCCACATTTCGGTGCGGACGCGAACATGGTCGCAGAAATGTGGTCCGCTGAACGCCTGGAGCGTCCTTCGCGCAGGTCAACCCGTCAGGGCGATCCGCACACCCGACTCCGTGAAGCGGGATGAGAAGCCCCACTGAAACCAGTTTCCTCGACCGGCTCGAAAAGCCGGATAAAAAAGACACCCGACGACGCCATCCATCGCGCAAAGAGGTTATTGTCTTGGTTTTCCCATGATTACGGCCGGGGTCGCAGCGGGATAAAAGCCTGGGAACACTGTGGAGGAGGCGGCCGTGGCGCGACACGAATTTCGTGTGGTGCTCGATTTCGAGCTCGACGAGAGCGTGATCGACAGGATCGACCAAGCCGTGCAGAAAGCGGTGGCCATCGAACTCGCGAGCGTCGACCTCAGCGAAAGGGCATGGATCAACAACCCCATCCTGGCCGCGCGGGCAGGGGGCGACGGCGGGAGGACACGGGGAATCTGGGCGGTTGAGATCTCCGGCGAGCAGATCGCGGCCACCGGGCTCAGGAAGCCGGACTTCGGGAGCTGACGTGGTGGGCGTCCACGGGGAGAAGGCGGCGGAGATCCTCTGCCCGAGCGCCCGGTGCGAGAGGGACGCGATCCTGCTGGGGGTCTTCGACGCCACCGGTCGACTCGGATACATACGTCCGGCTCTCAGGATCGATGACGAATTCGTGGCCGACGCCGCCAAAGGGCGGGTTCCCGAGGAGCGTTTCCGATTCGCCCAGCCCTGCGTCGAGGACGGCTGCAGGAACTGGACCGGCGAGCGGTGCTTCGTGATCGACGACGCCCTGGAACTCGGGACCGCCGCCGAACCCCTGCCGGCCTGTTCGATCCGGAGGGCATGCCGCTGGTTCACGCAGGCCGGGCCAAGCGCCTGTGCGGTGTGCCCCCTGATCGCAAGAAACGTGAGAACGGCCGATCCGGTCACTGATTGACACGAAAGGAGATCGCGTCATGCCGGATGCGAATGAAGAAAAAGTATCGGAGGGCCGGTCGACGATTTCCGTCGAGGGCCGTAAAATCCTCGGAGAAAGCATCCTGAACGGAATCATCGCACCGGGTGAGGTAATCGCGGGCTCCCTCGACTACAACCAGCACGGCGGTAATTACTCGCAGCGTGGCGGCGGCAACTACAGCCAGAGCGGCGGCGGGAATTACGACCAGGCCCCGCTGCAGAAGTAGGCCCGCACGGTGGTGGACAGGGTGGTCCGGCCGACATGGAACCCGACGGAGCCGGACTCCATCGGGGCGCTCCAGGTCGTCTACAAGGTGGCCGAACGGTGCAACATCAACTGCACGTACTGCTACTACTTCAACATGGGCGAGGAGACGGCGCTCGACAGGCCTTCACTCGCCTCCGCCGACGTCACGGAGGCGCTGGCCCACTGGATCGCCCAAGGCTGTGAGGAGCTGCGCATTCCGTGCGCGAAGATCGCCTTCCACGGCGGCGAACCGACCCTCATCGGGGTCAGAAGGTTCGCTGAGGCGTGCCGGCTCCTCCGGGAGGTCATCGAACCGGTCGCGACCGTCCTGCTGAGCATCCAGACGAACGGCACGCTGCTCGATGACCAGTGGATCGCGGCCTTCGCCGAGCACGGCGTCGCCGTGGGCGTCAGCATCGACGGGCCGCGGACGGTCAACGACCGCTTCCGCCTTGACCGGCATGGTCGTTCGAGCTTCAGCCGGACGGAGGACGCCATCCGGCGGCTCGTCGAGGCCCATGGGCCCGGGAGTCCGCTGCCGTCGACCGTCAGCGTCATACACAGCGGGAACGACTACCGCGAGGTCTACCGCTACCTGCGGGCACTGGGCGTGCGGAATATGACCTTCCTGCTTCCCGACAGGAACGCCGATGACGTCGAGTTCGTCTCCTCGGGTGCGGCGAAGCAGTACGGTTCGTGCCTCTCGGATCTCTTCCACGAATGGTTCAGCGAAGACAACACGGACGTGCACATCCGCTTCGTCGACCAGTTGCTCGACCACTTCCGGCCGGACGTGGCCCCCGGCCAGGCGTTCTGTCGGCCGCGCAAGGAGAACCAGGTCGTCATCGCGCGCAGCGACGGCACCGTCGCGATCGACGACACGTTCATCCCGGCACTGGGCTGGTACACCGGGACGCCGGTGTACTCCACCGCAGAAACCAGCCTGCGCGAATTTCTCGCCGAACCGGTCTTCCTGGAGGTCGAGGAGACCTTCAACACCTTGCCCGAAGGATGTGCCGGGTGCCGGTGGCGTCATGTCTGCCGCGGTGGCGACCTGGAGAACCGCTTCTCGAAGCGGAACGGGTTCGACAATCCGTCGGTGTACTGCGACGCCTACAAGGTGATGTACCAGTACGTGTGCGACGAGCTGGTGCGCAACGGCTATCCCGGTGAACTGATCACGGCGAAGTTTGGGAACGCATGACCGTCGAATTCACGCTGGCCCGGTTGCTCCAGCCGCTCACGGTGGAGACCTTCCTGCAGAAGGTGTGGGGCATCACGCACTACCACGTCGAACGCGACCGCGAAGACTACTTCGGCAGCCTGTTCGACCCGGCAGCCGTCGAGGACGTCCTGGAGATCGTCCGGCCGGAACCGTCGACTGTGACGGTCGTGCGGGAGAACGACCGCAGGAGCCCCGACTCCTACAGGTTCGCCGACGGCACCATTGACCTCGTCCGGATCCGCAACGACTTCGCAGACGGCCACACGATCGTCATCAACGGCGTCGAGCGTCACGTGCCCACCGTCGCCTCACTGGCCCACAGCCTTGAGGTCGAGCTGAACTTCGAGACACAGGTCAACGCCTACATCACGCCGCCCGGATCGCGAGGCTTCCTCCCTCATTACGACGACCACGACGTGCTGGTCCTCCAGGTCCAGGGATCCAAAACCTGGCACGTCCACGACGACGCCGACGTGCCGCCGCACAAGATGCGACGCCGGGAGAAGGTCGTCGTGTCCGACCTCCCGGCGCCGGCCGTCCTGCGGCTGAACGCGGGGGACGCGCTGTACCTCCCGCGCGGCCGCGTCCACGCCGCCACAGCCAACGCCGAGCCGTCCATCCACCTGACCGTCGGGATCCACGCACCGACCGTGCTGAAGCTCGTCACCGAGGCACTTGAGGCGCTGAGTTACCGGGACGACCGCGTCCTCGCCCAGTTGCCACCGCGGCACGTTGACGACGTGGGCGTCCGTGCGAGCCTCGACGACCTCCTGCGCGACGTGGCCAGGGCCATCGAGGACCCGGCCGTCATGGCCGAAGGTTTCGGGGCTCTGGGGGACGCCCTGGTTCGGCGTGGCCGATGCCGGCCCGTCGGGCAGTTGGTCCCCAACGCCGTCGAGGCTCCCCGGATCGACGGACGGACCCGTTTGGTCAGGTATCAGCCGCTCTACTCACGTGTACTGATGATGGCGGACGGCGTCGCGCTACAGTTCGCGCAGTCGCTGGTGAGCGCCGACACGGACCATCGGGCCGCGATGCTGTTCCTGTCGAGGAGCACCGAGCCGTTCGAGGTGCGCGATCTGCCGGAGCTGTCCGAGGCGAAGCAGATCGAGTTGGCCCGCACGCTCGTCGTGGACGGGTTCCTCGTGCGGCTGTGACCGTCAGGTCTCGCGGGCGCGGCGGGTGTTCTCCCGGTCGCGGCCGATGCCATCGCAGATGACCGGCCACTGTTTGCGATGGCCTCCCCCGATCGTCTCCACCGCTGATTTCCGCACTCAGACCTCTCTCGGTCCGGCATACGCGGATTCGCGTACGGCGAAGCCTCCGGTGGGCGGATGCCCGGCCGACGGCCCCGGAGGAAGACTCGGCGCATGCCGACCCTCCTCATCCGAGCCTTCCGTGTGCCGGAACTCAGGAAGAAGATCCTGTTCACGCTGGCGATCATCGCGCTGTTCCGGTTCGGGCAGATCCTCCCGGCGCCGGGGGTGGACGTGGACGCGGTGCGCTCCTGCCTGAGCGGTGCCCGGGGCGGGATCCTGGACGCGGTGCAGCTGTTCAGCGGCGGGGCGATGCTGAAGCTGTCGGTCTTCGCGCTGGGAATCATGCCGTCGATCGTCGCCGCGATCGTGATCCAGCTGCTCACGGTGACGGTTCCCCGGCTGCAGGCGCTCAAGAAGGAGGGGCAGCAGGGGCAGACGAAGATCACCCAGTACACCCGGTATCTGACGATCGCGCTCGCCGTACTGGACGCCTCGACCGTCGTCTCACTGGCCCGCACGGGCCGGATCTTCCCCACCTGCGGGCGGCAGCTCCTGCGGGACCAGGGGATGCTGACGACGATGGTGATCGTGGTCACGCTGGTCGCGGGGGCGTCCATGATCATGTGGCTGGGTGAGCTGGTCACCGAACGGGGGATCGGGAACGGCATGTCCATCCTGATCTTCACGCAGGTGGTCGCCGTCTTCCCGTCCTACCTGTCGAACATCTTCGTGCTCAACCCGTTCGCGCTGGTCACGATGCTGGCCGCCGGGATCGTCCTGGTCGCCGCCGTGGTGTTCGTCGAGCAGGCGCAGCGGCGCGTCCCGGTCCAGTACGCCAAGCGGGCGGTCGGCCGCAGGATGTACGGCGGGACCTCGACCTACCTGCCGCTCAAGGTCAACCAGGCCGGGATCACCCCCGTCATCTTCACCTCGTCGCTGCTGTTCCTGCCGCAGCTGGTGGCGCAGTTCACCGGCGGCACGGGGCCCGTCGCGGCCTGGATCGAGCGCTATCTCACCTCCGGCGACCACCCCGTCTACGTGACGGCCTACCTGCTGCTGACCGTGGCCTTCACCTACTTCTACGTCTCGGTCACCTTCGACCCGGTCGAGGTGGCCGACAACATGAAGCGTTACTCCGGGTTCGTGCCCGGCATCCGTCCCGGACGGCCGACCGCGGACTATCTGGCGTTCGTGCTGTCACGGCTGACCGCGCCCGGCGCCGCCTACCTGGCCGTGCTGTCGCTGATCCCGATCGTCGCGTTCGTACTGCTGCGCGACCCGGGGACCCAGCAGAACTTCCCGTTCGGCGGGACGACCCTGCTCATCATGGTCGGTGTCGGCCTTGAGACGGTCAAACAGATCGAGGCGCAGCTCGAACAGCGCGCCTACCGGGGCTTCCTCAAGGACCTCAGGGGGACGCCAGTCCGGACCTGACCGCGAAGACGACGAGCTGCGCGCGGTCCCTGGCGCGCAGCTTGACCATGGCGCGGCTGACGTGGGTGCGGACGGTCTCCGGGCTGATGACCAGTTCGGCGGCGATCTCGTCGTTCGACCGGCCGGTGGCGACCCAGGCGACCATCTCGCGTTCCCTCGGGGTGAGGGTGTCGATCCCCTCGACCGGGGCGGCGTCGTGCCTGCCGAACAGGCCGATGACCTTCCTGGTGACCGAGGGGGACAGCAGGGCCTCTCCCGAGGCGACGACCCTGATGGCGCGGGTCAGCTCCTCGGGCGCGCTGTCCTTGAGGACGAACCCGCTGGCACCCGCCTGGAGCGCGGCGAAGACGTAGGTGTCGACCTCGAAGGTCGTGACGACGACCACCCTGGTCGCGGCCAGCCCGGGGTCGGCGGCGATGGCCCGCAGCGTTTCGAGGCCGTCCATGCCCGGCATCCGGATGTCCAGCAGGAGCACGTCGGGACGTGTCTCACCGAGCAGCCGCAGCGCCCCGGCGCCGTCGGCGGCCTCCCCGGCGAACTCCAGGTCGGGTTCGCGCTCGATGAGCGCCCGCAGCCCCATCCGTACGACGGCCTGGTCGTCGGCGAGCGCCACCCGGATCGGCGCCGTGCCCACGCGCTCGTTCATACGACCCTGGGCGGGAGGCCGGTCGCGGACGGGAGATCGCCCTCGGGCGAAAGGCCGACTCCAGATGGAAGACCGGCTTCGGATGGGAAGTCGGCTTTGGAGGTGTTCGCCTCCACCGGGAAGTCGGCCTTGGTGGCGTCCGTCCCCTGCGGGAAGTGGGCCGTGACGTGGAAGCCGCCGTCCTCCCGGGGGCCGGCCTCGAACGAGCCACCGGCCCGGACCACCCTGGCCCGCATCCCGGTCAGCCCGCGCCCCTCGACGGGCGTGTCCGCCGTACCGGCCGGTGTGCCCGCCGTACCGGAACCCCGGTCGAGGACCTCGACGCGCAGGCCGTCCCGGCCGTGCGCGATCCTGACGGCGGCCTGGGTGGGACCGGCGTGGCGCAGCACGTTGGTCAGCGACTCACGCACCACCCGGTAGACCACGTCCTCAAGCTGCGGCGGGACGTACGGCCTGGCGGGCTCGACCGTGACGGCGAGCCCCGCGGCCCGCACCCCGGCGAACAACTCCGACAGGTCGTCGGAGGGCCCCGACTCGACGAGGTCGAGTGCGGAGCGGAGCTGTCCGAGTGCCCGTGTGCTGGTCGCGCGGATGGCCTCAAGCGACTCGCGGACCTGGTCGGGGTGTTCGTCGAACATCAGCAGGGCGAGCCCGGCCTGCATGGCGATGGTCGCCAGGCCGTGCCCCGCCGCGTCGTGCACCTCTCCGGCGATGCGTGCCCGCTCCCCGGCGATCAGCCGGGCCAGGTCTCCCTCGGCCCCGGGCTTCCCGGCCCCCGGCTCCTCGGCCTCCCCGGCGCAGGGTTCCTCGGCGCAGGGCGGGACCGGTGACGGTGGTTTGACCAGCGTCGGCGGAGGCGCGGCGGGCGCGGCGGCGAGGGTCCACGCCGTCCCCGCGGCCGCGGGCCGTACGGCGGGGGCGGCGGGGGCGTCCATGTCCTGGACGCCGGTGGTCAGGCCCCTGGCCTGGGTCAGGCCGCTGGACGGCCACGGGATGGCCAGCCAGCCGACCCACGCCAGTGTGAGGATGACCGGCAGGTCACGCAGCCGCCCCAGCCGGGACAGCGCCGCCGCGGCGGCCACGAAGGAGCCACGTGGACGGTGTTCCTGAGGCGTGTGCTCGGTCACCGTCCCCCCTCGGGTCTCCCCCAGCACAGGGCATATCCCTCTGATCCTAACCATTACCGGCCCGGGGTGTGGGGTTCAAAGTGTGGCCGTGACGACGGTCAGGACGCCGCTCAGCACCGAGACGGCCAGGCACCACAGGGCGAGCTGGATCAACCGGTACTTCGTGGAGACGATATGGCTGATCGTGTGGATCTGGTCGGTGAGCCGTCCCAGCTCGTCGGGGGACGGCCCTTCGAGCGAGGCGCGCAGAGCCTCGGGGCCGGAGTGCGCGACCACGTCCCCGAAGTAGGCGTTGACGAACGGGCGGCGCAACCCGATCCGCCTCGGATACAGGGCCATCAACAGCATCGTGACCGACAGGAAGGCCGCCCCCGCCGCGGTCCAGCGCAACCACGGCCAGGAGGCCCCCCACGACCCGTTCACGACGCCGTTCACCATGTCGCCGACCACACCGCTGACCGCGATACCGATGGCCCCCAGCAGAATCGACGCCTTGGTGTCGGCCCTGTTCACCCCAATGTCGTTTAGATAGTCACTTGGGCTTGGCGGCGCGGGTGCTGGACAGGAATTGCACCCAACTCGAAAAAATTTTGGTATTGCAGGAAATTAAGGCCAATGATACGATCATGCTGACTCACGGTAATTTATGGTGTCAATCGATTATGTCGTCCCGATATGGAGAGATGCTTGAGAGCACAATTAGCCCTAGCGATGATCTCCGTCCTCGCGTTAACGCTCACGCCTGAGCTAGCCGTAGCAAATACGGAGCCAGTGCCATCGGTCGGCGGAATTCAAGCGATTGAACTCCCGGACGGAACCCATCGAGTCACCCTTACGCGTGAGAGCCAGCCGAAGCCCGAGCGACCCACTATCAACCGCCTCGTCGCGGAAGCAAAGAGCGCTGGCGCCGACCTCAGGCCCGCCCTGGAGAAGTACGCGCGCGATCTCGCAGCAGCTAACCCGTCCGAGGTAGCCGACCAGCCGGACGGCCCGGCCTATTATCCGCCGGTCAAGATCGACGGTATTCGAATCGAGGAACTCATCGATCTCGGCCAAGTCGCCGAGGACGAGGGCATCCCTCATGCCGAGGCCATCAACAGATATGCCTGGCAGACCGCTCTGCAGGCGGTGCACAACAAATTGGAGAGCGCCTTCCCGGACGAGGCATCCGGCACCAACCTTCTCAATGACGGTCGTACGGCGAGAATCGGGTTCAAAGGGAAGATTCCAGAACTGGCGCTCCAGCTAGCCAGGACGCTGCCGGGTGAAGTCGAGCTGATAGGTGACAAGGGTTTCTCCAAAAAGGAGTTGCGAGAGACGCTCGAGTCAAGCTCCAAGGAACTCGGCAAACGTGCCGAGGTGGCTGCCTATGTGGGTAAATATGACATCGAAACCGGCGTCATTCACTTCGAGGTCGAGCCACAGAAGGGTCTAAAGGATCCCGGGCAGCGCGGCGCTGTGCTCTCCGCCCTGCAGCTCCAGCCTCCGGTCAACCCCCGGATGCGCATCGAGATCAAAGTCAGCGACGACCTGAACCTTCGTCCCGCCACGCCCGTTGGTCAGAAGGCCAGTGCCGCAGCCGATGGTCAGAAGGCCAGTGCCGCAGCCGATGACCCCTACCTCCGCGGTGGCGGAATTCTCGCGAGCGGCACCACCGGAACGGTCTGGAACTGCACCAGCGCCTTCAACCTGATCCGTTCCGACGGCTACCACTCCACCACCAGCTCGCGGCATTGCTGGGAATTCTCCGGCGATCAGTACTGGTTCTATTTCAATCATCCGAACTATACCGGAAACCGAACTACTCTCGGCTTCACTCAGAATGCAAGCCGACAATACGACTTCTCTCGGCTGGTCCAGTCGGGATCGGTGAATCTCACGTTCACCCGAACTTTTTACGCCGCGCTCAACCGGCCACGATATGTGACCGCCAACGGCACGAGTCCCGTTGAAGGTTCCCGCGTTTGCTTCTTCGGCCGGACGAGTCACACCACGGACGGCGAATACAACTGCGGGACTATCGTTGACTCGGATGTCACCTATCGCATGACCGGTATGCCCGGAGACTGGTTCGGCGGCATCGATGTGATATTCGATGGGTCCCCTCCCCCGGTCGCTCAGGGCGGTGACAGCGGCGGACCGCTTTGGTACGGTAATACCGCCTGGGGAATTACCTCGGCAACTGGAGGGACGACTACGTTCGTCGCCACTGACCGCATCAATGATGCAGACGGGCTTGGGACCGCCTGGAACGTATGGACGTGTCCCACCTGCTGACCAAAAAGCTGTAATCTGAATGGTCCAGCTTTGCCGCTGGGCCATTCTCCCATATTGATGATCTGGACTCGAATATGGTTTCCATATATTGGAAAAAGGGCGTGGCCCTGCTGCTCTGCTCGGCGGTCGCCGCCTGTTCGGCCACTTCCGGGTGGATCCAGGCAATCGGCAGTGATCCGGTCATCCTGGTGCACACCGGCGGAGACACTGGCGCGGTGGGGATCGAGAGTCGGCTCGCCTACCACGCAGCGAGCAAATGTGTGGTTCTGCAGGCGGGCGACGGCATCAACATTCCCATCTGGCCGCCTGGCACCGAACCGATAGTCGTCGATGGTCGTCGCGGCGTGGACGTCAAGGGTGTCGGGAGCTTCCTTGATGGAGACCGTGTTCAGCTTGGCGGAAACGCGGCCGATGAAAAGATGGTCCCGTCGGACGCTGATGTCCGTCGCTGCACGGGGCTTCCAGGCCGGCAGAAGCTCATCGTTGTCGGACAGGTTAGGCGCTGAGTCGGCGGCTATCTCGCCACTCCTGCCTACATTCGCTAGTAGTGCTTTGTTAGGTCAGCCTGTTGTGACTGGTCAATGCCACCGTGTGATGGTTCGCTCCGGATGTGACCCCCGAACAGCTCACACGTACCCGGCAGCGGCTGGAAGCGTTCGC